>CBFIBI010000056.1:0-14777 GCA_965660725.1 Opitutales bacterium
AACCATTTTGTAGTATTCTTTTTTCCATCTTCTGGCAATAGTGTCTTTTTTAGTTCGCACGAATCCCTTGTATTGTTTTTGGGTAAAACTGCAAGCACCTAACCTATCATTCTGTTCCGCCTTTACAGAATGTAAGTGTTATCATAGAAAGAAATTATAAAATGTCTATTAAGCAAAGGACTATTCGCAATGAGCGTTCAATAAAAGGTAAATCTCTTCATACTGGCGAAGAGGTTAATTTAACAATCAAACCTGCAGAAGTAAATCAAGGCTATGTTTTTAGGCGGGTTGATCTTTATGGAAAGCCTGAGATCTTACCAGTCTCATCAAATGTAACAGAGTTGGTCCGAAGCACTACAATCTCAAACGGTAATGCAAAAGTACATACTATTGAGCATGTTCTTAGTGCACTTTCTGGTTGTAGTATTGATAATGCAATTATCGAATTGGATGCTAGTGAACCACCCATTCTTGACGGTTCTGCTCGCCCATTTGTCAATTTGATTTTGGAGGCTGAACCTGTTGATCAAAATGCTGAACGGCAATATTATGAATTGCCGGAACCTTTATCGGTAACATCGGGAAATCGATCGATGATCGCACTTCCATTTGACGGTTTTCGGATAACCTGCACTTCTGCAGATGACCGGGGTAGTCATGTACAGCATTTATCTCTTGATATAGACCCAGAAATATTTGTTGCTCAGGTTGCACCTGCTCGAACCTTTACAGTTTACGAAGATATTGAAGAATTACTCAAATTGGGTAAGATTAGAGGCGGAAGTTTAGATAGTGCCATCGTGATTAAAGGGGATAAAATCTTATCCAAGGAACCACTCCGTTTTGAGGATGAATTTGTTCGACATAAAATTCTCGATATCGTTGGTGATCTTGCGATCTTGGGCAAACCACTCAAAGCTCATATTATCGCAGTTCGTCCAGGGCATTCCCTAAATGCGGACCTTACTGCAAAAATTACAGAATTTATTCATAACAAAGGAAAAAATAAAATTGAGTCGAAAAAAAATAGATCGGTTGTCCTACCTGACGAAACCGAGCTTGATGTAAGACGAGTACTTGATGTGCTTCCGCACCGTTTCCCTTTTGTGATGATTGATAGAGTTACTTCAATTGATGGCGATGTTTTAGTTGGTATTAAAAATGTTACCATCAATGAACCTTTTTTTACCGGACATTTTCCTGGCCATCCTGTAATGCCTGGAGTTCTTCAGCTCGAGGCTATGGCACAAGCTGCGGGAATCTTGCTTCTACAAAGAAGCTCATCTGAGGGCAAAGTTGCATTTTTTATGAGTGCGGACAAGGTAAAGTTTAGAAAGCCTGTTGTGCCAGGCGATCAATTGGTTCTAACCGCTAAATTAGAGAAAGTGCGCGGAAACAAATTGGCAACCGCAAGCGTGCAATGTTCAGTGAATGAAAAGATCGTTTCTTCCGCAAGTCTGATGTTTTCAATTGTTGATGCCGGAGAAGAAAATTAATGCCTACTCAAATCCATTCTCAATCGATAGTTGAAGAGGGAGCTCAGTTGGGCAAGGATGTTGTTGTCGAGGCTTTTGCCCTCGTTGGTAAAAATGCGAAAATCGGTGATGGTACGATAATTAGACATCATGCCACAGTTGAGGGCTTTGTTTCAATGGGGAATAATAACGAGGTTTTTCCTTATGCTTTGATTGGAGGGTTAACCCATGATTTAAAATTTTCTGGTGGAGAACCTGAACTTCACATTGGAGATAATAATATTTTTCGGGAGTATGTTACAGCTCATGTGGCAACTAATGCTAAAGATCGTACATCTATAGGCTCGAACAATGTTTTTCTAGCATACAGTCATGTGGCTCATGATTGTATCGTTGGTAACCATCTTGTTATGAGTAGCCATTCTGCTTTAGGGGGGCATGTTATTGTAAGTGATCATGTGAATATCGGTTGGGGGGTGGGTGTGCACCAATTTTGTCGATTAGGCCAGCACTGTATGGTTGCTGCCTGTTCTAAACTAGTACAGGATGTCCCTCCTTACATGCTGGCAGATGGTTCTCCTGCTGAAGTTCGTTCGATTAATAAGATTGGGATGGAGCGCTTTGGTTTCAATAAAGCTGAAATTGACTGTGCGAAATCTATTTATAAAATCTTGTATCGTGGTGAATTTAATCGTCGCCAAGCCATTGAGCACATTGAAAAAAAACCAGAATTTCAGGATAATAAAATTTCCAAAGAAATCGTTTCTTTTACCGAACAAAGCGATAGGGGACTGGCTTAGAATCGAGTTTGGAAATCTTTTGCTTAATAATTTTTAATAGGAATTCTAATATTATTCTTTTTCAATTTCCCGTAAATATTTCCAAGAGAAAATTCCGGTCGAATGACCGTCAGAAAAAATGATGCGTATTGCGTAATTTCCAATATGTAAAAAGTTCAAAATAGAAACCTTGGTCTGTTTTGTTTGTTTATTTCCACCGCTTACATTTCCGAAAATGTCGGTTTCTCCTTTGTTTTCTGCACTAGGCGAATGCAGTCTTAGATAAGTTGCATCCCAAAAACTTTCTTTTCCATTTTCCCATTTTATGGCTAAAGAATCTCCTACAATCTCAATTCTGGCAGGGTTTAAATCCACAATTTAGATAAATGAATCCAAACTATGTCCCGCAGATGGTGGTTCGGAAGGATCTGAGCCACTTTTGTAATATGGGTCAAGAATTTCGTTAGAATTTGAACGACTAAAGTCTTCTCCCCGTTCAGCTGCCACATTAAAGTTTTCGGCTTCTCTTTCTATCATTTCCTGTTGCAAATCTTTTTCTTGTAACTCGCGGTCGAGGCTTCTCTCATCCCAAAATTTATCATTATGAAACTGACTGGGGCCTGGTTCTGGAGGTAACTCAGTTGGTTTTACAACTTCCCAATCTGGTTTTCTAGTACTATCAATTCCAGCGTCGTCAATATTGTCAACACTCTCGAGCGGGATGCCAGGCTGAGATGCCTGCAACTGCTCTTCTAATGTTTTGTCCTGAGCAAGGGATCCAGATAATTGGATTGGTTCCGGCGACTTGGTAACTTTTTCTGAACTATCTTTTCCAACATCAGGCAATTCAAGATTTGATTCGTTCTCCCTACGAAGTTGCATTTCGCGGTGAAGGTTTTCTGCCGATACATGGTTACTGAATGAAGATTCCATAGGATAATTTGTATTTATTGATCGGATTTTGCAAATAATTTAAGAATTTAGAATTTCTTGAGATCATTCAATATTTTAATTGCTACAAGTCTAAAGTTTTGCCATTTTTAAGAAATGGCTAGAGAAACAATCATTCTTGAATGCACAGAGGCACGCAAAGAAGGTAAACAACCTTCTCGATACATGGCGTCCCGCAACAAAAAGTTGCAAACCGACCCCGTTGAGAAGAGAAAATATAATCGCTTTCTTAAAAGGCACACGATGCACAAAGAAATAAAAAGCTAGTCGCTTTTTTATTCTAAAAGTTTTAGCACCTTCTCTCCGATATTTCGTATTGATTTACTTACGAAGTGATCTGGATTTGATACAACAATCGGGATTCCATGATCACCCCCCATACGAACCTCTTCGTGGATAGGAATCTCTCCCAAAAATACCGAAGATAATGCTTGTGCGGTGCTAGGTCCACCTCCCTGTCCGAAAAGGTAAGATTTTTCGTTAGTATCTTCATTGAGGAGAAAACTCATGTTTTCAATAACACCCAGTATTGGCACATTCACCTTTTCAAACATCCTTGCTCCTCTTCTGGCAACATCGACTGCTGCTTTCTGCGGTGTTGTAACAATGATCACACCATCAAGAGGCATTGTTTGCGCAATTGAAAGCTGTGCATCTCCAGTCCCTGGTGGAAGATCAATGATTAAAAGATCCAAGGCTCCCCAATCAACATTAGTGGCGAATTGTTGAATCGTTTTCATCACCATAGGTCCCCTCCATACTACGGGGCTTTCATCATCAACAAGTAATCCCATAGACATAACTTTAATCCCGTAACTTTCAACGGGAGCTATCCAATTTTCGGCTAGAGCTTGGGGTGTTTCAGATGCACCAATTAGAAGTGGAACCGAAGGACCGTAGACATCGCAGTCCATTATTCCTATACTTATTTCTTTTTGAGATTCTTTAGATAGAATTTTTTCTATTGCACAGGCAAGGTTAACTGCAGTGGTTGATTTTCCTACACCTCCTTTTCCACTTGCAATGGCAATTATATTTTTGACATTAGGGAGAATCTGCCCATTACCTTCGCCCGTGGGGTTCGATTGATTTATCGGTGTTTTTTTGACAAGAATTTGTACATCAACTTCGTCAATCGACTCATGTTCTATAAGAATACGCTCAACATTTTCTTTCAGAACTTTAGGCAAAGTTGGGTCGGCCGAGGTAACTTCTAATTTTACTGAAGCTTTATTTTCAATAAGTCTGGATTCTTGAACTAAGCCAAATGATACAATATCCCTGCTAAAACCCGGATAATTAATTTGCTTAAGGAGATCAGTGATAAGTTTTTCTGACATAGGGAATGCAATCATGCTGGAAGAAGATATGGGGGCAATTTTAAAGTTAAATTTTATTACTAAATTACTTTATTTCTTAAAATATTTGAAGGATATGAATTTTTGCTCTTGCTGAGACAGTAAATTTTATTGAATCATTACGGCATGAATGTGGATATGGAATGTTGTGGGACAAGGATGTTTAAAAAGATATTTTTTTTAAAATCCTTGATCATTATTGGAGCAGTTTTTTCTGGATTCTTTTTTCTCCATGGACAGGGTGGAAAAAAAATAATTTTACCTGGAATTGAATCGGAGCTGGCCAGGAAGCAAATAGCTGTTGATTTCGGGAATACATCCTCTGCATTGACACCTTTATTGAAAAAAGCCTTTTCATTACATGGAGGCTTTAGACTCAGTCACCCGAAGGAAAGTCAGTACAGTTTGATATTTTCTGCAAAAGGAGGAGGTCAAGTCGGCATTTCCATCTTGTCTGGGAGTCCCAAAAAAATGATTAAAACTTTATCGGTGGCTGGTGGTAGTATAGACGAGGCTTTATTGAACGGCTGTGATAAAGTCGTTAATCAACTTTTGAGAATACCCGGTTTTTTCTCAGGAAAGATTTCTTATCTTTCCAATCTTTCTGGTCACAAGGAAATTTTCGTATCAAACTCACTAATGACAAGTAGTCGTCCCAATACAAGTTTTAAGAAAATTACATTTAATGCGAGTTGGGATAACCAAGGGCAAGGTCTTTTTTTTACAAGTAATCGTCAGCTTTTTAATAATATCTTTTATCTAGATTTGACTTCACGTAAGATAAGCACGATTGCAAATTACAGGGGAAGTAATTTGAGTGCAGTTCAGAATCCTAGGAACTCTCAAGTTGCGTTGATCTTATCCAGTACTGGAAACCCTGAGGTTTGGATTGCTCCCCATCCTAATTCAAAGCCAAAGAGATTAACTAGAAACAAAAGCAACGAATCTGGTCCCGCATGGTCTTCAGATGGTCGCCGTTTAATTGTTACTTCTGACAGCAGAGGGAAACCGCAACTTTATGAAGTTTCTCTTTCGACTGGAGTATTGACAAGAATTGCCACAAATGTGAGCTCTCATTGCACAGAGGCGAGTTGGAATCCAATAGACCCTAACAAGATTACATTTACTGCTGCTGTTGGCGGTGGATTTCAAGTTTACGAGTATAGCTTTGCGAAGCGCCGTAGTCGTCAATTGACCAAAGGTTTAGGTCATGGTTTACAATCAACTTGGCTGAATGATGGTCGGCATATTATTTACACCGAAAGATCTTCCAAAGGTGCGACTAGGTTAATGCTTTTGGATACCGAGCTTGATGGTGCACAGGCTAAGCCACTTCACGGTAATTCTTTTGGTAATTGTTCACAGGTGAGCTTTTACTATCCGAATTAAATTTTTGTAACCTGGATGAGAGTTTAGATGTACTTGTTTAATTACCTTCAATGTTCAAAACAAAAATAAATTAATGGAAAAAATTTACCACACTTTCTCGTTTTCAATCTTTTTGTCTATTTCGTTCAATCATTGAGAACTTGTTGTTTTGAGCAATTTATTTAAGACTTATTTCTTCGTTTCTGTCTTACCTCTGATTTTATTTTCAGAGAATGTTAATATTGAACTTAAGAGCGGGGCGTCAGTTTCTGGTGAATTACTCAAAAAAGATTCCGAATTCTTGTTTGTTGACTTGGGTTTTGACTTGTTGAAAGTTCCCATCATCGAGTGTTTGAAAGTTGATATAATTGACTCTGAAAATGATTCAAAGTCTCCTTTAAATTATAAAAATCTTTATCTTTCAAAAATAGATGCTCAAGTGCAACCATTGAGAAAATTAGTCCAGGATTTAGGAGAATCTGTGGTCATGATTCGTACTCCAATTGGATTGGGCTCTGGTTTCATTATTCATCGCGATGGTTATGTGGTAACCAATGATCATGTGGTCGCGGGTGAAAGGGTAATTTCTATTACTCAGTTTAGAAATGCAGGAAATGAATTAATAAAAGAAAATTATGATAATGTTCGAATCGTGGCCACAGGAGGTAATATCGATCTTGCACTTTTGAAAATAGAAGGACAACCTGAATCAAAAAAGTTTCCCGCTGTCCCACTTGGTCAATCTAGCGAGCTTCGTCAAGGAGAACGGGTTTTTGCAATAGGAAGCCCGCTTGGCTTGGAGCGAAGTGTTTCCGAGGGAATCGTAAGTTTGCGAAATCGTATTATCCAATCGCGTTTACATATCCAAACAACTGCGGAGATTAGTCCTGGTAATTCAGGTGGCCCCTTATTTAATTACAGGGGGCAAGTGGTTGGTGTTAACAATATGAAAGTTGTTAGCACAGGTGCTGAGGGCCTTGGTTTTTCAATTCCAGTAAGACAACTTAAAACATTCTTGGAAAATCGGGATGCTTTTGCTTTTGACCCCCGTAATCCAAATGCTGGTTTTCGTTACAATAATCCACCTAGGCCAAAATAAATATGAAAACAATATACCTAGCTTTCAATTTATTGTTTGCTTTACTGGTTAAGCAGACATTCGCAAAGCAAGATAGTACTTCTTTTCCCTCTATCCTTCCGCAGGATACTTTGATTTCACTGGAGGTTGATAATTGGGTGGAACTCAAATCGAATATGAGCGATGGCCCATGGGGGCAAGTTAGTAGTTTTCCTGTATGGAAAAAATTATCTAAATGGATTGATGCAGAATTAAAACATGAAACTAGTAAAAATAAAAATTTTGAGGAGGCTTATGATAGATTAGTTGAGCCTGTTATTAATTCTTTGGATGGCGAAATGATTTTTGGCATTTCAGATCTTGAAAATCTTATGGTGAGTGAAAAGGTTGATGGAACTGGTAATTCCTCGAGTAGAAGAGCCCAAAAAATGCCTTTCTTTGCTGCTATTTTTAAATCTTCATTATCCAAGGGAAAATTTGCTGAAATGATCACCTTCATAAAGGAAATTTCTAAAGTTAAAAATAACTCTAGAATTAAAGTGATTGAGGAAAAAGTTGGTAAAGTAAAAATCTTTTGGATTTTTCATAAAAAAAATGAAGTACTAGAAAAGTTGGATCCTAAGTCTACAGGTTTTTGTATGTCATTACACAAGGGACAACTTTATTTTTTAATGGGGGATGCCGAGCGTGTAGAGTCAGTCTTTGAGAAGCAGAATCGTTTCAATGATTCTCTTGCCGGTAATGATACTTATGTTGATTGTTTTGAGGATATAGGTAAAGGGCAGGCCCGTATCTTTATTAATTTTAACGAAGGCATAGGGCTCTTTGAAAAAATGAAAGACCATGCCAAAATTGAAATTCCTCAAAATCCTTTTGGTGTCAATGTTGACAGCTTAATCCAGGGGCTTGGTTTAGATGGATTAAATTACTTGGGTTTACAGTTAAATTTCGAGGATGAAAGTTTTGAGATTTCATCTTCATTAGGTATGAGTCAACGAAATGGGTTACTTGCCCTTCTAGCGCCCGTTGGAGGTGACCTGGTAAACCATAAATTTATTGCTGACAATGTCTTTAGT
This sequence comes from Opitutales bacterium, assembly GCA_965660725.1. Classification (GTDB taxonomy): domain Bacteria; phylum Verrucomicrobiota; class Verrucomicrobiia; order Opitutales; family Seribacteraceae; genus Seribacter. Next base: position 8,086 of record CBFIBI010000056.1, read on the forward strand.
GTAAGTAATGCCAGACAAGATCTTTTTGAGATATGGCCTAGGTTGGAAACTATGCTCAAAGATATTAGTCCAGGCCTTCATTTGCTAGTAACCTCTCAAATCCAGGCTTTTGAAGATCAGGCAGATGTTGCCGTGAGGGATGACTTACTTGGATCTCTAGGTAGTGAATTTGTAAGCCTTTCCTATTTAAATCGAAACAACCAGAGGGAGGTTTCCAACACAGTTCCTTCCTCGACTATCTATGCAATACGCCTCAAAGATGCTGATCTTTTTGATAGAACTATGCGTGCTGTAATGGATTCTGTTAGCCAAGGTAACGAGCTTTTTGAAGATCGAGAATATCGTGGTACCACGATTCGTTCAATGAGAGGACTGGAAAGTGCCGGACTTGCAATAAGTTATGCTATTATGAATGACTGGCTTTTGCTTTCAATGGGTAAAGAACGATTCATGAACCAATTGATTAATAAGATGGAAGAGAATGAAGACTCTCTTTGGGATGCTCCGTTTATGAATGATGCTCTGGAAGATTTACCCAGCGGAATCAGGCAGACAGACTATGTTGATTTCCGAGAAATGTTTTCTTTTTTCCAAATTATGACAGAAGCGATCGACGATGATGAAATAAAATTTTCATCTGAAGATTTTGGCGAATTTCCTTACTTCATGTTTGGCTGGTCTAAAGACACCGATAATGGAATTGTATCCAAACTCAAAATGTATCCATTTAATCGTTAAAAAAATGTTTTCTTTCGGAAAGTTATTTTTCTTTCTTGTTATTGTTGAACTGACTTCGATAACTTTTGCTAAACCGATCAGGCTTTCTAATCCAGAAGTTTTATTAGCAGGGTGGAACGCACGATGCCTTGAACATGCAGATTTAAATAAGGACGGATTAGAGGATATTATTTATTTTAATCTGGATAAATCTTACTTGGAAATTTTATACAGGTGCGTCCCCAATCAAATTCCTAAGCGCGTCCTTCCCGTCAAAAAAAATAGATGGGAGCCTGTCCTTGAAAATGCTCCCTACATCCAGGAACGCATTTTTATTTCTGGGACAATTACTGATATTACAACTGGTGACTTGAATGGTGATGGTGAACTTGATCTCGTAACTGGTAGTCCTGATAGTGGTGTTAAAGTTTATTTAAGAGAAGAAAACAATACATGGGGGGAAGCATTGGAAATTGAAACTGAAAAGTTACGCCCATTTTCACAAAGTCTAAAAGTGATCAATCTGAAAGGTGTAACAGAGTTATATATTTTCTCTGAACCGGGTTTAGAAAAAATTTCTTTTATTGGAGGTGATCCTCAATATCCTGGTATTATTTACAGGGAAGATAGTAAAAAATCTTATGGTGTTAATTTGGTCGATATAAATGGAGATGGAATTTTGGACTGGATGTATTTGACTCAAGGAGAAGAATATTCTCTTAAGGTTCGACTCGGTAAGGGTAAAAGCTTTGGCCCTGAGATATCTTTGGATATTTCTTTATCTTCTTTACCTTCTGTTATGGGAATAGAATCAGACGACTTACAAAAGAAATTTTGTTCAATTGATGCTCTTTCCAATGAGGCAGTCGTATTTTCTTTTCAGCAGCAATTGGAAAAAGAAAATGCGGACCCGTTCGAGGTTATTACTTTCGATGTATTTTCTAAGTCAAATGATGAAAGCTCATGGACATTGGGAGATTTTAATGGAGATGGGTTTGAAGACTTAGTTTCCGTTTCTTCAAATAAAGGAGAAATTATTTTTCTAGAAGCAGATGAAAATGAATTTGTAGGTTCTATTCAACTTTCCCCATCTCTTCGTGGAATAACTTCTGTGGAAACTCACATGCATCAGGGAAGTGCTAATTTACTAGTTTTGAGTCCAGAGGAAGAAGTTCTTGGTTTATCTGAATATGAGATCGGAAAGGGATTTTTATTCCCTAGGTTGTTGAAGATCGACGGAGTTCCTATTGTTGCGTGTAGTGGAAAAAGCCAAAACAAAGATAGCTCAGAAATATTTGTTATTAGTGAGCAGGACTCAAAATATTTTCTACAAACTTTACAATTTTCTTCATCGGGAAAATATGAATTAGCAAATGCTTACCAACTTAAGGACTTGAAGAGAGAACCAAGTGGGCTTTTCCCTTGTGAACTAAACGGTGATGACTTTCAGGACTTACTCATTTTGTCTAATCGAGAATCGCCTGTCATTTTATTGGGAGACAAAAAGAAAAATTGGGTTGTCTCTGCCTCAGATTCCATTGTGCGAAAAAGCTTTCTCAAAGGAATAAGTAAGAGCCGGTTGTCAAAATTCACTAAACCCTCAATTCGTAAGGAAAATATTCTGGTAGCCGGTGATGGATTTGTTCGAGAAATCTGCTGGGAAGATAATGATTTTACCGTAAAAGAGCAATACAATGCAAAAGATCAATCTGGAAAACTGTCATGCCCAGTTCGAGTTAATTGGAAAGATCAAGGCACCGCTGAGATTTTTGCTTTTCACGAAGATGGTTATTGGGAGAGACTGGAGTCAAGGGCATTGAAAAGGAATCAAAAAAACCGATGGGAAAGCTCTTTTTTGGAACCTGATAGGGTTATGTTGCTCAAGACAGATGACGGTGACCAACTTCTTTCTCTGGGGAAAAGCGGATTTCAGATTATCACTCAGACTCCAGAAAGTAGCTTTGGGATCAAATTTGATTCTAAATATTTAACTGATTTACCAAAGATAAGATTTTCTGGAATTGACAGTGGTGATTTTAATAATGATGGCATCCAAGATTTAGTCTGTTTGGATGGAAAGAAAGGAGTTTTAGAATTTCTAACCTTTAGCCAAAAGGAAAAAAAATGGCAAAGTTCTTTACATTTTGAAGTTTTTGAAAAAAACCTTCACTATCAGGGCAAAAAAGGTGGCTTATTTGAGCCAAGGGATGGGTTAATATTTGATGTAAATGGAGATGATTTAGATGATCTTGTATTTTTAGTTCATGACCGCTTGCTTATTTACAAACAGATTGGTTCTAAAAAATGAAAATTCTTATCCTTGGCGATATTGTTGGACGACCAGGCCGATCATTTCTTAAAACACATTTAAACGCTTACAAGTTAAAAAATAAAATTGATTGCGTTATAGCAAATGGTGAAAATGCTGCTGGTGGTTCAGGTATAACGGCTAAAACTGCAGATGAAATTTTAAGTTCTGGAGTTGATGCTATAACCTTGGGCGATCATGTATGGGATCAAATGAATTTTGATCGGGAAATTGAGGATTTGGAAAAAGTATGTAGACCCTCCAATTTGCCAAGCTCAAATCCTGGTCGTGATTTTTTAGTTATTGAAGCAAAAGGTTTAAGGATCGGTATTTTTACTGTCTTAGGAAGGAGTTATATGAAAACAAATGTTCTGTGTCCTTTTGAAACTGCAGGTCAAATGGTTGAAAATATCCAAGGTAAATCGGACATAATCATCGCTGAGATTCATGCTGAAACAACTTCTGAGAAAGTAGCAATGGGTTGGTACCTTGATGGTAAGGCAAGTGTAGTCTTTGGCACTCATACTCATATTCCCACTGCAGATGGAAGAATACTAACTGCGGGAACTGCATATCAAACGGACCTGGGTATGACTGGTCCAAGAAGATCGGTATTGGGTAGAGATATTGATTCATGCCTCGGACGGTTTATCGATGGAATGCCCAGGAAATGCCCGGTTGCGCAAGATGATGTCGGCATGCAGGGTTGTATAGTTGAGTTCGGGACTTCAGGAAAATTCCCTAAGGATATTGTAAAAGTTGATTTTCGGATGGATCCTTAATTTTTCTATTCCCAAATCATCATTTTAAAAATAATTTCCCAATAGATTCAAAATGGATCAATTATGTATCCAATCAATTACTGCTTTTATATTAAATCCACTTTCGGAGTGAACATGAGTTTATTCTGGAGGAGCAAAAGGATCAATTTCTTTTGCAGGCAGAGATTCGGGAGTATTCTCATCTTTCTCAACTGGAGTAGTAGGTGAAACAGTAGCTTCTACCTTCTGCGGAATGAATTTGTCGAGGTTTTGATAAATCAAATATCCGACTACACCAAGCGTCGCTAAAAATACCGTAATCGCAAAAGTAACCATCAACTTGCCAATAAAGCCCATTCCACTTTTTGTTACCGATTGTTCTTCAAACGAGGTAGCAGATTTTGGGTTTGTTTGCCGATTTAATTTTAGTTTTGTTTCGGTTTTAGAAGGTTTTTTCTCAGAACCAATGTTGTTTATATCTTTGCTGGGGGTGAGTGCAGGAAGTGGAGCCTTATTTATTTGAGACCATTCGGGGAGTTGTTTTAGAGGTATCCAACCAGATACACCTTGGTGCCATGACAAATCATCTGGGTTGAAATCTCCCTTACTTACTCTATTTGATGCTTCTTCCAGTGATAGAGGACCATGGTCAACCCCTTTTGAACTTACATAGAGGTTTAAAGAAGAAGACATCTTAAAAAATTACTTTTTAGACTCGTATGCTTTATGGAAAGCTAGAATAGAAGATTTTAAAGATGTTGTACTTTTCAAATCGACACTTTGTTTACATTTCATGGCAGCAACCATTACTAAATGTGCCTTTGATAATTTATCATTATACTTTAAATCGGTTGATTTAATTCTTTGGGACATGAAATAATCAGCGATAATATTCTGGATTGAAGATGCATGACTTTCTTTTGCCGATACCCATCGAGCTAATTGGTTTTGGGATTGTGCATCATTTTTACCAGCAAGTTCTTTTATGAGTTTGCATGCTTTTTCTATGGTTGTCTGGTCTTCAAGCATTTGTTCAAAGCGATGTTGATCAGCATAGATACCGCAAGGCACCTGACAATGTGCAAAAAGATTGTATGATGTCATAACTGCCAAAAGTAGTGTGAGGTATGCGAATGGATTTTTCATGATATGAGTAATTAGGTGGTTAAGTATTAATATTAAACATTTGTCTATTTACTGCCTTTTAAATGTAAAGTAGATTAATTAAAAAATCTGTAAACTTATTATTTTGCAAGTCTTTGACCTTGCGAATCTTCATTTATTTTAAAAGTGTTTTTAAAGGTTAAAGCTTACTTTCCTACAAATCTTAATTTTCAAAATCTATTCAAGTGAACGACGACCCAACTCTGAAAGAAAAAGTTAAAGATTTTTGGGATAAGAAGAGTTGTGGCGAAATATATGCAAGTGGTTCTTCCCCAAAGGAATATTATGAATCACAGCGTCGAGCGATATTTGATTTAACTCCTTATCTTGAAAAATTTGCCAAATTTGAGGATGGCAAAGGTAAAGATGTTTTAGAAATTGGTGTTGGAATGGGATCTGATCATACTGAATGGGCAAAGTCACAACCAAAATCATTGACTGGAATCGATTTAACTCCCCGTGCAATTGAGCATACTAAAAAACGTTTGGCTTTATATGGGTTTAATTCCGATTTAAGAACTGTTGATGCGGAAAACCTTCCATTTAAGGAGAAATCCTTTGACATAGTTTATTCATTTGGTGTTCTCCATCATTCTCCCAACACTGCAAGAGCAATCAGAGAAGTATTTCGTGTTCTTCGACCCGGAGGAATTACAAGAATTATGATTTATCATCAAAATTCCATAACTGGATACATGTTATGGTTTCGTTATGGTCTTTTGGCAGGCAGACCTTTTAGAACATTAGCAGATCTATATTTTAATCATTTGGAAAGCCCTGGTACAAAATGTTTTTCTATCAGTTCAGCCACGAAAATGTTTGATCAATTTGAAAGTCTTGAAATTTCGAATCAGTTCAGTCAGGGAGACTTACTAATTGGTGAAGCCGGGCAAAGACATCATGGATTTCTTTTAACTTTAGCAAAAAAGTTCTGGCCTCGTTGGATAATTAAAAAATTATTTAAAAACCATGGTCTTTATTTGTTGATTGAAGCTAAAAAACAGAACTAATCAGTTTGTTATTTTGTTCGGTCTTTCTGAGTTGCTAGAATTTAAAAGTTTTTATATTTAATACTGTTAATCATACATTAATTAAAATGTTTGAATAAATTGTGCGGGAGTAGCTCAGCTGGATAGAGCATCGGTCTTCTAAACCGAGGGTCCTGGGTTCGAATCCCAGCTTCCGTGCCATTTTAGAATAGCATTGTAATGTTTGGAATTGTACTGAAATACTGAGTAAATAAGAAGTTTGAACCCCGCTTTTATTGTTCTTCCTCCTTAGTTTCTATTTTCTCAAGTTTGTCGCAAGAATGAACTATATGGTATATTTAAGCAAAAAAGTGGCTACAATATGTCTACAAGATAGGGGGGGAGGGGGTCAGTAATAATTCCGATCCGTTATCGCTATATCGATTAGCCCCCGTAAAAAAATTTTGGCAATGGGGGATTTGAATAATTCTCAGTTAGGGCTTTCATTAAAAATTATGCTATTATCGGCGAGATTGCCGCCTTGGATCGAGTCTCCGTCTGAAGAATCGGGGGCGGAAGACAATCTTCGACAAGGAGATCGGGTCTAGAAAAAAGAAAATGGAGGACGGCACATTAACTGGATCAGAAGGTAACATTTATCTTAGGTCTTTGATGCTTTTAGGTCTTCGGAATGCTACCCTTAAATCAAGACACATTGAAGAGATAAGTAACGGAATGGAGGTCTACGACTTACCTTTTGAAGTCAAAGATTGA
>CBFIBI010000057.1:0-13979 GCA_965660725.1 Opitutales bacterium
AAAAAACCGAAGTCGAATTAAAAATCAACAAGCTTTATGAAGAGCTTTTCCAATGGCCTTTAGCAATTGGAATCATAACAATAATTATCGAGTTTTTTCTAGCTAAAACTATATTTTTAAGGATTCCGTGAATATTTTTTTAGATCATATTTTTCTGTATTTTGGGTTAGGAGCTTTTTTAGTTCTGATTGGAACATACATTGTTAGTCAAAAAACTAAAAAAAGAAGACTGGAGAAATTAACATCTGAAAAACTTATTTCAAAACTAGTGCCTTCATGGTCATCAAAACAACAAATATTCAAATTCGGTTTTTATATGCTTGCCCTTACCTTTTTATTTTTGGGTTTTGCCAGACCACAGTGGGGTTCTGAAAAGCGCAAATCTAACTCAACGGGCATAGACATTCTAATAGCCCTCGATGTGTCCAAAAGTATGTTAGCTAGAGATGTTCGGCCCAATCGTTTGGAAAGAGTAAAGCTAAGTATATCTAACCAGCTTGAAAAAGTCGCAGGTGACCGACTAGGTTTAATTGCATTTTCGGGTTCTGCATTCCTTTACTGCCCTCTCACATTAGATCACCAGGCATTTTCAAAAACTCTTAATAATCTTGAAATTGGAATTATCAAAAATCAAGGGACTGACCTGGCACAACCTATCGAAGAGGCACTGTACTCATTCTCTAAAATAGACACAGATCGATTCTTAGTGTTAATATCTGATGGTGAAGATCTAGAGGGAGAAGGTTTAAAAAAAGCAAAAGAGGCGGCCAAGAAAGGAATAAAAATTTATACAATTGGTATTGGAGATAAAAATGGCGCACGGATTCCCATGGATCCACTTGGACAAAGTCCTCGCAACTTCCTCAGAGATCCTCAAGGTAACACGGTTGTAACTAAATTAGATGAAGATTCACTTCGATCCATTGCCCATGCAACCGGAGGAAAGTATTTCTCTCTGGGACCAACTGGAGAAGGGTTGGCAAAAGTACTTCAGATCCTTCAAAGAATTGGTCAGCAGAAAAAACGAGCTCAAATATCAACTGAACTACCCATCGATCGATATCAATTTTTTTTGGTTATTGGTTTTTTTATCCTATGTGCTGAAATGCTCACAGATAAAAAAAAGAAAAAGATCTCCCATAATGTTACTTTATTGATAACAGTTATCATGTTAGCGACCCCCGGTTGCTTTAAACAGGATAATGTTAAAAGAGCAGAAAAAGCTCTTGAGTCTGGAAATCCTTCTTTAGCTGGTGATTTTTTTGAAGCTGAAATTAATTCAACCATCTCTTTGGAAAAAACCGTGGATCCAAGACTTTTTTTAAACGCAGGCTTAGCATATCTAGATGCCGAAAATCTAGTTAAAGCCGAGGCATATCTTAACAATGCAATCAAAGAAAACTTAAGCGACCCACTCCTGCAAGCCAAGGCTTTGAACGGACTCGGGAATATATTCTATCAACATGCCAATCAATTCCTAGATAGAAGAGATGTAAGAAAAGCTCGTAATGCATGGGAAAAAGCAAGAGAATTTTATAAATCTTCTATGTTGATAGATGGCAATGAAAACGCACAAAAAAACTTAACATCCCTTGACACTCAAATCCAAAATCGAATAAATGCCCTAATTTCCAAGATAAATGGTAAAATGTGGCGAGATTTAAATGGGGATGGAAAACCTCAAATAAATGAACCGGGTTTAAAGGGATTTATTTTTTGGGATAAAGACCAAAACGGGGAACATAACCAAAGTACCGAACCCTTTGTTCCAAGCAATGCTGATGGACTCTTTTCATTTGAATGGATATCGGACAATTATCCAACATACCTAAGGCTCGGGACTATTTTGAAAGACTCTAACAAATCCAGAATTGCTTACCTTGTTCCAATTTTCCCACCACCACCTCCACCTGAAAATAGCCTTAAAGTAAAAAACTTTTATTTGGATCTTAACAAAGCTGTCGAAAGGACAATTGGTATTCCATTTCGTGCAGCTCCGACTCTTCAAGGTACAATTTGGAAAGATTCAAATGGTAATGGCATTCAAGAACCCGATGATGTTGGATATAAAGGTGGACGATTATTTCTAGATGAAAATGCTAATTTCCAACTTGATCAAAATGAAACCTCTTTTGAACCAGCAGAAGACGGCACTTTTATATATCCGGTTATGCCTGGACAATACTCCTTATGTATTCAACCACAAAATCCTGATGCAAACATAACTTTTCCCATTGAAATAAAAAAAGCTTATCTTGCGTGGACTGATTTTGACTCTCCTTCTCTTAATTTAGATTTTGGTATTCAGGATAATCCAAACCAAGATAATAACTCATCCGGCTCTCAAAATCAGCCGAATCCAACGCCTCAAAATGAAAGTGCAGATCCTTCTAATTCAAGCAAGCCTGAGCCCGATGAAGTTAATGCTCTTTATGAAAGATTACTTCAGGAAATGGAGTCTGTAAGTGAGCCATTAGAACAAAAGCTCCAGCCTAAAACCATTCAAGGACTGGGTAGGGATTACTGATAAGATGATTTGTTTAATAAGAAAATTACTTCAATCCATTGGTGTGATTTTTAAAATTTGCATTAGCATTTTTACTTTAATCTTTTGTTCTTCAATTCAGGCAATAGGGCAACCATTACGGGTTGAGTCTAAATTTCAACCCCCAAGCATTACTATAGCTGGCCAATCTACATACAAAATAATTATTCATGGTAGCCAACAAAGCCCAGAAGGGGCTTTACCTCAAGTCGATGGACTATTAATTTCCAAATCACCTCAAAGCTTTAGATCGGCTAGTTTTATTAATGGCGTACCTTCTGTTCGAGTTGAATTAAGCTTTCAAGTTAATCCTCAGAAAACTGGAAACCACACCATTCCAAGTTGGACCATGAGGGTAGGATCAGAGTCTGTCCAAGTTCCTGCATCCACGCTCAATGTCTTACCCCCTAATCAGCAGGATATTATTCGTAAAAAAGAAGAAGAAAAGCAAAAACAAGATTTAAAACAAGCAAGCTTTATCGAGTTTAAAAATCCAAGACCTTATCTTTTTGAAGGCGAAACTGTTTCAGCTCAAATTGAGCTATTCATCTGGGATCGACTACCCGTTAGTAGGATTGAAAGGGCTCCTCAAAAGAGTGGGGATGCTTTTTCAATAACAGAATTAGGTCAACCTCAAGAAAAAAGAAACATATCGAAGTTCAATAAGGTTTATACTATCTTTTCCTGGCCTGTAGGCTTAACTGCTGCCATTGCTGGAAAACATCTGATCACATTTAACACTTCAATTAGAGTTCGAGTAAAATCAAGGGGTAATTCACCATTTAATAGCCCATTTTTTAACGATCCTTTTTTCGGATTTGGAAGAGAAGAATCGTTATCCGTATCTTCAGATTCTAATTCGATTGAGGTTAGAGAATTACCGATGGATGAAAGACCCGAATCATTTAGAGGTGCAATCGGTTCCTTTACCACAAGTTCCAAAACTGATACCGATCGAGTTTCCTTAGGGGATCCAGTCAGACTAGTTTTTGAAATTGAAGGTACAGGGAATTTCTCAGCAATGCCTGCTCCAATTTTAGAGTCAAATAATGAGTTTAAAATTGGACCACCGGCCTTTTCATTTGTGGGTAATGAAATAACCAAACATGAAGGCAAGCAAAGCTTCGAATATATATTATCACCCCTGAAGGCTGGACTACTCAATGTACCTGCAATTTCTTTTTCATTCTTTGACCCCATTCAGGAAAAATATTTTTCGGCTGACACCAAAACTCATAAACTGAGAATTGATCCTGGGGAAGCATGGATTGATCCAACTTTGGAAACTATTGCTACAGTTGATTCAGACGAAAAAAAATTCGCTACTGATTTATTTCAGACCGAAAGTGTGCCCGGTGAATGGAAAAAATCTATTGGAAATGAAACACTATTCGAATCCAAAATTTTTTGGGTAATTCAAATAGTTCCATTAGTGTGCTCATTATCTCTCCTGTTCTATGGTTGGAAACGAAAACAAACAGGAAAAGATCTATTCCGCAAAAAGCAAACATTGCTTAAAAAACAGATGAAAGATGCTGTTTCATATAATGATCCCGTTCTATTTTATCGATCTTCTCGCGAGAGGCTAAGATTAGAAATAGGCACCCTTTATCAACATCCAAATCCAGCATCATTATCCAGTAATGAACTAATCCATCTATTAGAAAATGAGCGAAATAATAATGAGTTAATTTTGGAAGTTAAAAATATATTACAATGGATTGATAGCTATGAGTTTGCAGCAACTGAAAACGACTCTCTCTCCTTAGGGGAACTGTTGAGTAAAATTAACCAACTTATTAAAAAAATTAAATGAATATTCGTTGGAAAACTTTCACCTTATATCTATGGATACTAGCCTCAATTTCACTGCATGGATCGAATGAAGATCGTCTATTTTACGACGCAGTCCGTGCCGAGGCTAATGGTGATTTAGACTTGGCAATTCAACACTACATACAAGCATCAAAAACTGCTCACTCATCAAATCTCCATGGTAACTTGGCTAATCTTTTTTTTAAAAAAGAGCAGTATGGTAAATCCATTCTACACTTCAAAAAAGCACTTCTTTTAAACCCTAAGAATTCAGAATTATCTGCTAATTTGAACTTTGCCTATGAAATGGCAAATGTTACCTCAAAAGAGAAAAAATTAAAATACTCATATTTCTCAAAAAATTTCCTTACATTTTGGACAACCGTTACAATCCTAACCTTTTGGTTGGGGTTATTGTTTTTTATTTATGCAATATTCTTTCGAGCCAATAAAAAATCAATCTTTTATCTCCTTCCCTCCTGGATTCTTTTAATTGCAGTATTTTCATACGCATCCTATCTCTCTTACGATCAACGATTGATGCTAGACAGAGAAATAATAGTCTATCAAGATTACTATGATAATAATAAATCTGATAAAGTTGAACTTAAACGTTTCGCAGGAGAAACGGCCACTGTAAATACTTCCGTCCCCAGAGGAGAAAGTCTTTATGTTGATCTTGAAAACGACGGCACTCCGAAATCTCATCAAATATCAGATGGAAAGATGTGGTATCTTGTCCGAAGTTTAGACGAGAAAAAGAAAGGCTGGATAAGTGAATCGGAATTTGGGTGGGTTATTGAACCTAAGAATATTTAATTCTCAAAGAATTAAATTAATTTACTATGATCAATTTTTTCAATTGATACAAAATCAGCTTGAAATTTTTCTTCTAGAATCTCACGGACTCCATTTGGTAATTGTTTAATCTTATCTTCAATCTTCTCTCGATCAACTACTTGCCTAAGATCACTTTTATTGGGTGGAGCGGAAATGTCTTGATTAGCTTTTTTAGTTTCAAAATCGGTTAAGCTTTCCTTAACAATAATCTTTTTAGAATGCGAATTCTTAACAGCATCAATTTTTTCAATTTTCTTTTGGGATTGAATCACTTTGACCTCGGACTCTTCTTCAGTTGCTGCTTGTAAAGCTACTGATTCCACTAACGAAATTGAATTATCTATTTCGGACTTTTTTTTTTCGGTTTGAACCATACCCGAAATTTTCCGAATAACTTGATCAATTGAACGCGTCCTCCCAGCTTCGACAGCACGAAATAAAGTAACCTCAAAATTAGTTTTTTCGGATAAGCCCATCCTTACTAAGTCTTCTCCCTCCCTTAGCGCATCAAGAATACGAACACATTGTTCCGGAGCACAATTAGATTTTTTTTCTTTATCACGCAGAATCTCCAATAACAATTCCCGAAAAGTATCAGATAAATCTAACAATGCTCTGTAGAAATCTAATCCCTCATTAGAAAATGTGTCAGAAATAGATATAATTCCATCATAATCACCATTGATAATGTATTCAGATAATGATCTTATGCGGGCACTCGACGCTAAGCCATACACTTGCAGTACATCAGATTGTGAGATTTTCTTACCGCAAAAGGAGATCATTTGATCTAGAATACTTTGTGCATCACGCATTCCTCCCATCGCCATCCTAGCAACTGCTTGAATTGCCAGCTTTTCTACATCAATTGCTTCGGCCGAACAAATTTCTTCTAACTTCTCCACAATTAAGGGAGCGGGAATAGAACGAAATTCAAATCGTTGGCACCGTGAAACAATAGTTGGCAAAACCTTATGGGACTCAGTTGTAGCAAATACAAATTTTACATGTGAAGGAGGTTCCTCCAATGTCTTTAATAATGCATTGAACGCTTGCTGACTAAGCATGTGCACTTCATCAATAACATAAATTTTATATCTGCATTGTGCCGGTGCATACTGACATTCGTCCCTTAAATCTCTAACTTGATCCACAGAATTATTCGATGCCCCATCTATTTCAATTACATCCAAGCAGCGCCCTTCCATTATTGCATTTCCAATCTCCGAGGACTCAGGAACCTCAAGCGTTGGTCCTTCTTCCCAATTTAAAGATTTGGCAAAAAGTCGCGCGGATGTGGTTTTACCCGTACCTCGTGGACCAACAAAAAGGTAGGCATGTGCAATTCGATCTAATTTGATTGCATTTCCTAAAGTTTGCACAACATGATCTTGCCCAACCAATTCCGAAAATTGTTTTGGACGCCACCTTCTGGCAATAACTTGATAAGCATTCTGCGTCATATATTAAAGCTTCATTTCTTGCCTTGTTAATGAATTCACGCAATCGAAAATTGTTAAAATTTGTGCAACTAACATTATTTTTGTTATCTGTTTAACCACAAAAAAAGGCCAGGCACCCCACAGCACACTGCAATTGCGATTACCGCTGCTTCCTTCCGGACCTGACGGAGTTCATCCAATCGCTGTCGCATGGGACCCGACCTAAACCTCATTAATCATTTTTTATGATTGAAATGCAACTTCAAACTCTAAATTAAAACAAAAAACAAAATCTTTTAGTTTTGCATTTTTATCCTCTTTAAATTTGTAACTTAGTAATGGGTAATTCATTTGGGTCGTTGTTTCGGATATCGTCATGGGGAGAAAGTCACGGTGGTGGGATTGGGGTGGTAATTGATGGTTGCCCTCCACGTCTGCCACTTTCTGTGGAAGATATTCAGCCTGCACTTGAGCGAAGACGTCCTGGTCAAAGCAAACTAACCACTCCTAGGGATGAATCAGATCAGGTTGAAATATTATCTGGCGTGTTTAATGGCCTAACACTTGGAACTCCCATCGCGATGCTTGTTCGAAACAAGGACGCCCGCCCGCAAGCATACGATGAAATGAAAGACAAATTTCGACCATCCCACGCTGACTTCACCTACCAAACTAAGTATGGATACCGCAATCATGAGGGAGGTGGTCGATCATCCGCTCGCGAAACAATAGCCAGAGTCGCTGCTGGTGCTGTTGCAAATAAGATTTTGGGATATGATAAAATTCAGTTCGCAACTTATGTTGAACGAATTCATGACATCCAAGTTCCGGAAATGGATAATATACCAAGTTTGGATGAGATTGAATTCTCCCCTACCCGATGTCCACATCCAGCGACAGCTAAATTAATGGAAGATTGCATTCTTAAAGCCAAGAAAGAGGGGGATTCTGTAGGTGGATCTATCATTTGTAGAATTACCGGAATTCCAGTTGGTTGGGGTTCTCCAGTTTTTGACCGACTGGAGGCAGATCTGGGTAAAGCAATTCTCTCACTCCCTGCTACAAAAGGATTCGAAATTGGCAGTGGATTTGCAGGATCATTCCTCAAGGGTTCAGAGCACAACGACCTTTTTGAGAACAGAAATGATAAAATTAGAACCAAATCAAATCGCTCAGGTGGTGTCCAGGGTGGTATAAGTAATGGAGAAGAACTTTTTTTCAGGGTTGCATTCAAACCCACTGCGACCGTGCTTCAAAAGCAAAAAACCGTGAATGCAGAAGGCGAAAATACCGAATTAATGGGACGGGGGAGACATGACCCATGCGTACTTCCTCGAGCGGTTCCAATTGTTGAGGCAATGAGTGCATTAGTTTTAGTTGATCATCGAATGAGACACCATGCCCAATGCCGTTCCTTTTCGTTTCAAATTTAAAAAATGAAAGGAGATCTATTTGTTGTCATAGCAACTCCTAAATCTAAAGGGATAGAAGTTCTTTTATCTGCTATTGATCAAACTAAAAATGAATCAACAATTCATTTTCTTCTTCCTCAGTATATAAATTTAGAAAATGTACCAGGAAGTCATTGGGAAAGCATAAAAGGAAAATTTGTTTTCAATGCTATTCAAACTGGAAAAGTTACAGAATGGATTTTATTTTTAGATAACAGAATCAATTTAGCTGATCAATTTGAGTCAATTATTCCTATATTAAATGAGCATAAAGGATTAAATTTAATAAGAATCCTAACTTTTTTGGATTCAAATTTATTGGTAAAAAAAATTGACGGATTTGAGGAATGGACTGATGCATGTGCTCACTTTTCAGATGTGCTTTGCTTTGCAAATCGAAGTAATGAAAATTCTCCTGCAATAAAAGAAACAATTGAAAGATATAAAAGAAAATATTTCCCAATTGAAACAATTATTCTTCCTCTCACGAAAAGCCCTCCGATAAACCGCATTCTGTGTCCAATTTCTCTCCGAATGACACATATTTTTGATAACCCTGAAATTCTAGAACCAGAAGACTCACCTGAAAATGACCGATACCTATCATACCTGCCCAATGGAACCAGAATAAACAAAATTCCATTGTTAAATTTTTAATAACTCCTTATTTGTTCTCGTCAAAAGTTGTAAAAAAGAATTTATTAGTTTTTCCACCTGCCGGGGTGGCGGAATTGGTAGACGCGCTAGATTCAGGTTCTAGTATCCGAAAGGATGTGCGAGTTCAAATCTCGCCCTCGGCACCACTTAAATTAAATTACTTGCATTCCATTAGGATCAACATAACATTGATTTTTCCTTTAACATACAATCACCATGCACAAATACCTTAAACTAATCTATTTATTCGCGGCACTTTCTATTTTGCCTGCATTTGCTCTTCATGCACAAGACACTAAATCTTCAGGTTCAAACGAAACTGAGGAAGAAAAGGAAGAAGAAGAAGCAATTGATACTCTAATCATGCCCAATCTTATACCCTCTGCTGAACTCTCTGGCATCGAATCAAATAGTATTATTAATTTCCTCAGAAATCCGAATCGAGGAACACTGTCAATAGAAGCTGCAAGCGTTATCAGTACAGCCAATGTTTCTGTTAGTGCACTTAACGCGATAGCTAGTTCAGGAGTTGCTTCTTCTGAAATTATTGCTCTGGGTTCAACTAACTTATCCACCCTTGCGACAAAACTTACTGGTACTGCTTCTGAACAAGCCACTCAGTTCAAAACATTGGTCAACGTGGTAGATGCCTATTCTAATGTTGAAGCTGACCCCAGTACAATCGGAAGAAGAGCTATAGCAACAGGAGCAGATATTACGGCAATTGTAGGTTCCACTGTCAAAACTGTTACAACCGACCATTTAAGCACTTTGAGTAAACTTGATACTTCGCACATGAAGACTTTTGCAGGAGATGGAATTGCTAATATTGATAACTTTGCAACCAGAGTTGATGTAACTTCTGCAATGGTAGGTGATGCTCTATCGACAATCAATACTCAAAACATAACTTCAATTGTCGAAAACCTACATGCTAGTCTAGATGGAGACAGTTTAACCGCACTAAAATCTCTCGAGAAGTCACACATGACGACACTTGTCGGGTCAGGAGATAAGAAAATTGATCTAACAAAGGACTTTACTGCTTCTACTCTTAAACAATCAGTCAAAAAATTTGCTACAAAAGCTGAAGTAACAATTGAGTTTGCTAAGGCTTCAGCCCCTTCTACTGGTGCAAATGTAGATCTTTCAAAGGTTGATATTGCTGCTATTGCAACAAACATACACGCGAATTTGGATGATGACCACCTCTCAGCACTTCAGCAATTGAGTCCAACTCATATGGCTTCAATGGCTACTGGTGTAGATATAACATCGACTGGAATTAATGTAGCCTCAACTCTTACACATTTTGCAACTAAAGCTGAAGTAGTTATTGAATTCGCTAAAATCGCCGCACCCACTGCTACTGCTGATGCCTCCGGAAGCCTAGATTTTTCATCGATCAAGATAGATGATTTCGTTACCAACATTCACAAAAATCTTGATGCAGATCATACTGCTGCATTGGCTAACTTAGACCCAAAGCACATGGCAACGATGGCAACAGGAACCGACCTTTCTGCTGGTCTCAAAGTAGATGATCTAACTCACTTTGCGACTAAAGCAGAGGTTGTGGTTGAATTTGCTAAAGTTGCCGTTCCTAGCACTGCTGCTGATGCTGCCGGAAAATTTGATTTCTCTGCTATCAAAATTGATGACTTTGTTTCAACAGCCAATACCTTAGATACTGATCATACGAAAGCACTATCCAACTTAGACCCCAAGCACATGGCAACGATGGCAACAGGAACTGACCTTTCTGCTGGTCTCAAAGTAGATGATCTAACTCACTTTGCGACTAAAGCAGAGGTTGTGGTTGAATTTGCTAAAGTTGCCGCTCCTAGCGCTGCTGCTAATGCTGCCGGAAAATTTGACTTCTCTGCTATTAAAATTGATGACTTTGTTACTACTGCCAACACTTTAGATACTGACAGTACGAAAGCATTAGCAAAGCTTGCCCCATCGCACATGGCTACAATGGCACAAGGCACCGATCTTTCTGCAGGATTGAAAGCTGATGATTTGTCACACTTTGCAACCAAAGGCGAGTTAGCTTCGGTTTATGTTGATGCAGGAGGGGCCAATGTAGATATAGCATCCATTGTTACCAAGGTCCATACGACAATCACTGTTGAATTCACAACATCACTTAAAGAGTTTGATCCGACTCATATGGCTACAATGGCAACCGGCGTTGACATAGCATCAATTGCTAGTGTTGGTCACAAGGCCAAAGTGGCACATGCATATAAAGATACTGCGGGAACTAGTGCTAACATTGGTGATATCCTCAACAATGTTCAAAACATTAATACTGCTGATTTGCTTCACTTTGCTGAGTTAGATCACACGAGTCTTAAGTCACTCGCTGCTGATGTTGACATTACAAAGGTACATGAAGATGCTGCTCACAAAGCAAAAGCAGTTGCAGCTGGGTATTCGTTGACTGATGCACTTGCCCTTGAGGGAGATTCTCTTGCTGCTTTAGCTAAAAGCACAAAAGATGAGCTTGCTGCTGCCAAGTCGTCAGGAAAAAGCTTAAATGATCATGCTGGTGAAGCTCATATCGCTAACACAAAAGTTTCAGATAATGTTCAAGTTGATGCGGCAGCAAAGTCCGTTAAGACTGATGCAAAAGCCAAGGGTAACTCTTACACAAATGCTGCAGTCACAGATACAAATGGTTTCCCAAAAGCTCTCGAATCTGCGGTTAAAATTGCGGAAATGATTCTCACTGACAAAGTAATAAATAACGATAATGATCTCGCATCCGAAGTGAGTTTGGCAAGTCTTGCAGGAAATGGTTACAATACTGAACTTATCCGTATTTTGGCTAAATATGGTGCTTTGGGAAGTAAGGGCGGAGCACTTGCTGATGCAGTATTGGGAGCTGAATACACGGCATTCAACAAGACATTTGGTTTAGCATCTAAAGTCCAGCCAAACACTACTTACTACCAACAATTTCTAGGTGCATTGGGTGCTCGTGCAATGGGTCCCTCAAGAACCTCTGACCCGGTTCACGAAAGCTTATTATCAGTATCAACACATAACATTAAATTAAGTCCTGGTGCAAATATCACTTTCAACGCTTCAGCAGAAATTGACGCATCCGATGTACTTGCAAAAGGAGACCGAAGAATTGCTATCATTGGTGCTGCGAAAGATATGACAATCAAAGGTGATCTAAACATCAAAAATACAAATAAATCTGAAAATGGTGTATTTGTGCTTGGTGCTGCTGATGATCTTTATTTCCGTTCTGAGTATAAACCTGAAAACTTTGCTGATTACTCCGGCGATCCTAGCGTTGTCTCTGTAAATAACGAAGGAGCAAATCTTGCAATAGGGGCTGAAGACACGATGCACTTAGTAAATGTTTCCATTTCCACTGGAGGAAATTTAGCAATTGGAACATTGAACGAACTCCACATCGGAACATCAACCGCACAACAAAACAGTTTTTCAGTTGGTACTGGAGGACAGAATTCCGATCCTGATAATATTTATTTGTATGCACACAATTTAATACAAGTTAACGGATTAAATATTACTGGAAGAGTTGATGATGTTTACATGGAAGCCGTTACTATTAACTTGCGAAATGTCACATTCCCTCAAACATCTGAGGTCACATTACGCAGTAGAGATGGTACTATTGGTTTTAATCAATTTGCGAATCCAATCGTCGGTGGGGTTAATCTCACAAATGTAAAACATGGGGCAAATGTTTTAGAACAAAGTTCATTCAATGGCATTCCTGGAAATTATGCTACTAATAAAACACTTCCAAACGGAACACCTGCCGTACAAATTAAAAAGTTCTAATTTCCTTCATAATCTATCACAAATTTTAAAATGAAACATACAAAATTAGCCGTATTGCTCAGTGTCATGCCTTTATTTTTGGCAGCACAACCGGACGCCACAGTCACCGAACGTAACAACCAACCTCCTAGCTCAGTAACTACTGGTGAAAACAATATTGCGAATGTGGATTCTTCTGATGCCGGTGCACAGCGCCCTATCTTTCTTAAAACTACTAATGTATCACCATTTGCCGGATTAGATTCCAAATATCTCTATCGAAACAACCCTCTATCTGCTGCTGATAAAATAGACTTCATAGAGACTGCGATGTGGATGAATACTGCCTATGCTGGAGCAAGTTTTGAAGCAGTAGAATTGGAAGAAGCAGTAGTCACTCCATATGTTGGTGCAAGTTACACAACAACTGAATATTTGGAAAGTGGATTAGACGGTCTTGATTTTGCTTCTACTAGTGCATATGCAATGCTTTTAGCACAACATTCAAGCGGTTGGATATTTCGTGCTGGGATAAGTTATGCAATGGATAAAGCAAAATCAACAAAGGAAGAAACTTACAAAGAATATTATCCTTACATTGGTGCGATGAAATCCTATGCTGTCTCTGATACCGTGCTTGGAATTTTTGATATATCTGGAGGTCAACACCGCTCGGAATCTGTTGCGAGTGGAATTCCAAGTTTGAATAGCACAAATAGCTATTCAGGAACAAGAGAGTTACAAAATGTCGATATCTCAGCAGGATATTCTCTAAGGTTTATTTATAATAATATCATAGTTACTCCAAGGTATGGAATTATTTACAAAAAGTATTATTACGGTTCCAATGACGGACGAAACGATTTCATGCAAAATGTTAATCTAAAATTGGATTACATCGTCAATGAAAACCTTAACATTTCATTGTTTGGGGGTTATTCTAACCGAGACTCTAGCAGTGGAAACAGCAATGTTAATTACGATTTTAACAGTGCTGATGGAGGAATCGCACTTGGTTTAAATACCACTTTCTAATTGTACACCAGATTTTACTTATTATGTGCTCCCTTGTTATGCATGGGAGCACTTTTGTTTTCAGAAAAAAAGTTTAGTCATGAATTAACATGCTCTTATTCTCTTGGAGAGTCATGGATTTTAAATAAACTTGAAGATGGTAAAATCAAACCCACTCAACTTGAAGAAAACTCTACTTTTGGACAAAATATATCTCTTCATACAAAAGACGGTGCCCTGTGTGAGTTTAGATATAATGATGGATTAGTAAGGATAGGTGCGAATTCTGTATTCGAATTTACTGAAGACGGTATAATCAAACTTTCCCGTGGTAGCATGGTAATTGCTTTGAACCATTCAGTGGAAATTACGATCCAATCAGAATTCTCATTGTTAAAAACAAAT
>CBFIBI010000058.1:0-6335 GCA_965660725.1 Opitutales bacterium
CACGGAGAAATATGTTATTCCTTTTCTTGATTTTACTTTTTACCTACATGGAAAAGCTCCTGCTGATCAGAAAATTCTGAAAGACTAGCCAATTAAACTCATAAAACTACAACCCTTTCTCCAAAAGGAAGTTCCAAAAAATACAAATCTTACAAAGAACAAAGTTTCGGTTAAATATTGGTAATTGAATTTTATGAATCTGAGAAAAAATTATAATTTTACACATGAAACGAACTACGCCTGAACAAATAAAAAATATCCAAGCAAGTGAATTGGCGGAAAGATTGGCAGGTCAAACTGGAATTGTTAGAATTTCCTCTCAGTCCGAATTTTTAGCAAACTCTAACAAACTATTCTTAGATTTTTGCAAAAAGATTGGCACGCCTCTGTCTCAAAATACCGAAGGCGACTTGGTTCTAAGCGTAAAAAATGCTGCTCTTTCAGAAAATGATCCGAAGGTTCGGGGACCAAATACAAATAAAAAATTAAGTTTCCATACGGATCGCTGTGATGTAATTGCATTTCTCTGCCTTCAACCTGCTAAAAAGGGTGGTGAAAACCAAGTAATTGAAAGTGAAAAGATTGAAAAAATCATAAAGAATGAACGACCTGAACTACATGCCACTCTGTGCCAAAAGTTTCCATATAAGACCCACACTATAGATAAGGCAAATACCCTTCCCTTTTGTGAGCAACCAATTTTCTCATGGTGTGATAATTTTTTTGCCTGTTCCTATCTGCGTGTCTTGATTGATCGAGCAGACAAGGACCCCCATTGCCCGACCCTTTCAAAAGTTCAAAGAGAAGCACTTGATTTCATGGATTCTGTTTGCGAGCGAAAAGAATTGCAAAGCTGCTTCACCATGAAACGCGGTGAAATCCTTTTCTTGAACAATTGGACTACTCTTCACCGAAGAACTGCTTTTCAAGATTTTAATGATCCGCTTAAGAAAAGACATCTTTTGCGTATTTGGCTTTCCATGCCAAATAGCAGACCAATAGATCGAGCTTTCATCGCAAATTTTGGTGCTGTTGGTGCTGGAGAGATAAGAGGTGGTATTAAACCCAACATTTAAAACGCTTGCCTAGACATCTGGGTTAATAAAAAGTTAACCAAACTTATTTTTATCCTTTTAATAGACTAATTAATGGCTTTTCCAAAAATTATTTTAGCTATATTCATATTAACTTTTCTGTCAGAAACTTTTTCTTGCCCACCAGAAAAAGTATTATCCGCGGACCAAACAAAGATCACAGATCAACAGACGCTACCTGATCGCATCCGTAGTGAGCATAATAAAACTGCTCAGATTCTTATTCTTGGTGGTGGATACTCCGCATCAGGAAACCAAATATCATTGGAAAGCAACATAAAATACTTTCGAAGGATCAAGTCATCCCTAAAATTAAATAATAAAGTAACCCATACCTATTTTGCAGATGGAAAGGATCCTGGCCGTGACATTCAGTTTTTTGATCCAAATTTTGTGATACCTGAAATTAATCTAATAATGGCTGAACTTTTCGGTAATTCCAATGGACTTGCTCACCAATATCGTTCGAACCAATTAAAACCTGACGGAACATCTTCAATTCAGACCGTCGATCGATGGTTTAAACTTTTAAAAAACAGTGATCCTCTAGACAAAAGTATCTTTTATTTTACTGGGCATGGAGGAAAAGGTGAATCTAAAAAACTTTTCAACACATCATTATATCTTTGGAATAATGCTAAAATAAGAGTTTCTGAATTTGTTAAGAAAATTGAAACTTTACCCAAAGAAAAGCCTGTCATCGTCTTTATGGTTCAGTGCTATAGTGGTGGTTTCTCTAATATTATCTTCAAAGATGGTGATCCACAAAAAGAGTTTATTGATCGTCCCACTGCGGGTTTTTTCTCGACTCTTCAAAGTCGGGTGGCAGCTGGGTGCACACCAGATATAAGAGAAGAAAATTATCATGAATACAGTACTTATTTCTGGGAAGCTTTAAGTGGTAAATCAAGACTTGGTCAAAAAATATCCAAGCCCGATTATGACGAAGATGGAAAAACTTCGTTATTGGAAGCTCATTCATATGTGAGCATAAATTCAAATACAATTGATGTTCCGATAAAAACTTCAGATACACTTCTTAGGAAGTACTTTGCTGGAGCAGATCCTGAAGACCAGGCAAAAAAAGAAAAAAAAGGGGTATTAGAAAAATATCTTCCAAAACTTATACTTACTGATCAAAATAAAACATCATCTATTAAAAGGCTAGATCAGATAAAAAAATCAGATTTTTTACAATGGGCAATACCAGAAGAAAGAGCAGTCCTTGCAAGCTTATCAGATTATTTAAAACTCAAGGAAGAGTATCCTGTAAATGAAATAAAGAAATTAGAGGAAAGTTTCAAAAAAGAAAGAGAAGCTATTGAAAAAGAGAAGAAAAAATCTACTGATCAGAAAAATAAATATCGAGAAGAACTAAGAAAAAAAATCAGAGGGCTATATCCGGAAGTTTCTAATCCTTATCATCCAATAGTCACGCAAATTCTAAGTTCTGAAAAAGCTGAATCAATTATCAACATAGCAAATCAAAATGATTCATGGGAAAAACTCATGCATGAGAAGAGCAAAATCAAAAGTTTTGGAGATCAAAAGTTTTTGATTGAAAAAAAAGAAGTGAAACTCATTAGGCTTATGCGCTGTCTAGAAAATATTCGTATGTTTCATGCTCTAGATAAAGTTTGTAATCCAAAGCAAATTAAAAACTTTGAACAGATTCTCTCTCTCGAAAGACTAACTCTCGATCAGATATAAATTAGTTATCCGTTCCAAAACAAAAGCTTTACCTAGAATTTACTAGAATCCACGTCCACGTAATGCACTATCCAATTGCTTTTGAAATTCTGCGACATCTTCATCCGAAGGTTTATAACCATCTTCCCCTCCAGAAAGACCTAAGCGACCGAATTGGTCTAAAGTCCACTTTTTAGTTTCACCATCTGAAAAACGAACCGTGCCACTTGCCATTGCTCCTGGTGGATTAACAGTATCTAATTCTACAGTTACACTACTCTCATTGCCATCGAGCGAACTATCAGGAGTTGGGTTTGAATCTGCCCTATCCTCACTTTTCTCAGCAGGTTTTTCTTCTTCTTTGTCAATCAGAGTAAGATCTAAGTCATCCACCAAAAAACGGACATCCATATAAGACATTACGATACCAAAATCACTGTTGATTTTTTTCTGAACATCGGAAAGCCCCATGCCATTGTTTACCCAAGTTGCAATTTCTCTTTTTTGCTCAGCAGATGGTGTGTTAGACAAAGCATCTTTAGCATTATCATCGTTTTCCTGCTGGTTATTCGAATTGAAAGTATCATCAGTCATAATAGAACTAATTATTAGGTAACAAAATCCCTGCGAAAGACAAGCAGGGAAAGAAAAAAGTAAAACAACCTATTCGATCGATTGAGAAAGTTCCTCATTCAGGTACTCAACAGCGTACTTAATAGAATCATCTTGCTCCATCATATTTTCAACAGTCTTACATGCGTGAATGACAGTACCATGATCCCGTCCCCCAAACGCACTTCCAATTTCCTGAAGAGAATGCTCAGTCAGAATTCTAGAAAGATACATTGCCACTTGTCGAGGGAAGGCAATATTTGCGGGACGACGACGAGAAAGCATATCCGCCATTCGAAGATGATAATAGTCGACAACCTTTTTTTGAATAGTCTCAATAGTAATTCGACTTAGGTTTTCCTCTCTAAGTATGTCCCTTAATAATCGCTGAACGGTTTCCAAATCGGCTTTACGACGGGTAAGACCGACATAACCAGCAACACGGGTCAGAGCACCTTCCATTCTGCGAACATTTCGAGCAATACTCTTTGCAAGAAATTCAATAATCTCAGGCTCAATTTTGATCCCCATTGCATCTGCCTTTTGGGTAAGAATAGCAACTCGAGTTTCCCAGTCAGGCGCTTGGATATCAGTAACAAGTCCCCATTGAAAACGAGAAAGCAGTCGGCTTTCAATCTTATCAATTTCACCCGCAGGCCGATCACTTGTAAGAAAAATTTGACGCTGTGCGTCGTAGATATCATTAAATGTGTGAAAAAATTCCTCCTGAATTCTTTCTTTACCGGCCAAAAACTGAATATCATCAATAAGAAGGTAATCTACACTACGATATCTTGATCTGAATTTGGTTAAGGTGTTTTCTTGAATCGCACGAATAAACTCATTGGTGAATTTCTCACATGAAACATAAGTTATTCGACAGGAAGGGTTCCGATTTAGAGCGTGGTGTGCAACTGCATGCATTAAGTGTGTCTTACCTAAACCAGTTTCTCCGTAAAGAAATAACGGATTGTATGCATGGGCTGGAGCATTAGCGACAGCAACGCAGGCAGCATGAGCTAATTCGCTTCCTCCACCTACAATAAAGTTATCAAATGTATTTTTAGGATTTATTCCCAAAGATCGACCTCTCAGTGCCGGTCCTGACCTTCTTTGGTTAGATATTGAAGGGTTCGGAGTTGGGATTGAAGATAATCGGTCACTAGGGTTTTGTGGATCATCATTTAAATCTCCCAATAACTCAACGGTGAATGGACGTTCAACTAATCGATCAGCTTCTCTACGAATAATGTCTAAATAATTATCTCGAATCCAAATAGCAGAAAATTCATTTGGAGTTATTAACTCGCAACCGTCTTCATCCAAGCGACCAACACGAATATTATCAAACCAAACGCGAAAAGTATCGGCAGGAATGACCTCTAAAAGGTTGTCACGGAGACTACTCCAAAAAATTTCAGGATTACTAGTAGTTTGAGTCATGAAAAATAAAAATTAGGGATTTATTCACACACTATTGAGTCAGTGAAGATTTTGTTTAAGTCATTATCAAGCACGGACATAAGATAAGTTGTGCATATAGTAAATATTAGGCATGCATTGACATGAAATATGAAATGCATGGTTCTGACTATCAATGACTTACGTAATTTCAAAAAGGTATTCAACAGTTTAATTAGATTGGTTTGTAACAATAGGGATATTACTGTTTTGAACAAAAAACGTTACGAAACCAAGAAAAAAAATCAAAGAAATCTAGAAAGTTTCTCACAAGTTATTAACAGAGGGCAGTCCATAAGTTTTTTTGCACTTTTGGGTTGCCAAAAAGTTAAAAAATTGAACTAGGCGAAGCTTATTGATAATTCGTGAGTTAGAACAAATATTTTTTAAGCTTAATACAAAATGAAACTTAACCATTCATCTTTTTTAAAAGTTTTTCATTAAAATCATTTGCAGAGTCATGACCAAGTTGACGAGCTGCCTGTACCATAGCAGCAACTTCAACTAATCTCGCCATATCCCTTCCAGGTCGAAGAGGAATCTCCATATTAGGAATATCAATTCCCAAAATATCAAAAGATTTTCTTTCTAAACCCGTACGATCCGGCTCAATTGATTCAGAATCTTCCAAAAAAGTTACGACCAAATCAATTCTTTTTTCTAAGCGGACAAACCGAATACCAAAAAGTTCCTCAATATTGATAATCCCAATCCCACGGCACTCCATGTAACCACGGCAAATTTCATCACAAAAACCAACCGGTGTATGATCGCTAAGTAACTTGACCTTAACAATATCATCAGCAACAAGACTATGACCACGTTCAATCAAAGCTAAGGCTGCCTCACTTTTTCCAGCACCACTATCCCCCCTTATTAATGTACCAATACCCCGAATATCTAACAGGGTACCATGACAACTCGAACGAGGAGCAAAGCGTTCCTCAAGCAACATCGTTACTTCCGTAGTAAAAGCTTTTGAAGACAGCGATGTTCGAAAGAGTGGGACCCCATTTTTTTCAAGAATATCTATCATTTCTGGGGTTGGAGCGAGATTCCTTGATACAACGACACATGGTATCTTTTTTGAGACCATTGTTTCCATCACATTTTTTCTTCTGGCAGATGATTGTTCCCGGAAAAAAGCCATTTCACCAGCTCCAAACAATTGAATTCTCTTGTTTGCAAAATATTTAAAATAACCAGTAACCGCAAGTGCTGGTCTATTTACGCTCCTTTCCTTTATTGTGCTTCTGCCCAATGATTTTTCGGAATTCACAAGTCGAAGGCAAAGTTGCTCCTGATAATCTTTAAAAAACTCACGAACAGCAATACTTTCAATTATATACTTTGATTCAGCTGGGGAAGATTGTGGACTCATTGTTTAATATGTTATTTTAGGCTTGAAAGTCGACCCCGAGATATTTTTCTCGAGTTTGCGGATCGGATAGCAAAAAGTCAGCATCGCCGTGAGCCAAA
>CBFIBI010000058.1:6345-13871 GCA_965660725.1 Opitutales bacterium
CCAAAATGCTACCATCGTAAAGTAAATATGCTCGATCGACTGCCCGTAAAGTCTCTCTTACATTATGATCGGTAAGAAAAATACCAATACCCTGCTTCTTTAGTTTAAGAATTATTTGGGTCACTTCACTCACGCTTATCGGGTCAACTCCACTGAAAGGTTCATCAAGTAGTAAGAATTTAGGAGATAAAGTAAGGGCACGAGTAATCTCTAATCGTCTACGCTCGCCCCCGCTCAAAGTATAAGCCTTCTGTTTCGCCAAATGAGTTAAGTTTAGCTCATCCAATCTTTTCTCTATCAATTCAGCCTGATCCGTCTTGTTTAAGGACAGGGTCTCTGCGATGGCCTGAATGTTTTGCTCAACAGTAAGTTTACGAAACACTGAAGATTCCTGTGGAAGATAGACAAGACCGGACTTTGCTCTCTTGTATGCTGGCATTTTAGACAAATCAATATCATCAAGCATGATACTACCTCCGGATGGTCTCAAAAAACCAGCAACCATTGAAAATGTAGTAGTTTTTCCGGCACCATTTGGACCAAGTAAGCCAACTACCTCCCCGCCTTTAGCCTCCAAATCGACACCACGAACCACATCTTTCCCCCCAAACTTTTTGCGTAAAGAATCAACTTTAAGTTTTGAAGTTTCGAGATGAGAACTCATTAAATTCTATATCCCTCCTGCTCTCTTAGGAAAGCCAAAATCGGGAAGTGATGGAAGTTCGAGTCTGGACCTACCTCCTTCATTTGCAATCACCCTTGCAAGTCTCCTACCTTTTTCCAAGATGATTTTGGCCCCGGATGCCACTCCCCATTGCTCATCTACTACCCTTGCCTGCCCGGATAACAAAACAGTTCCTGCTTCAACATCCAAAGTCATATTCTCAGCATAGCTGATCCTACCCTGCTGCTTTAATTTAATGCTACCCTGAGCTTGAATAAAAGATATTGCTCCAACAGGATTATTAGATGAATTCGCATCTTTTGAAAAAAGTACCTCCATTTTATCACAGGTTAAAAATATGTTATTACCTTCTACGCTGACATTTCCATCCAATAAAAAACGATGTTTTTCTTTATCGACTGATAGGAATTCAAGATAATCTGCATGTGCGATAGTCGGAATTGGTTTTGTAACGTCGGAAAGATTATTTTCAGAGGATGGTCTCTCACATTCACCTTCGGTAAGGTGAACATTTGTTACAAATAAATTTCTTAAACCCTGATTAAAATTAACCTCAACAGACCGTTGAAAAATCATTTGGTTAGTTCCACTTTCTGCAGTTTTTTTCCACTTCCAATCAATCCCTTTGACAAAAAAGCCACTCCCTTCCAAATTAAATTCACCCTCTCCTTCAGCTAACTCAGATTTTAGGGAGAACTTACCAGAGTCGCTCATTACCTTACTCTCAAGATTTCGGTTAGAGAAAAGGTAAAGGATTGGTTTCGCCGCAAGAAAAACTTCGTTACCAATTGGAGTCAATGAACTGGCATGCAATTCCCATGATATGAAACCTTTATCGTTAAAGCGGGGAATTTTTACATTTAGAACTTTACTGTAAGGTTTATCAGCCCAAACAGAGGGAACTGAAGACAAGCCTCCTATTAGCAGTGTGAATAAAAAAAACAATCCTGCCCAGACAGTAAAGCAGGGGCGATTCAGCCAGAAAAACAAAACTATTTATCTCCTTTCGAATCTTTATACGCAGAGTTAGATTTAATTTCCGACAGAGGAACAAATTTCAAAACCGTACCGTTTATACAATATCGTTTATCTGTGGGCGTGTCGAATCCCTCACCTTTAAAAACATGCCCTAAATGTCCATCACATACTGCACAAAGGACCTCTGTCCTGGGGTAACCCAGGTGATAATCCACCGACATTCTAACATTTTTGGCTTTTGAAGGATCATAAAAAGAAGGCCAACCACATTTTGAATCAAACTTCTCTCTCGAAGAGAACAACTCTGTATCACATCCGGCACAATAGTATGTGCCAGCTCCGTGTTTTTTAAATTCCAAATAAATTTTACCATTGGGTCTTTCCGTGCCAGCTTCCCTTAAAATACGATATTGCTCTGGCGATAAAATTTTTTTCCATTCCTCCTTGGTCCTTTCCACTTTGTCCATAACTTCAGATTTAGTTTCTTTTTTAGAATTTTCAGAGCTTTCTAAACTATTTTGAAAAGGTATAATTAATAACAACAAAAAGATTAATACAAAAACAGCACTCAAAACTTTCATACACTTACATAAAACAAAGAATACAGATTGGTCAAATTACTAAAGTTGACCACTAACCGAGTCTTTCAATCAGACTAGCTTCATTAGTATATGCAATGGCAGATTCTTTTGAAATAATTCCGTGCTGACAAAGATGTAATAAATGCTGCTCCATTGTCATCATTCCTTCTTTTGATTGAGTTTCCATAGTAGAATAAACCTGTTGCCAATTTCCGGAACGAATCAAATTCCCTAAAGCAGGTATATTCTTAAGTACTTCCATAGCCAAAATCCTTCCATTCCCATCTACTCTCGGGACCAACTTTTGACTCAGCACAAAAGAAAGACTGAAAGACAGTTGTAAGCAAAGACTTTTTGTCTGCTCTGAGGGAAACATATCCACAATTCGACTCAGAGCTCCCTTGGCATCCCGTGTATGAAGAGTCGAAAAGACAAGGTGACCGGTTTCGGCAGCACTAAGTGCTAATGAGGCTGTTTCTGTATCACGAATTTCACCGACAAAAATCACATCCGGGTTTTCACGCAAGGCACTCCTCAACCCTGCGGCAAATGTGGGAACATCTTGCCCCACTTGCCTTTGAGACACCATCGAACTCTCACTTTTAAATAAAAACTCAACCGGATCTTCCAAGGTTATGATTCTAGTTTTTCGATACAAATTAACATGATTAATCAAAGCCGAAATTGTAGTGGACTTACCGCTGCCTGTAACACCAGTTACCAAAACTAATCCACGCTTAAGAGATGTAATATCCTGCCAAATTTTATCGGAAGGCAAACCGACCTCCTGAATCGAAGGAATGTTGGAAGCAAGAACACGCATAACAAAAGCCAAGCCATCGCGGTCACGAAAAATATTAAGTCGAAAATTAACACCATGCTCCACCCACTCAAAGGCGGTATCGACATCTTCTGGTTCATCGTCGTCTAAGGCCTGCTTTAGGTGTTTTTCACTCAGCAATATGCCTAACATATACCGAATTACTTCATCGGTTACTTCAACCGCGCCTGGCATAGGAATAAGATCATCATCAATACGAAAACTTACTGGACGTCCTGTTTTCACGTGCATGTCTGAAATTCGGGATAAGTTCCCGCGCTTGTATGCTGGATCAATAAAGTAGTTTAGCATTTGAGAAAAACTGAGCGGAGAGTCTTCTACCTGATAGATAGGCTGGTTTATATCGTATTGTTCTGACATGAATGTAATGAGTTAAGATTCGCAATTAGAGAGAGTTTTTCCCACCAAGGCAAATCTCCTTTCATAAAGTTTATTATTGGATTGCAAATAGACTTTTAAATAATGTAACTAATGTAATCGTTTCATGAAAGTTCATTTTAAAGGCACTCGTGGATCCATTCCCACTGCACCTTCCTCAGATGTTATTCGGGAAAAAGTAGTGGCTTCACTGCTTGCAGCCCGTGGGAAAGATCTTCGTTCAGAAACTCAAATCCGTGAATTTGTAGATAAAACTCTTCCTTTTCAACATGGACATACCTACGGAGGAAATACACCCTGCATTAATGTCGAAACTGGTTCAGATGACTTTCTTATTTTTGATGGAGGCTCAGGAATCAGAAGCTTAAGTCAAGAAATTTTAAAATCTGATGTATCGGAAAAAACTTTTCATATTTTCTTTTCACACTTGCACTACGACCACATTCAGGGAATTCCTTTCTTTGCTCCTGCGTACATCCCTGGCAATAAAATAGTTTTCCACGGATGTCACGACACAATTGAAAATTCCTTAAAGGAACAGATGAAAACTCCGTTTTTTCCGATTCCTTTCGAAACTTTTGGTGCAGATATTTCTTTCGAAACACATACTCCAGATGAAATTCTAGAAATTTGTGATGTTAAAATATCAATTCACGAACAAAATCATCCCGGAGTTTCTTATGGGTACAGGGTAGATCAGGGAGACAAATCTTTTGTCTACTCAACTGATGCTGAGCATGCAAGCCCTGCTCACGGTAAAGAATATCCATTTATTAATTTTATAAACAAAACCGACCTGCTAATTTTTGATGCCCCTTACACGCATTCTCAATCCATTGGGAATCGTGAGCATTGGGGGCATTCGAGCAACATTATGGGTGTTGAACTGGCTGCTCGTGGAGAAGTTGGAACGCTCGCCTTATTCCATCATGATCCTTCTTCCACTGATAAGGAACTTGATGATTTCCTATCGCATACCAAAAAATTCCTTGATCGTTCTAAATTGGCCGTTCGAGTTACCAGACCAGGTATTCCAGGTGCACCATCCCCCAGAGCTCATCCAAATGAGGTAATAGTTGCCTATGACGGATTGGTATTTGAACTTTAAACCAAAATGGTCAAACAACCCGACCCAAATGACGACATACCGAAGCGCCTTGAAAAAGAAGCAATCAACGAACTCCCTTTAATTCGTTTTCACGGAGCTATTAAATTTGCTGAAGATTCAAAATCCTTCCAAAGACTGACGGAGAAACTTCGAAAGCAAAGAGTTCTTGGCTTTGATATTGAATGCAAACCCAATTTCAAAAGAGGGCCCAACAATCCCCCTGCTCTTATTCAATTAGCCACTTCTGACCAGGCTTTTCTTTTTCGTTTGTACCCAATTATGAAACTTGGACCATTGGTGAAAATTTTAGAGGATCCAAAAATCATAAAAACCGGGGTTGCCATTAAAGACGACCTACACAATTTACAAAAAATTGAAAGCTTTACCCCTGCTGGCTTTGAAGACTTGGCTCCTTTAGCTCAGTCTCTTAAAATTGAACAAACTGGCCTACGAAACCTAACTGCCATTTTCTTTAAACAGCGACTTTCAAAATCAGCCCAGCTATCAAACTGGCAAAAAAGGCCCCTTTCTCCCTCTCAGATTAATTATGCGGCAACAGATGCATGGATTAGTCGTGAACTCTATTTAATTATGAAAGCAAGATTGGACTTGGTCACTTAAATCTTTCATACAAGCATAATAACCCCAAGTATTGCACTATAGATAAAGCTTCCAGCCTCTTTTCTTTAGCATATCTAGAAAAACGGCTAAAAGAAGTACTGCACCCAAAACTACTTTTTGTGTATAACTTTGTACGCCAATTAAATTCATTCCGTTTTGAATCACCGCAATGATAAATGCTCCAATGAGCGTGCCAAAAACTTTCCCCTTTCCACCAGAAAGCGATGTTCCCCCAACAACCACGGCTGCGATTACATATAATTCATACATCAGTCCATACTTTGGGTCACCGCTTTTAAATTGAGAAGC
The DNA here is from genome assembly GCA_965660725.1 of Opitutales bacterium. Lineage (GTDB taxonomy): Bacteria > Verrucomicrobiota > Verrucomicrobiia > Opitutales > Seribacteraceae > Seribacter. Next base: position 11,847 of record CBFIBI010000058.1, read on the forward strand.
CATGATCACACCTCCCAAGCCTGCAAGTGCTCCGCATGAAGCATAGACCCAGAGGAGAATTTTTTTTACTGGAACCCCAGATAAGCGAGCTGCTTCTGCATTTCCTCCGACAGCATACACATAACGACCTATTGTTGTTCGACTCATAACCAAGTGGGCTAAAAGATATAGAATAACCATCAGAACAACCGCGTTAGGAATCCCCCCAAAGTCATCTCCCCTGCCCAGCCAGTCAAAAGCATTTGGCAATTGATAGACCGAAAGTCCACCGGACAACATGTAAGCCAGCCCGCTTGCTACCATCATCATACCCAAGGTTGCCACGAAAGGAGGAACTCCAAAAAAAGCAACCATTGAACCAGAGAAAAGACCTAATAAACCACAAGCTAAAATAGCTAATACAGAACCGCTTATCATTCCAATAACAGTTGCGTCCTCCGCACCGAACCACTCGCGAATAACCCATGTGCCCAGAACCGCAGAAAATGCAATAAGACTCCCAACGGACAAATCAATCCCAGCAGTTATAATCACTAAAGTCATACCGATTGCAAGGATCGCTATTACTGCAATTTGATTCGCGATATTCAAAAGGTTTGAAGTCTTTAAAAAGTTTGGCCAGAGACTCGGTTTAGGTGCAATTACAACCACGCTAGCCATTTGTTTTTCGGAATTACGAAAGTTTTCCAGCACAGGCATTTTTACGAAAACTTCCTCACATGCGATCAAATCGAGACTCTTATTTTGATCAAAAACACCTCGTAACCCAACTCCCAAATCAGGTGGCCCACCAAAAACCTTAGATTGTACAGTCCATCCTTCTTCAAGTAAAAGAAGATTTAATTTTTCAACAAAAGCTTTTCCCGATTGGCTTTTCCGCCCGGCTATTAGAACAGCTCCGGGTTTATTAAACTCACTCTTAATTTCATGAAATATCTCTTCTGCCCCTTCAGTGCCAACGGGTTGCTGCTCTTCCAGAGTGATCCAACTAAAAAAGACGCACAATATAAATAATACTCCTAACATCCCGTAGTCAGAAGAAAAAATTGATTTTAACCATTTCATCATGTTTTTCTAAAATTATTCCTTCAAGAGATAGCTTGCCCCATGGCTAAACTCATCAATAGTTCCTGGTTAACCTCGGCTCCATTTTTAAGCTCACCGCTTATTTCCCCTTCCTTCATAACTAAAATTCGATCACTCATCCCAAGAACTTCAGGTAATTCCGAACTTATCATGATAATACACTTACCTGCTAAAGCCAGTTCGTTCATCCATTGATAAATTTCAAATTTAGCACCGACATCAATTCCACGAGTGGGCTCATCAAAAATTAGAACTTCCGCATTTCTTTCCAGCCATTTTGCCAAGACGACTTTTTGCTGATTACCACCAGACAATTGAGATGCTAATTGATTTTTGCCCGATACTTTAATCTGCAGTTTTTTGATATAACCTTCGAATAATGAAGATTCCATTCTTTGATTTAACCAACACCGTTTAGAAAACTTTTCTAAATTTGGGAGTCCAAAATTCTCACGAATAGATTGCTCCAAAATAAGCCCCTGCTCTTTTCTATCTTCGGTAAGTAAACAAATCCCAGACTTTATTGCATCGATCGGACTTTTTAGATTTAGTTTTTTTCCGTCTAATTTAATTCGTCCTGAATCTGCTTGATCGGCACCAAATAGAATCCTTGCTGTTTCAGTTCTTCCGGCACCAACCAAACCTGTCAGAGCGAGAATTTCACCGGACCTAACATTAAAAGATACTTCCTTAACCTTAGAACCAGAACAAAGGGACTCAACCTGTAATCTTACTTCACCATTCTTGCGGCTAACCTTCGGATATTCATTATCTAATTTTCGCCCGACCATCATTTCTATGATTTTTGCACGATCCAGTTCATATCGGTTTAATTGACCAACCCGTGCACCATCCCTCATAACAATTGCTCGATCTGCCACTCGCTCAATTTCCTCTAACCTATGGCTTACATAAACAATACCAATTCCTTTTTCTTTT
>CBFIBI010000059.1:0-13862 GCA_965660725.1 Opitutales bacterium
GAACAAAAGGAACATTTTTCGGACACTAAGGAAGCGGATAAATTCCTCAAAATTGGATACTACAAAGCGAAATCCAAGAACCCGTCAAACCTGGCAGCGGTGACTTCCCTGATTTCCACGCTTATGAATTTCGACGAAACCATTTCCAAAAGATAGGCACAAGTATGAAAAATAAAAATCTTTGCACCGGCCATGACTCACCTGTTGGGTTGAACCGTCGATCCTTTCTTAATCGTTTTGGCGGGGGTCTCGGTGGGCTTGCCCTGGCTGACCTGCTGCATGCGGAAAGTGGATACCCCCTTCATCATGCGGCCAAAGCGAAAAGAGTGATTTATCTTTTCCAGTCTGGCGGCCCATCTCAAATTGATCTGTTTGATCATAAACCAAGGTTGAAGGAAGAAACTGGTAAGGAACTGCCCGATTCCGTACGAAAAGGGCAACGACTGACTGGAATGTCGGGAAATCAGGCAAGCCTCCCCCTTGTTGGCTCACCATTCAAATTTTCTCAACGTGGACAGAGCGGACAATGGATCAGTGAGCTATTGCCCAACACCTCAAAAGTAGCCGATGATATGTGCATTGTGAATTCGATGTATACCGAGGCGATTAATCACGGACCAGGTGTCACTTTTATGCAGACGGGTTCCCAGTTTCCTGGCAGGCCCAGCATGGGTGCGTGGTTGTCATACGGACTGGGTTCATCGAATGAAAACCTGCCAAGCTTTGTGGTTCTAAAAACCAAGGGGAAAGGCGGACAGCCTCTGGTCTCGAGACTTTGGGGGAGCGGCTTTCTCCCTGGCAAGCATGCGGGTACCCGATTTCGGGCGGACAAGGATGCCATTCTATACCTCAATAGCCCAGACGGGGTATCCTCAAAGGCCCGTCGAAATATGCTCGACCGCCTGAAGGAACTTCATGAAATCCAATTGGAGAAAACAGGAGACTCCAGACTCGAGACCAAGATTGCCCAGTACGAAATGGGCTATCGCATGCAAAGTTCAATTCCTGAGGTAACCGCAATTGATCAGGAACCAGAATCGACATTTAAACTCTATGGGGAGGAGTCTCGCAAGCCCGGCACTTTTGCAGCAAATTGCCTGCTCGCCCGCAGATTGGCTGAAAAAGGAGTCCGGTTCATCCAGCTCTACCATCCGGGCTGGGACCAGCATGGTGGGCTACCGGGAGGTATCAAGAAACAATGCAAAGAAACTGATCAGGCATCCTATGCATTAGTTCAGGATTTAAAACAGCGTGGTTTGTTAAAAGATACCTTGGTTATTTGGGGTGGTGAATTCGGCCGTACTAATTATTGTCAGGGAAAATTTAACGGGACTAATTTTGGACGGGATCATCACCCAAGAAATTTTTCAACCTGGTTTGCAGGTGGTGGTATTAAGCCTGGCATAACCTATGGAAAGTCGGATGACTACTCATACAGCGTTGCAGAAAATGGCGTGCATGTGCACGATTTTCACGCCACCATCTTACACTTGCTTGGAATAGATCATGAAAGACTGACATTTAAATACCAGGGTAGATATTTCAGATTAACGGATGTTCATGGTCATACTGTAAAATCTATAATCAGTTAGATTTTCCTGTTGAGTCTTTATTTATTCAAACAAATTCATTCAAAACCAATCAGAAAACTCAACTGATTTTAGTAAATTTATAACAATTCTCTATAATTTGCCTTAATAATTATATGTTTTCATTTGTGATGTCCTACAAAAGCGTCAAGATAAACCACTAGCCCGAAATAAAAATCTTAATAACATATGACTTTTTCACTAAATAGGTTTCTCACAACTGCGACATTGTTCCTCCAACTTTGTATAATTGGATTTGCTAAAATTGATGTAAATAAAAACGACACGATATCATTAATTGGTTCCGGTATGGGCTCGCGAATGATTCACTATGGATATTTCGAAACTGAGATTTTCCTCCGCTTTCCCAATCATGATCTAACCATCAGAAATCTTTGTGATGAAGGAAATACTCCCGGTTTTCGCCCCCATCCCAGCAGAGAACAGGAAGGTCAGTATGCATTTCCTGGCGCCAAAGAATTAATCCATCAAAGCCTTCAGGGAAGCACAAAACCAAAGGGACATTTCCCGACTCCTGACCAGTGGCTTTCTGATCTAAAAACTGATATCCTCCTATGCTTCTTTGGATTTAATTCCTCTTTTGACGGGCCCAACCATGTGGATCGTTTCAAAAAGGAACTCGATGCATTTCTAAAACATTCGAAAAATACCCAGTATGATTCTACGAACCTTAGAATTGCTCTAATCTCTCCCACTGCTGTTCAGGCAATTGAAAACATTACTAATGGTAGGTACCAAAACAGGAATCTAAAAGTTTATGTGGATGCAATGAGCAAAGTGGCTCAATCAAATAATGTTATGTTTATTGATGCGTTCACCCCATCATTGGAATGGTACAAGGAGGGTAAAGAACTTTCTATTGACGGCGCCCTATACAACGATGATGGCTATAAAAAACTCGGATCCTTTTTGGCACATTCACTTTTTAAAATGCCTACTCAAAACGAAAAACTCCGTAACAAAATTCATAGTGCGGTTATGGATAAGAACTTTTACTGGCTTAATGATTTTAAAGTACCCAACGGAGTTCATGTTTACGGAAGAAGATATAATCCATTTGGGCCCCAAAACTATCCTTACGAAATTGAAAAAACTAGGGAATATACTCGAATACGAGACGAGGCAATTTGGTCTACTTTGAAGGGTAAAAACTTTGATATACAAGCTGCTGAATTAAAAAGCCCGAAGCTTCCCGATGTACCAACCAATTATCGCCCTCCTGAACAAAATGGTAAGAACGGAAATATTGAATATACACCGGGTCCCATTGCGAAAACAAAAATTACTGTTGCAGATGGTTACAAAATTGAACTGTTTGCTGACGAAAAAACTTTTCCGGATCTTGCAAACCCCGTTCAAGTTGCTTTTGATAATAAAGGTCGGCTATGGGTGGCCACCATGGCAAGCTACCCACACTATCGGATTGGTGACCCATTACCTACGGACAAACTGATCATTTTTGAAGATACTAATAAAGACGGAAAAGCAGATAAACAGATCAATTTTGCTGATGACTTACATATACCAATAGGATTTGAAATTGCTCATGATGGGGTTTATGTCTCTCAGAGTGGTAGTCTTGTCTTTCTTCAGGACACGGATGGTGATGATAAATACGACAAGAAAGAAGTTTTATTGTCCGGCTTTGATGATCACGATACTCACCATGCAATCTCCTCTTTTACGGCAGATCCTTCCGGTGCAATTATAATGTGTGAGGGGGTCTTTTTACACAGTCATGTAGAAACTGCATTTGGTCCTCAAAGAGGATCTAATGGTGGTTTTTTTCGCTACGATCCTAGGACCCGCAAGTTAATCCGTCATGCACAGTTTAGCATTCCCAACCCGTGGGGAGTAGCAGTTGACGAGTACGGTCAGGAATTATTTCTTCACACATCAGGCACAAAAATGTCATGGATGCTACCCGGTATGATCAAGGCACGTTACGGAGCAAATATTCAAGCCCCAGATTTGATCACTTCAAATAAAGTCAGACCCACTTCTGGTATTGAATTTGTATCAAGCAGACATTTCCCGGACGATGTACAGGGAGATATACTGATCAATAACAACATTGGTTTTTTAGGTGCAAAACAACACAAAGTCATCGATCAAGACCCAGGGTACACCACTGAATACCGCCATGATTTATTCGTATCAAAAGACTTAAACTTTAGACCGACTGATTTGGAATTTGCTCCCGATGGTTCGCTCTATGTTGTTGACTGGCAAAATGCTCTTATTGGCCACATGCAACATAATGCCAGGGATCCTAACCGAGATCATAAACATGGAAGAATTTACAGAATTACTTATCCTTCTCGTCCCTTAGTCAAGCCAGCCAAAATACACGGTGCATCTATTCCTGAATTGTTGAAGAATTTAGAACTTCCAGAACTTAGAACCCGTTACAGAACCCGTCGTGAATTACGTGGACACAATCCAGATAATGTTGCAAAAGCTGCCGCTGAATGGTCAAAAGATAAAAGTGAACGACTCAAACTGGAAGCCTTGTGGGTTACTTGGGGTGCTGGTAAAGTAAACACAGATATTACACGGGAATTGCTAAAATCCAGAGATCATAGGATTCGATCTGCTGCGATAAATGCTCTCCGCTTTAATATCAACTCTTTTAAGGACCATGAAGAACTTCTGGTTAATGCCGCGAATGATTCTCACGGAAGAGTTCGAATGAGTGCATTAGTCGCAAGTACTTACATGTACCGAAAAATGGGCACAAAAATTCTTCAAATAGCTTTGGACATTCACAGAAATCTCATTTCCGAGATTAAGGCCAAAAGAAAAGCCAATGCTGAAAACCCAGAAGAGGCTGATGTAGAAGTTCCCGTTAATGAGATGTATAACGAGACTTATGTTTATGCCCGGGAAGTAATTAATCGCCAACCGGCGACTTCTGAACTCAAAGAGCGTACAGTTGCCGCCCCTCCCCATCTTGATAAAAAATACGCCAAATTGTACATTCAAGGAAGTGAGGTTTACGCCAGGGAAGGACATTGTATAACCTGCCATCAAGGAAACGGCAAAGGACTACCTGATTCTGGTTTTCCACCTCTAGCAGAAACTAAATGGGTAACAGGAAACTCTGATCGGCTAATCAAACTTACATTGAAAGGATTAATGGGACCGATTGAAGTCCTGGGGAAAAATTATCCTGGACAGGTACCTATGACGCCGTTTGAACATATGCTCAAAGACGATGAGATTGCAGCGGTTCTCACATATGTCAGAAACTCATTCGGTAACAAAGCTGATCCTGTTCTTCCCGAACAAGTCGGAAAAATTAGAGCTGCCAAAAAAGATTTTTACGGTTTGTACTCGCCTGAAAACCTTCTCAAAGAACATCCATTGGAAAAATAAATACCGCCTGATTCCTCATCTCCCAATGTGAAAATTCATTTTCTGCTTTCTATGTTAGGTATTTTTACAGTAGAAAATAATAATGAAAGACATTTCAGACTTTGATGCCCCAAAACCACCAGCGTGGTTAGGAGCCGTCATTCCATTGATCATTGTTTTATCGGGTGCAGGGTTTTATTGGTTCCTAACTGCAGACAAGGAAAATAAAGAAAATGGAAACAATTCAAACAATCAAATTAAGTTAAGGGGTAGCCTATCCCACGGGCAGACTTATTATATATTTGCCTCTGAAATCGAAGTTTATCCAACAAATCTAAAAAATGGAAGCTGGGATCAGGGAAAAAAAGGACCCGACATTCAGTATCGTATACTTTGGAAGGGAAATGCTGTGTTTGAAAGTATTACTAAAGATGACTCACTAATTGCAGATTGGTCAGGACTTTCCCTCGAGCTCAACTGGAAAGATTTGCTTGGCAAATCAGTCTCCTCTGATGATGCAATTAAAGCAGCCAGAATAAGATTTGAAGAGGGTGAAAAAATAGAAATTGAAGTTGAAGATGTGGATGTAGCGTCTGATGACGATGTAGGAAGACATGAAATAGAGATGAATAAACTCTCTATCGGAAAAAATGAATTTAAGCTTGAAAAAACAACGACAAATGCCATCAGAAAAATTACTCTTCGTGTTCTGCCAGTGGGATCGGATATAGAAGATTTAGCCAACATAATGAAATAGATACCAAACGCTGTGAATATAACGCGTTTTCTCATTGCAGGTTCCTCTCTTCTTCTTGGCCTTGGTTTAATTGCACCGACTCTCACTATTCAGCCTCAAGCCGGTAACATTACTTGGATTGTCAAAATCTTTGCACCCCAAGAACTTGAGATTTCCACATACTCTATTCTGGGTGTTATTCTAAAACTTTTTCAAACCAATGATACTTTTTTGGCCGTGGTCCTGACAATATTTTCCGTTTTATCCCCCGTTCTCAAACTCACATTTTATTGGCATGCAACAAATATAAAAGACTCAAAAAAATTTAATTCAATTCTTCAAATAATACATTTTGTCGGAAAATTCTCCATGGCTGAAGTATTTGCTCTGGCCCTTATTATTGTAGTTATCAAATCATTCCCAGGGGGCTCCACAGCTCATTTGGAATGGGGTGCGTATTTGTTCACTTCCTCTGTAGTTTGCTCCATTTTAGTATCTTACAGATTGGATTCTAGAAAATGATTTTTTCCTTTGATTCTAAATTTTACCAAAAATTATAATAGGTTTTTTTTTAAATCCGAAGTAAACTTATTCTGTGGTAAATTTATGCTTTAACTCTAAGTATATTGACAAATTCATATTAAACATGAATTAATATGAGGTATTACACACCAAAATATCCTATGATTGATTATTGGCTCAACTTAGCACCTGCTGAAAGAACTTTTATTGGAATTGGGGTTTTCTCCAGTTTAATCCTGACAGTCCAAATGGGAATGGTTATGCTGGGCGGTGCTGTTGACATGCCAGAGGCAGAAATTGCTGATACTGGAGAAGGCGGGGCTAGTGGAATCTTTTCCATACGAACTATTGGTGCATTTTTTGCGGGATTTGGATGGGCAGGAGCCGCAATGATACAGGCTGGTCATAGCACTGGTGCAGCCGCTTTTGTTGCTACTCTCTCGGGTTCTATATTCTTAGGAGTTGTTATTTATCTGATGAGCTATTTACATAGCTTAAGGCAGGAGGGAACGCTCAATTATTCTAATGCTGTTGGAAATGTGGGTAATGTTTATCTTCCCATACCCCCAAAAAGAAAAGGTATGGGCCAAGTAGAAGTGATGGTACAGGGGAGACTCCGAATCGTTCAGGCACTTTCCGATAGTGATAAAAAAATCGAAAACCGCGTTGCAGTCCGTGTAACCGAGACCATTGACGAACAGACAATTTTAGTAAAACCCCTTGAAGATGAGTTATCATCGGAAAAAGAATAATTTAAAATATTAACAGCCTAAACTCACAACATTATGGACCCACTATTGATCGGTATAATTACATTCATTCTTCTCGTACTTGGAACACTGATTTTTTTCTTCAGTAGATATAAACGATGCCCATCAGATAAAGTATTAGTAATTTATGGAAAGACCGGAGGAAATCGTTCATCTAAATGTGTTCACGGTGGTGCATCTTTCGTCTGGCCATTGATTCAGGACTCTCAATGGCTTGACCTTACTCCGATCCCTATCGACATCGCACTACAGGGTGCTCTTTCCAAACAAAATATCCGAGTCAACACGCCCTCCACTTTCACTGTTGGTATTTCAACCGAAAAAGGAGTGATGGAAAATGCAGCTGAACGTCTTCTTGGATTAAATTTACAAGCAGTTCGAGAACAGGCTGCGGATATTATCTTTGGACAAATGCGTGTGGTTCTTGCAACTATGGACATTGAAGCGATTAATGCCGACCGCGATCTTCTAATTGATAAGATTACCAATGGAGTTGAAGTGGAGCTTAAAAAAGTGGGGCTTCGCTTAATCAACGTTAACATTAAGGATGTAACTGATGAATCAGGCTATATTGACGCTCTTGGTAAAGAAGCAGCCTCACGGGCGATTAATGAGGCTAAGGTAAGCGTTTCTGAACGGGAAAGAGACGGTGCTATCGGAAGTGCAAATGCAGACAGGGAAAGAAGAATCGAAGTGGCGAGTGCCCAAGCTGCTGCTACTGAAGGCGAAAATTTATCTAAAATTAAGGTTGCCCAATCGGATGCTCAAAGACGAGAACAAGAAGCAGAAGCAGAAAGATTGGCGGTTGCCGCAGAAAAAGTTAAATCTGCCCAAGCATCCCAGGAAGCTTATGCGGCTGAAACTGCCGCGGAAAAAGCCCGTGCTGAAAGAGAACAGGCTAGCCAACATGCTGACATTGTTGTTCCAGCAGAAATTGAGAAACTTAAAATTCAGACATTAGCTGAAGCGGATGCAGAAAAAATCCGTAGGCTCAAAAAAGGTGAAGCAGATGGAGTTCAATCTATTATGGAAGCAGAAGCTAAAGGTACCTTGGCCGCCTTACAAAGCAAAGCGGAAGGTTTTGCTCAAATTGTTAATTCTTCAGGAGGAGCGGACGCAGCCAGCACACTTTTGGTAACTGAACAACTCCCACAATTGGTTGCAGAACAGGTTAAAGCGATTGCAAATCTTAAGATCGATAATATCACAGTTTGGGACTCTGGCAAAGGAGAAGGCGGTAAGAATGACACAGCCAATTTTGTCTCCGGATTGGTTGGTGCACTTCCTCCCCTTCATCAAATTACCAAGAATGTAGGAATCGAACTTCCCGAATTTCTTGGCAAACTTACAGAAAACCCCTCAGAAGCAGCCAAAATCTTAGAGCAAGCACAGAAAGATTCAGCAAAAAAAAAATTCTGAACCCCGTAATTACGACTCCTAGCAATCAGGATCCATCAACATCTAAAGATTTTTTAATTGAAAGCCTTTTTAGAGAAAACTTGGACTCAATTAAAACTTTTGACAAAAATAAAGATGGAGTAATTGACGAGGAGGAGATCCAACTTGCGATTTCCAAAGCAAAAGCATGGGCTATGGAAGCTGATACTTTTCTCTCTAAAAGCGATTGGTTGTACTATGGACAAGATGCACCTGTGGGTCCAATGAAATGGAACGATATTTTAGAAATACACAAAAAATATCCCGAAGTTTTTATTTCAAAAGACAAAGTTAACTCGGGTGCGAGCCAAAAGAGTATCAATTGGCTTCCGGCTAAACTTGTTGTAGAGACTGCAAAAATTATTAAGTGATCTTAACTTTTTGTAACCTTTAAGGCTACCGAGGTGTATTGAATATTGTAACCTTTAATATTCAAAATACATTCTATCATGAAAAAAAAATCGTTTACTATTTTTCTCCTTTCTCTATCTGCAACTTGGCTGCATGCGAAAGAAAAAAACTTTCCTGAAAGTGCTAATTGGCTTATGTCTTTGAATGTAGAGGCATTTCACGAGTCAAGAATGGGAAAATTCATCATGGGGAAGATGAATGAAGACAGTAATATCAATCAGAAAATGCAGGGGCTTAAGAATGCGTTCGGAGTGGACTTGTTTAAAATCAGGGAAGTGTCTGCTTTTGGGTCAGGAGAAAAAGATATGGGTACTGCGTTGATTAGAGGGGGAATCAATAGCAAACAACTTGAAGGATTTGCCTCCTTGAATGATGATGTGGAAATTGGGAATATAGGTAATAAGAAAACTTACACCTTTAAAAAGGGTGCATGGGGAATTCTGTCCGGTGACAGTATAGCAGTTGCGTCAAACAAAGAACTGCTTAAGGAAGCGTTGATCCCTAAAAATGCTAAAAAGAAGCCATCCCCTCTTCATTCATTTGTTCATTCAATCAATAAAGAAGAAGCACCGATTATTTGTTTCGCGGCGAATATGCTCAAAGTCAACAGGCTACAAAACAAAATTTTATCAGGAAACTTTAAAATAAAATCAGAGCAAGAAACAAATGCCAAACAGTTGGCTGAAAATATAAGCAAATCACTTAATTCAGTGATGTTTGGTGAAATTTTATTCAAGAAGTTCAGAAACATGGCGTTCTTTCTGGACGAAACAACCGATCATATACGCATAAAGGTTTACCTTCAGTCTGCTAATGATGAGATGGCAGACCATTTGGAAAATATCTTTCGTAGTTGGCCCAGCCTGTTGGCATTAACCGATGGAGTGAACCCGGAGTTAGATGAAGTCATGAAGCATCTGAAGTTCTCTGTGTTAAGAGAGAAAAAGTCTGTGGGTATGACTGTGCTGCTTTCCCACTGGTTTTTTGAAACTAAAGTGAACGAAGAAATAAAAAAGAAGAACAAAGTCAAAGAAGGTTCCAAATAAATGTGCCCTGTTTCTTCAGTTCTAAGCTGTAAACAAATTTACTTTGTCCTCAAATTCTCAGAAGAGTGACGAAGAACTTGCCAGGTTAACTCAAGGTGGAGACTTGCCAGCCTTTGATGAGTTATCTAAAAGATACTGGTCTAGGATTCAAAGATTCTTAATGGGTATCCTTGACCATACAGCCGCGGCTGATGCTACTCAAGAATCATTGCTTCGGGCCTACCATAAAATTCATCTGTATAATCCTCAAAAATCATTCGCGCCTTGGCTCTTCAAAATCGCCCGCCGGGTTGCCTTAAATGAAAAGAAAAGAAAAAGTAAAAGAAGGGAGGATTCAATCATGGATCATCATTTGCCAAGTTATGAAGAATCGGTGGAAAACAGATTACTACAACCACTCTGGGCGTTAGCTGCAGAGGTCTTAAATGAAGCATCTTACCAAGCACTGCGATTACATTATGCAGAAGATCTTTCGATTCGGGAAATAGGAAAAATCATGGGGAAAACTGAAACGGGCATTAAGGTTATTCTTTTCCGAGCTCGTCAGAAACTTCAAAAAAAGGCGGGCACCAGAGGGATTTCATTATGAAGAAAATACTAAATATCCTGCGTAATCAGGCCGTTGACTCGGCAGATCAAAACTTAATTGATACCCTTAGGAAGGAAGTGGAAACAGAAAAATTTAAAGACAGTGAAAAAAAGGGCTTTGACCATAATCTGATTTCACATTTTACATCCTCTCAAAAAAGGAACTACAAAAAGCAAAATACAATTCCCCGCTCCAAATTGATTTTTGCATTTGGGTGCACCTCAATAATTATACTTTTTGTACTCTTGAACCCGTTTCCTAAACTTAAGCTTATCATTCCTGGTGAACGGGAGAAATTAGAAAGGCAAATGCAGGTTTTAAATGAGATTAAAGAAACAAAAAAGGAAATTGAAGCATCCCTGCATAGCTTAACTGAAACGCTTACCCATAATAGTGCACCTAATTTTAATAATGAATGGGTCGATTCTTTTCCCGGCTATCAAGCACTTTTATCACTTGCGGATATTCGAGATGAATTTCTCCAAATTCCCCCCATTGATGTTTTCCATGTACCTCAGAATATCAATTTTGAATTTCTGTATAAGAGAGAATGGGAGCTAATCAAAGAGAAGGTCATTGGACGAGACAGTAGAGAATCTTCGATATAAAACTGATGCATCGTTCATGTATAATCTTGCATTGCTAAATAGGTTTGTTTTTAGCTGTAAGAATGGAAGTCCTTATTTTCCCCGATGCCCACTCCCTAGCTCGTAAAAGTGCAGATCTTGTAGAGTCTCAAATTAAAGCTTATCCGGATTCAGTAATTGGTTTGGCTACAGGATCAACCCCCCTTGGCCTGTATGAAGAACTAATCCAAAGGCATTTAAATCATGGATTGAGTTTTAAAGAAGTTAAAACTTTTAATTTGGATGAATATGTGGGAATCTCATCAGATCATCCTCAGAGTTATCGTACCTTCATGGATGATAATTTATTCAATAAAATAGACATCGAAAAATCGAATACTCGGGTGCCTGACGGTATGGCTGAAAATCCATTGGAAACAGGCCCAAATTATGAAAAGAAAATAGAAAATGTCGGTGGTATTGACCTCCAAGTCCTAGGCGTCGGAACGGATGGTCACATTGGATTTAATGAACCGACTTCCAGCCTTGGTTCAGTAACCCGTGTAAAAACCCTTACGCAGCAAACAATCGAGGATAATTCACGGTTTTTTGAACCTGATGAATTCCAGCCAAAGCTCGCAATTACTATGGGTATAAAGACTATTTTGGATGCCCGAAGAATCCTTTTACTTGCTCACGGCGAAAATAAGGCCAAAGCAGTGAGGGATATGGTAGAAGGTCCACTTTCAGCCATGTGTCCGGCATCCGCACTGCAACTGCATCAACGTACAACCATTCTGATTGATGAATCTGCAGCTTCAAAGCTAACCCTAAAAGGCTATTATAAATTTGTTGGGGAAATGCAGGATGACCTGGTTCGTAAACACAAACCCTCCGACTGGATAAGTCGGTAATAATCAATTTTCATGACTGATAAAAAAATTAAAGTACTAGTGGTTGGGGCCGGTAACATGGGTCGATCCCATGCCCTCGCCTATTCCTCGATTCCAGAATTTGAAATAGCTGCCATTTGCACCCGAAGTCCTGAGTCTCGTGCAAAACTAATGACCGAACTCCCTGAAGGAACTCTGGAAGTTAACAATTACGAAGAAGCATTAAATGACTTAACACCGGACGCAGTTTGCATATCTACCTACCCGGATACTCACTACCCATTTGTGAAACTTGCATTGGAAGCGGGTTGCCATGTTTTCACTGAAAAACCTCTGTCCGAAAATGCTGAACAATGCATCGAGCTAGTTGAACTAGCCAGATCCAAGGAAAAGGCATTAGTCGTTGGCTATATTCTCCGCCAGCATCCTAGTTGGATCAAGTTTGTGGAAATAGCCAAAACCTTGGGAAAACCTTTGGTTATGAGAATGAATCTGAATCAGCAATCCTACGGAAAAAACTGGGAAACTCATAAAAGTTTGCTTTCTTCTATCTCTCCAATCGTTGACTGTGGGGTTCACTATGTAGATGTAATGTGCCAAATGACCGGTGCCAAGCCCACAAGAGTTTCTGGCTTGGGTGCACAACTCAGTGATGAATTGCCTCCCGATAAAATTAATTACGGACACTTGCAGGTTACTTTCGATGACGGTAGTGTGGGTTGGTATGAAGCCGGATGGGGACCGATGATGAGTGAAACCGCATTTTTTATTAAAGATGTGGTTGGTCCTCTTGGCAGTGCGAGCATTGTTGCTGCGGATGCCTCATCACGCGGCAATTCATCCTCGGTAGATGCACATACCCAAACCGAGAGGATTCTTGTTCATAGAAGCAAAAAAAATGAGCAGGGTGAATTGGAACAGCATGATGAATATGTTGAATTGGAAGACGAACCAGACCACGACGAACTTTGCCGGAGAGAACAGCTTTTCTTTTTAGACGGAATTACAGGAAAATCAGACCTTACCGAACATCAGAACAGTGCAATTCGTGCAAGCAAGATAGTTTTGGCAGCTGATCAATCATTTCGAACCGGTGAAATGATCAGCTTTTAATAAAACCTTTTCGCAAAAAATTTGGATTTAATTATCATACTAATTGATAAGCATGCTAAAAAAAACAGTCCATCAGATTTTTTTCTTTCTTACTTGTATTGGTCTTTGGGCAAATGTCGACTTCACCAACGAGGTTCGACCTATCCTTTCGGAATATTGCTTCCACTGCCACGGTCCTGACAAAAGCACCCGAGAGGCAAATCTACGTCTTGATATATCTGAAGGTGCACTTAAAGACCTAGGTGGATACTCCGCCGTCGTCCCCGGCAAACCAGAGGATAGTGAGTTAGTATTTCGCTTGCACAGCGATGATAAAGATGAACTCATGCCTCCGCCGGAAACTGGCAAACGGCTATCCCAAAATCAAAAGAAAATCCTTGAAGATTGGATAAAGCAGGGAGCCGAATATGAGGAGCATTGGTCTTTTCTTCCAATTATCAAGCCCTCCGTCCCTACAAAGACTAGCAAGACCAAATCCTCACATCCAGTCGATCGTTTCATAGCCAAGAAATTAGAAAATGAAACTTTTTCCTTCGCAGTGCCATCGGATAAAAAGACCCTTTTACGTCGCCTCTTTTTCGACTTACTGGGCATGCCCCCAACCCCAGATGAAGCAAAGCAATTTTTGAATGATAATACGGAGAGTGCTTATGATCAATTAGTCGACCGTTTATTGGCTGATCACAGATTTGGAGAGAAGATGGCTTTGCATTGGCTGGATCTTGTCCGATATTCAGATACGATCGGATATCACAGCGATGTATTTATGGAAGTGTCAGCCTACCGCGACTATGTAATCGATGCTTTCAATC
>CBFIBI010000060.1:0-13748 GCA_965660725.1 Opitutales bacterium
CCAAGGTTCCAAATAGAATCAACCTCCATACCATAGATTGAAACTTCATCTGCATTCTCAAGATAGTAATCCATACCTGCTCCGTTTAATTCAAACTGGTAATCTTTCACATCATTTAAAAAAGCACCAACACTGAGTTCCCATGAATCAGATGGATTGAGATAAATAAAAGCCTCATAAGAAAAAATGGATTCATCTGAATAAACTTCTTGGCCTGCTGTGCCTGTAAATGCGGAAAAACCACCAGGTTTTTCTGCATATCCAAAGACTAAACCATATGATGTAGATTTATTAACATTGCGTGTCCACTTGATGTTGCCCGATGTATTTGAAAAGTTTTTTGAGTTGTTATGAGTTTGAGCACCCATGTTAGTACGATTCATCGACTTCTCGAATTGATCATGTCTTAAAAGTATTGAAAATAAATCAAATTCAGAGATTTTCGAGTCAGCATGGAAGAAACCAGCAATATTTTCATTCTTCAATAGGTAAGTTGTGGGAATAGGCATACCAAAGTAGGGTGTCAATGGATCACTGGGGTCAAATGGAACTCCAACAAAGCGAGTTGCGGAGCCATCAACTTCTGAGTTCTCGTAAAAAGCTCCAATTGACCATGAATAAATTTCACTACTTTTGTTTGTGTAACGAACTTCTTGTGACCAATTTTCTTGGTTTTGAACGATTGTTGAAGTCATATGGTGAAGAGGGTTGACTAAGTCTGGTCCTGGGGAAGTGTATAACGATGTTTGGTTGGTTAAATCTATATCCAGCCTATTTGGATTCATATCCCAATTATTTCTATTAGTGATTAAAGTTAATTCCCCTGAATCAAGTTCGTGTTGAATTCTTAGGAATTGTTGATTTTGATCGATTGTAGAAAATTCATCAAAATTTGTAGATCGGGCATAAAAGTCTGCTTGATTTCGAAGAACCAATGGCTGTGCTCCTAATTCATGGGAAGTGAATGAAGCCCCAAGTGTTGCCTTTGTTCCGGTACCCCCATCCCAGTGGAAGCTCAATCGACCATTCCAAGTCTCAGAATCATTATTTCGTCCAGAAGTGTTATTTAAAAATCCATCACTCAAAGCTCTTTGGATACCCAAGGAGTAAGAAAATTGCTCATCCATCGGGCCTGAACTCGAAATGTTGTATTTTTGAGTATTGAAAGTGGCGTAAGAAGCAGAAACAATACTGGTCTGTTTTTCACCTGGTTTTTTAGTGACCAGATTAATTGCACCTCCGGGTGCAAGTTTTCCAAATCGACTGCCCTGAGGCCCTTTGAGCACTTCGATTGCTTCCAGACCGTAAAGATCAGAACCGTAGGAAAAAACATTCCCTTGTGGAACTCCGTCTATGTACATTTGTACACCCGGTGAGCCAAAAAATTGAGTATTTCCAATTCCTCGCATGGTGAGGACATCGCCAAATGATTTGATGCCATTACCACTTAAATGAAGATTTGGGGAAATTCCGTTTAAATCTTCGAGAGAATTTACCTGACGAGATTCTAATGTATCTTGGTTTAAGATTGTTGCCCGGGAAAGGTCGAGCTCACCAAGCTGGTTGCCTTTAATTCCGATTTCATCAAGTACCGGGGTATCTGCGTTCGTTTTATCTGCCTGGCCTAGGATTAAGGTAACAGGCATTAAGCTAAGACTGAGAGCTGTTTTTAGTTTCATAAAGCTTTTGAGAAATGATTATTAATAAGGAGTGGGGCAATCGAAAAAAGGTGGTATATCCAAAAAAAATTAATCTAGAGGCTTCTTTTCATAATCACTTCCATTCACCCAACCGGTGCGTGGAGTTTTCTTACCACTCATGTATCTTTCGTAAAAATTATTCCAGTCTCCAACGAATGGGTATTTGTCAAAAAGAAACCCCCGGTCAAACATTCTTGGATCTTTTTGTTTCTTCAGTTCCTCTTGAAGTTTAACTCTAAGGGTTTTCTCAACATTTTGGTATTTAAGGTTACCAGCTAAGTTCACTACACAGTCAGAATCCATCGTTAGATCATAGAGTTCTGTTTGTTTTCTTTTACCAAAGCTCATTCGCCAGTATTTTGTCTCTCCCTTTCGTCTTTGATCAATGAGTAGACTCTTAATCGGACTGCCATCACAATTTAAATAGCCTGTTTCTGGATTTCCGCCAGGCCATCTATCGGTTTCGAAATTTCGAATATAGAGAAAATCTTTTTTTACGATCCCGCGAATGGGATAGCCACGGTTATTTGGACGACCCACATCATGTCTTTCCTTACCAATCAGGACAAAGTCCCTTTTGGTATTGATTTGACCAGATTTAGGGGATGAGAAAATATCAAACAGGCTTGATCCAGTAATGGGTTGCATACCAGATCTTTCTTCAGGTATTCGGGCAGCTTCAAGAAGGGTAGGTGCGAGGTCCGCGAAGCTGACATAATCTTCGACGACTCTGCGACTCCCTTCGATGCCTCTTGGCCAACGAATTGCCAAGGGTATGTGGTTGGAGTAGTCATAAGCCTGTCCTTTGCATCGAGGGAAAGGCATACCATGATCTGAAGTTGCAATCACCAGTGTATTCTCAGACATACCCACTTTATCCAAGGTCTCCAAAATTTGGCCAAGGTGATTGTCGTAATGCTCCACTTCAATTGCATAGTCGAGCATATCGCTTCTCACAATTTCGTTATCCGGCCAAAATTTAGGCACTCTTTCAATATCCGAAAGCTTTTTACCCATTCTTTGTCCAATTCCATTTTCATATCCTCTGTGCGGTTCGGTTGTTCCAAACCAAAACACCCAGGGTTTTCCTCTGGGACTTTGCTTGAGGAAAGAAATGAAATTGGCGGTGTAGTCATTATTGGATATTCCTTTACCCGGAGGAGTTAGTTTTTCGCGATTATAGACTGTTCCAGTTAGTAAACGGTTAATCCCCCGGGAATTTTTTGCAATTCCTGGACCCCATCCTTTGCCAGTAAAGCCAGTCGAGTATCCATTTTCCGTTAATACCTCCACCCATCCCTTAAACTTAACGGGGAAGACATTCTGATGGTTGGCCGCCTCCTCTAATTGCCAGGAATTTCTTCCAGTCAGTATAATGGCCCGGGATGGTGCACATTTTGCGTTGGGTGTGTACGCTCGGTTGAACAGAATTCCTTCTCGGGCAAGTCGATCGAATGCCGGAGTTTTTATCCATGTGCATCCGTATGCACTTGCATGGCCAAAGCTCCAATCATCAGCAATTGCAAAAAGAATATTGGGTTTTTCGATCCGGTCTTTCCCAAATAAAAAAAATGATAATAGGAATAATGTGAACGTAATTAACTTCATAATATTTCGCTTTCCATAGGTAATGATTTCAGAATGCTAGTTTCATCATGATCAAAAAGATAACTTGCTTTATAACAAAGCATCAAAGATCTAAAATCGGGCCGCTAATTTCTTCACTATTGTCGACCCAATATTGAGTGATGCAGTTGCCGCAGGAGAGGGGGCATTGCATACATTAATGATCCGCTTATTTTCCTGAATAAGGAAATCATCCACCATCGCACCATCGGGACTAACGGCCTGGGCTCGTATGCCAGCCGGTGCAGGAATTAAATGTTTAGCTTCGATTTCTGGAATCAATCTTTTAAGAGCTTTGACAAAAGCACCTTTATTGTAAGAACGCCATATCTCACCGCATCCCATTTTCCAGTGTTTCAAGGCCATTTTTTGAAAACCCAAGTATGAGACCGATTCAAATAGGTCTTTAAAGTTTAAATCAAGTTTTCCGTAGGCTTCTCGACCCAATGCAAGAACTGCATTTGGACCACACTCAACTGATCCGTCAATCATACGAGTGAAATGAACCCCAAGGAAAGGAAATTGAGGGTCGGGTACTGGATAAATCAAGTTTTTACAAAGATGTTTTGAGCTTTCTGAAAGTTCATAATATTCCCCTTTGAAAGGAATGATTTTCGCCGGAGCCTGGTTACCTCCAATTTTGGTGACTCGATCAGAATGTAATCCTGCACAATTTACTACATATGCAGCAGATATTGTTTGATTTTGGGTATGAATATCAACCTTTTCCGAAGATGGATCAATTTTTTGGACTTCTTGTCCCAGCAGGAGAATGGCATCTTTTTCCTTAATTATTTCACCAAGTCGCTCGCATACCTGTTTGTAGTTAACGATTCCACATTCCGGTACATGGATGGCTTTAATCCCTGCAGCGTGAGGTTCAATTTCAAGAAGCTCTTCGCGGGAAATAATTTTGCAATTTACTCCGTTTTCTTGCCCTCGTTGATAAATTTTTTCCATCCGTGGAATTTCTTCTTCATTCAACGAGATAATTATTTTTCCACAGATTTCGTGCTGGATTCCTTGTTCGCTGCAAAAGCTTTCCATTGCTTTCTTACCCAAACGACAATTCTTTGCTTTTAAAGAACCGGGTTTGTAATAAATTCCGGAATGTAAAACTCCTGAGTTATGTCCAGTCTGATGAGTTGCAAGAGATTTCTCTTTTTCAACCAAGACAATTTTTTGATCGGGGTGTTTTTTTGAGATTAGGTAAGCTGTTGCTAGTCCAACTATCCCTCCACCAATAATACAAATATCAGTTTTCAAAAATTTTAGTCAATTTGAACCTTTCCATATGAACGGTCCAGGTGAACATATCCACCGTCAGGATGAAAGATTTGACCGGTCGTATGACCAGATCTTTCAGATGCAAGAAAGACAACTGCATTAGCAATTTCCTGATCCGTGGTCATACGATTGCCCAGAGGAATGTTCTGTTCTATAGAATTCTTTGTTTTATCAGGGTTTTTAAGAGAATCGAGCCAACGCTGATACATTGGAGTCATAACCTCTGCTGGAATTACAGAGTTAACACGAACTCCTTTTTGAGCCAAATCCAGAGCCCATTCACGGGTAAGAGCATTCATTGCCCCTTTAGCTGCAGCATAACCGGAAGTTCCCCCCTGACCTGTTTTGGCAACTTTGGACCCAATACAAATAATCGATCCTTTATTTCGAATAAGTTCATCAATTGCGTAATGGGTTAGGGCAAAGACATGAAGGAGGTTTTTATTAAGAGATTCCATGAACTTGACTGGTTCGGATTCCAAGCCTACTCCATCATTCGTGCCCGCATTATGAACCAGGCAGTCGAGCCTGCCTGCATTTTGAATTGTATTTTCGATTGCTCTTTTACAATCATCTAAATTAGTCAGTTCTGTAGGTATGAAGAATCCTTTTTGTTCGGAATTTTCTAATTCAGAAATTAACTTTTTTGCGACTTCTGGATTACGGTCCACAATTGAGACTTTAGCACCTTCCTCCGCGAATGATCGAACAATAGACGCACCAATTCCTTTGGCTCCACCTGTGACGAGAGCGACCTTGCCCTCTAAATTCAGATTCATACAGCAGGGACTACTTTTTGTGAGGATGTACCGAGTTGATCAATACCTAATTCGACGAGGTCCCCAGCTTTAAGGTAAACCTGTGGATCCATACCCATTCCAACACCTGGAGGAGTACCGGTAGAAATTACATCGCCAGGAAGAAGGGTCATGAATTGACTTACATAACTAAGTAGAAATGGGATTTTGTAATGCAGGTTGGATGAGTTACTTGATTGCATTGTTTCCCCGTTTACTTTTAACCACATCTTCAAGTTATTCGGATCCTCTATCTCATCCGGGGTTACAAGATAGGGGCCAAATGGAGCAAATCGATCACAACTCTTTCCTTTCACCCATTGGCCACTACGGTCAAGTTGAAATCCTCTTTCGCTGTAGTCATTATGTAACGAAAAACCAGCGATATACTTCATTGCTTCATTCTCCTCGATATAACTGGCTCGCATACCAACAACAAAAGCAAGTTCAACTTCCCAGTCAGTTTTATCTCCACCACGGGGAAGGATAAGGTCATCGTTTGGTCCGCAAAACGAGCTTGTTGCTTTAAAAAAGAGAACGGGTTCGGGAGGGATTTCCATCCCTGATTCACGAGCATGGTCGTCATAATTTAGACCAATACAAACAATTTTACTTGGCCGTGCGATAGGCGAACCGTATCTCATTCCTTCAGGAAAAGGGGGCAATTCGCCATCGTTTTCTTTTAACCAAGACTTCAGCCTGTCCATTCCATCAGTTTCGAAAAAGACTTCATCAAAGTCTTCTCCAAAGGAGGACGCATCGACTTCCCGTCCATCCGGAAGTACAATTCCGGGAGATTCTTCATAGGGTTCACCTTTTCTTATTAATTTCATATTAAAATATCTTATCGAAGCGTCATGGTTCCTCCATCTACATCATAAGCAACCCCTGTAATAAAAGAAGCATCATCGGAACAAATAAATGTGGCAAGAGATGCTATTTCTTCCGGTTTTCCCATTCTTCCTAATGGTTGATAATCAGATAGTTCAGTAAATTTTTGTTTTCTGTCTTTTTCATTAGGGTAGTACTTTTCCAAAAATCCGTCCACAAAAGGAGTGTGAACTCGCCCCGGGCATAAACAATTACAGCGAATTCCCTGATCAACATAATCTTTAGCAACGCTCAATGTCATCGCAAGTACTGCACCTTTGCTCGCGGAATAGGCAAAACGGTCAGAAATTCCAAGGCGGGATGCAATGGATGCCATGTTTAGTATGACTCCTCCTCCATTATCGATCATGATTGGAATAATTTTGTTTATACACAAAAAGTTTCCTTTTGTGTTTACTTCCATAACCCTGTCAAAGTCTTCCTCTGAAGTATTAGTCGCAGATCCTACATGAGCTATTCCGGCATTGTTAATGAGATGGGTGGGAGTACCGATTTTTTCAATTGTTTTACCAAGAGCAGATTCAACATTCTTGGAGTTAGTGATGTCGCATTGATTCAGAACAGCTTGTCCGCCCAAAGAAGTGATCTCCTCAGCAACTTTTTCCCCAGCTTCTCTGTCTTTTTCCCAAATTGCGAGGCTCGCTCCTTCTCTTGCAAAGCGAAGTGCAATAGCTCTTCCAATCCCTTTCCCTCCACCAGTTATGATCGCAACCTTATTTTGTAGTTTCTTCATTTCTGTAATTTATTATAAAGACATTCCTCTTTTCCAAGGCAAGAAATCATCACGACCCTGTAAATCAGCTTTTGTCTTTTTTTTGCCTGATGCATATGAAATGACTTCCTGCATAAGTTTTTCGCTTAGAGATTGCACACTTTCAGAACCATCAATAATTGAACCTGTATCGAAATCGATATATTCTTTAAATAATTCAGCAGTTTTTGAATTACTTGATATTTTGATAACTGGAGTAACCGGGTTTCCCGTTGGAGTGCCGAGTCCGGTCGAGAAAAGAATTAGATTAGCTCCAGCACCAGCCATACCAGTTGTTGATTCGACATCATTTCCAGCCGTGCATAGAAGGGATAATCCGTCCTTTTTTGCCCATCCTGGGTAATCAAAAACATCAACCACAGGTGATGTTCCTCCCTTTCTGGCAGCACCGGCTGACTTAATCGCATCGGTAATTAAGCCGTCTTTGACATTGCCAGGAGAAGGGTTCATGTGGAATCCAGAACCTGCTTCCTTAACTCTTTCCTCGTAGTTTCTCATGATGCTAATGAACCGGTTTCCAATTTCTTTATTTCGGCAGCGATTGACGATTTCCTGTTCCACACCACATAGCTCTGGGAATTCTGAAAGAATAACCCGACCACCAAGACCAACAGTAAAGTCTGAAACTTGTCCGATGCATGGATTGGCTGAGATGCCAGAGAATCCGTCAGATGCCCCACATTCTACACCAATACATAACTTAGAGATAGGAGTTTCTTTTCTTTCTATGAGATTAACTTTTGCTAGGTTTTCAAAAGTTTGGCGTATTGCTTGCTCGAGCATTTCTCGCTCGGATGAATATTTTTGTTGTTCAAAGACGAGCAATGGTTTTTGGAAATCAGGACACCTTTTGGCAATTTCGTCTTCAAGGATCGAAACCTGAGCATGCTGGCAACCCAGGCTGAGGACAGTAATACCTGCTACATTAGGATTACATGCATAGCCAGCCAGTAAGCCACAAAGTTCATGTGAAATTCCTCGTGTTTCACCACACCCTAGACCGTGAGTGAGGAATTTCACACCATCAATATTTGAGAAAATAGGGGAGGTGGGTTGAGTAATTTCGTTTGGTAACCGGATTCCTTCCGGAGGATCTCCTTTTTGATACGCATTTGCCAGCTCTCTTGCAAATGCTTCATATTGAGATCTTTTATCTAAACCGAGGGCTTTGTGAATCGATCTTTTAAGTACTTCGATATTTCCGTTTTCACAAAATACCATGGGTACAAAGAGCCAATTATTTGCAGTACCTACTTTTCCATCTTTCCGCTGATATCCTAAAAATGTTTCATTTTTCCATTTTTCGATATTTGGCGAATCCCAATGAATGATTTCTTCGGATAAAGAAAAATCAGCAGACCGATGAATCAAATTCTCGGTAGTTATTTTTTCGCCTACTTCAATGTTCTTGGTTGCTTCTCCAACAAGAACCCCATACATAAACGCCTGTTCACCTTCTAAAATACGAGAAGAAGCAAATTTATGCTTTGCCGGTATATTATCTGATATCGTAAATTGTTCGTTATTCAGGCAAACTTTTTCTGTCACATCCAAATCCTTGAGTGCGACTAAAAGATTGTCTTTGGGCGATACCCGTAAAATTGAATTCTTATTCTGCATAGGAGAATGATATAACTATTATCATAATGTTGTGGGATGGTTTAGTTGAAATTTTAGTATTTTTTTTAGGCTCTCGCAATAGAGATTTAAAAATATTAATTTTTATGGTTGATCATCATTTGAAAAATTAAAATAGTGCACATTCCTTTACTCGTGTACAACAATCTTATTTTAACCATTAAATCCCTATATAAATGAGTTTATCTTCTTTAAAACTTCACAATGCAATGTGGCCTGGTCTTGTTGGCAAAGGCGATGACGATGGACAGGAGCCTCCAATAAGCCTGGAAAAAATGTTGGATTTCTCTGCCGCTGCAGATGTGAACGGAAGAAAATTTGACGGAATAGATTATTTTCTTTTTCTACCTCATACCAATCCCGAGGCAAGTGATGATGAGCTCAAGAAAATTGCTGATCTTATTGTGGGTAAAGGATTTGATATTGGTTCACTTGTGGCACCTGTTTGGCCCGGTACGGTTGGAGATTCCGCAATGGGAACCGATGAACAACAGGAGAAATTCTTAGATGCGGTCAAAATGGCCTGTCGGATTGCAAAAGTATTCAATGATCATGGTGCCAGAAAGGGTGGAGTTATTCGGATTGACTCAGCGGAATTTGGTGTTGAGCAATGGAAAGCAAATCCTGGCGAGGGAACGGCTCGAATTGTTGATACCTTTAAAAAAGCTGCTCAAATTGCTGCTGATCATGGTGAAAGACTTGCTGCGGAAGGTGAAATTTGTTGGGCAGGTATGCATAGTTGGAAAGACATGCTAGATTTGCTAGAGGGAGTGGGCATGCCTGAGACTCTTGGCTTTCAAGCTGACTTGGCTCACACATATCTTTATCTCATGGGATACAATGCTCCTGAGCATGCCTTATTGAAGGAGGGCTATACTGACGAGGAATTTTATGCTGCCTATGAGCAGATGACAGACAAATTACGCCCTTGGACAATTGATTTTCATGTCGCCCAGAATGATGGAGAAGTTCATGGTGCTGGGTCTCATGATAAAACTGGAAAACATTGCCCTGCAGATGATCCAAATGGCAAACTCGATATTACCCGTTGTTCTCATTACTGGTTAAAAGATTTTCAGGATCGTGGAATTAAACATATCTGTTGGGATGGATGTATGTTTCCGAATTCGACACTTGAAAATCCTGCGACTTGGAATGCTATTTTGAAGGCAATGACTGGTGTGGTTGAGGGATGATTTTATCCCGTTAAACTTTTTATGTGAAATCTTGAAGTTTGATGTCGGTAACTTGTGCCAAAAGTGCAATTTCACTGACTTCCGCTTCATTTTGCCTTTTGAAAATTTTCACCCTTAATCTATTAGCATTCTTTTGCGTATTTTCCAATCCGTTACATGGTCAATTTCTGGGTGAAACAAATTCTTCAGGTTTATCTCCCTTTGAAAAAGCTGAACTACGAAGACTCTTAGATTTAGACTTTCTTGATCTCTCGCGTACTCCCATTCGTGGAGTGTTAGGATACGAGCAGGAGCATTGGAAGAATCCCGCTTCTGTTCATGTTATTCGTCCAGAAGACATTAGCCTCAACGGCCATGTTTTGACTGTTGATTCGTTCCGTAATGTTCCCGGTATGTTTACCACTCGCGGGGTGGGGTATGATGATTTTGTAACGATGCGTAACTTTAGTGGTTCAGCCACAGAGAAATTTCTTACCATGGTGGACGGTCGGGAAGTTCTTCAGTTAATGGGAGGAACGATTAATTGGACAACCGAAGATGTTCCACTAGCTATCCTTGATCGCGTGGAAATTATACGCGGGCCTGGCGCTTCTATTTGGGGGACTAATGCGGTAAGTGGGGTTGTCAATATTGTAACCAAGCATTCTGCACAGACTCAGGGGGATAGTGTTCGATTGATTATCGAGCATGATGGTACATTTCTTGGTGAATATGTTCATGGTGGACAAATCGGCGATGACTCATTCTATCGGGTTTGGATCCGCGATCAGGAATACTCGGAGGGAAAACTTCTTTCTGGAATGGATGCACGTGACGATGGTTACGCAAGAAAGGCGGGCTTTCGATTTGATAAGGAACTTATTTCCGACATAGACTTTACATTCGCTGGTGGATTCGCGACCAGACGAGTCGACCATGTATTTGATTTGAGCTCCCGTTTATTGTATCCAACCGATCCTAATCCTACTTCCCCATTTCCTAACAGTTTAATTCCTTTTTCCGGGTTTGGTGGTTTACCGTCAGTTCAGAATGGTGAATTTCCTTTTATTCCAATATCGGTAGCAACTGCAATGGGTTTGCCGGGCATACCTCCTCAATCAAAATATCCAACTTGGCCTACGGCGAAGGGATTAATTGAACCGATAGGTATTCCGCTTATTTACAGTTACGAGGAAATGCCACAAGATGGTTCTCATCTTCGGGCGAAATTTTCTGGGATAACTAATACTGAACTCGAATGGTCATTGGCGGGATATGCTGAAATATACGACACAAATCTTGGGCATATTGGGCACAGTTGGGAAAGACGGGAATATGATTTGGATTTTCGTGCCAATAAACCGATTGGCGATTTCCATCACTTGGCTTTTGGTGCATCTTACAGACACATGTCATTTGATGTAGATGAGGTAGTCACATCGCCATGGGCATTTCCCACAGTTGATCCTTCTATATTTGCTTCTACTTTTGATTTAAATAAATCTTTAAGGACAGACATTCCGATTCTAGAATATGGGAGTAGTCCTACTAAATTTGAGCGATTTGCCGGTTTTTTACAGGACTCAATCGACTTATCAGATCAACTTGTCTTATCAATTGGAGCTAAATTTGAAGATAGTGATTTAAGCGGGTCCTCAATACAACCAGGAGTTAGAGTTTCTTACACATTGGATGATCAAAATATTTTCTGGGGAGCATATTCTAGAGCCTACCGTCAGGCTTCTTTAGTGGAGCAATACACTGAAGTTTCATATGCTAGAATATGGAATCCTGTTGATAAAAATGCAACAACCAACCCTCTAGGCAAGGAATGGATTAATACATCATTTACTGGTGCGAGTGATCTTGATGATGAGACCATGGATGCCTTCGAATTGGGTTGGCGAACTAGACCCTCAGATAAATTACTTATCGAGTTATCTCTTTACCATTATTCCACAAAGGATGCTGTTTTTTCAGGCCCTCCAGTTTACACTACAAGCAATGTTAAGACTACCGGCGGTGAATTAACTTTTGATTATCGGGCCTCCCGTTCATGGCATTTACAGGGTGGATATTCCTACTCGAACGGAAAAAAAGACGGGGTTAAGCAAGATGATTTTCCTGACTCAATGGCTAATGTGTCTTCTCATTATAAAATCCGCGATAATCTAACTTTTACTCAAAGCCTTTATTATACTGGTGATAGGACTATTCCATCTGCTTATAACCCTATTCCAATAGATAAGTATTTGCGATTGGATTTAGGTTTTGTTTGGCAAACCAAACAGAATTGGGAAATCGGGCTCTTTGGTCGTGACCTCTTAGATCCTGATCATCCAGAAAATATGTATAACGATCTAGATTTCGAGCCTGGGCGTGTTGAGCGAACCTTCCTTCTTAGTATTACCAAGAAATTTTGATTATCCGTGTTATTTTTTAATTCCAAATTCAGAAAGTACCTTACTTCAAGGCGAGTATTCGTTTTGTTAGGTTTCTTTGTGACTTTTTTTGGAATGATTCCGGTTGTTGCCAGCACAAGTTTAATGGATGAGAAAAGAAGGGTAGGGAGAGTACAGGCAACTTATCTGACTCACTTAATCAAATTTACTAAATGGGAACAATCAGATCTACCGAGCAAAGCAGAATCTGCAAAAATTATAATTTTTGGTGAAGATGAAAATGGAATCGTAGAATCCTTCAGATTTTTAGCTTCTCAAACCAAAATGAAAATAGATCGAAGGGATTTGGAAATAATTCATCTTAAAAACAATTTAAAAAGTGAGGCGAAACTGGAGCTTTCGCAAAAACCTCAAGTGGTTTTCTTTTTACCCGAATCTAATTTTGATGTTAGCGAAGTAAAAAAGCTTACACCGAATAGCCTTTTGATAGGAAATGGAAGAGAATTTATTGTGGAATTTGATGGTGATATTAGCTTTAGTAGTAGTAAGAATCGAATCCGCTTGGTTATAAACAAAAAGACATTTTCACGAAAATCGCCCAAGCTTAGTTCACGTATATCCACATTGAGAAATGTCGTGGAAATAATTCCTTAAATTTGATGTCTTTCTTTCGTATATTTCTGTTAATAATTGTAACACTTTGCGTTACAGTAGGAAATGTTTATTCGGAATCAAATTCTTCGAATAGGTTAACTCCATTTGAAAAAGCTGAATTAAAAAGATTAATCGAATTGGATGTATCCAATCTTTCTCAAATTCCAATTCAGGGAGTTCTTGGTTATGATCAGCAGTACTGGAGAAATCCAGCCTCTGTTCATGTGATTCGCCCTGAGGATATTACCTTTAATGGTTATTTGAATTCGGTTGAGGCTCTTCGAGGTGTTCCCGGTATTCATGTTAGTCGTGGTCTTGCATATGACAATTTTGCATCGATGCGGAATTTCAGCGGATTTTCGACTCAAAAGTTTTTGGGTAAGATTGGAGGAAGAGAAGTTTCTCAACTCATGCTTGGTAGCGCAAATTATTCAGTGGATGATTACCCTGTAGCTGTAATTGACCGAATAGAGGTGATACGCGGACCGGGTGCATCTATTTGGGGAACCAATGCGGTTAACGGTGTGCTTAACCTGGTTACCAAGCACTCCGCCAATACTCAGGGGAATTCTATTCGTTTGGCTATTCAGGATAATGGCACCTTTTTGGGCGATTATGTTCACGGAGGAAGGCTTTCGGATGATAGCTATTATCGATTTTGGGTCCGAGATCAGGAATATGCTGAAGGCACTCTGGATTCGGGTCTTCCTGCACGCGATGACGGTCATCTGCGAAAAGCCGGCTTTCGTTTTGATAAAGCGTTAAATTCTGATCTAAATATTTATGTCGCTGGTGGGTTTTCTACT
>CBFIBI010000061.1:0-276 GCA_965660725.1 Opitutales bacterium
ATTCTATAATTCCTTAGACTTATGTTATTCCCAGTAACTATGAAAAATATCCTCCCGATTTCTTTAACATGCACAGCATTTATCGCATATTCATTAATTGTGTGTGCAAAACAATCCATTTCGCACAGCCTAATAATTGACGATTCAACAGGTTTATCTGTTCCTCCCGGGTTCGAAGCTGATCTTGTTTATAAAGTTGATAAAGAAAAGTATGGTTCGTGGATTTCGATGTCATTCGATCCAAAAGGACGATTAGTTGTCTCAGATCAGTACAAA
>CBFIBI010000061.1:286-13390 GCA_965660725.1 Opitutales bacterium
CTTTTCTCATCAATCTTCCTAAAGTTGGGCAAACCCTTTCAGAATCATCTATCACAAAACTCCCCCTTGAAAGTGGTCAATGGGGAATGCTCTTTGCTTTCGATCATTTGTACATGGTATCTCAAAGCAAAGTTGTCCGTGTGCCAATTTCTGAAAATGGAGACTTTGGTAAAGAGGAAACATTATTCCAACTCTATGGGGGGAGCGAACACGGTCCACACTCTTTAATTGTTACCGAGGATGGAAAAGGACTTTATCTAATTGCAGGTAATTTTGCCCGAACTCCAAGTTTCGAAAAATCCAGAATACGAACGAACTGGAAGGATGATGTGCTCTTGGAGAACTATGCCTATGGACATAACGGTAGCGGTAAAGCACCAGGAGGTTGGGTGCTCAAGTTTAACCCCGATGGATCGGAACGAGAAATCATCAATATGGGGTATCGTAATCCATGCGATTTCGCTCTGAACCGGGATGGTGAAATGTTTATTTATGATGCAGATATGGAATGGGATATGGGAACCCCATGGTATCGTCCAACCCGTATTAATCATGGAGTATCCGGTGGAGAAAGTGGATGGCGGGCAACATCAAAAAAATGGAGAAAATACTTCCCAGACACCATTGGATCAGTACTTGATATCGGACCTGGCAGTCCGACTGGTGTAATTGCAGGGACTAATGCTAATTTCCCCACTGATTACCGGGATGCTCTGTTTTTATGCGACTGGACATTCGCTACAATCTATTCGCTACACCTCACTCCCAAAGGATCATCATACACAGGAGAAACCCGAACTTTTGTCACGAATATCGACGGTTCCCTACCCCTCACCGATGTCGATATTAGCCCAGATGGGCATATGTATTTCTGTGTTGGAGGAAGAAAAGGACAATCCTACCTCTATCGTGTCCGCTATGTGGGAAAAGAATCCACTGCTCTATCCAAACTGGATACCGGAAGCAAACATGCCCAAGCTAGAAAGACCCGTCACTTGCTCGAATCCTTCCATGGTAAAGCTAATCCGCAAGCCATTGAAATCGCATGGCCCTATCTTCAAAGTGAAGATTATCACCTTCGCTATGCCGCTCGCATTGCAATCGAGTGGCAGGACCCCAAAAACTGGGCAAATCAAGCCTACAAGGAAAACAGCGATCTATCTGCCATTCACGCACTTCTCGGACTCGCCCGATGTGATTACCCCAATAGTATCGAACCAAGTATTAACCGGTTGCTCAAAGTAAACTTTTCCAAATTAGACAAAACTGCCAAACTTGCACTGATCCGGACATATTCTGTAATCATGAGTCGTTCTGGAAAACCCAGCCAATCTCAAATTAATGCGCTCGGAAAACAATTGGATCCACACTACCCAAGCGAGGACGATCATTTAAATGAGGAACTCTGCCGTGTACTGTCTTTCCTTCAACACCCCGATGTTGTGAGTAAGACAATCGCATTATTGAAAACAACCAAGGCCAAGATTCCTGAATTTGATCCTGAAATAATGAAACGAGGAAGCAATTATGGGAAAAGAATCCTTACTACTATGAGTGAGGATGTGTCTCCCAACATCCTTAACATTCACTATCTCTTCTGCCTTAAGGATGTGACCAACGGATGGTCGATGGAGGAACGCAAATCTTACCTTGGAGAACTCAAGGATTTACTCTCAAAAAAAGGAGGGCATTACTTTTCGGGTTACTTACAAAAGATTCGCGAATCTGCTATCGCAAACGTCCCCGAAAAAGATAGGTTCGCCCTTAAATATTTAACCGGAGAAATCAAAGGTATTGATCTAGCAGTACTTCCTCGGGCTCAAGGCCCAGGGGTGGCATGGACTGTTGATTCTGCGTTAGAGACTCTAAACGAAGAACCTCTGGTAGGGAGAAGTCATGCAAATGGTAAAAAAATGTTCTCTGCTGGACTTTGTATTGCTTGCCACAGATTTGGAGACGAAGGTGGTGGAGTAGGCCCAGACCTGACCAACCTGGCTAAGCGGAGTGACTATAAATCTATGCTCGAATCAACCATTCATCCAAATATGGTAGTGTCTAATCAGTTTGAGCAGCATGAACTTACCATGAATGACGGCTCTTTAGTTATTGGTAAAATCGTCTCGGAAGAAAAGGATCACTACTCAATTGTCCAGTCTGGTCTCCAGCCCCTTACTTTCACAAAGATTGAAAAATCCAAAGTGACATCCAAAAAAGGGTCCAAAATTTCCATGATGCCAGGCGGTCTGATCAATTCTATGAATGCAGATGAATTAAAAGATTTGATCGCCTATTTTGTTTCAGCCGGAGATCCTAAGCACAAGGTCTTCCGTTCATCCAAAAAGCTCGCCATCGAACTTATTCGTGCGATTTACGGGCAGGAAGGAAATCCAAAAAAACAAATGGGTGTTCAATCGATTATTCAAAATAAAATTAATAAAAGGGAATATGAGTTTGTCATGAACAACCAAGTTGCAGGAGCTGATCCAGCAAACGGTGTAGTCAAGGTTCTTGAACTCAGCTACAAGCTCAACGGCAAAACATACACTAAAAAAGTTCGGGAAAACCAGACACTTTCCTTCATAGATTAATATCCTTCCGGCTTTACTTTAAGCTTTTTCAAAATTGAAAATCAAATAGTGTTTATCAGTATTTCCAGCATCATGAAAAAAATTACATTTGTTATACTAAGCATTATAATCGCGTTTTCCATATCATTTGGTGAATATCGATTACCTGCTTTGGAAAAACCCATTGAGGATCCCTCAACAGGTCTGCATGTTCCTCCTGGGTTTCAAGTCGATCTTATCTACGAAGTGGATAAGAAAAAATTTGGTTCATGGATTTCCATGGCCTTTGATAAAAAGGGTCGCTTAACCGTTTCAGACCAGCAAAAAGCAGGTACTTTCCTTGTGGAAATCCCCAAGCCGGGAGAAGAATTCGACGAAACCAAGATCAAGAAACTCAATGTTGAATCTTCCGTCTATGGTATGCTTTACGCCTTTGACCATCTCTACATGATGGGAAATCGTAAATTGACTCGGGCCAAGGTTTTACCAGACGGTAGTCTTGGATCTGTAGAATTCCTCGCCGAAATGGCCGGTGGTGGCGAACATGGCCCCCATTCAATAATTGTTTCTCCCGATGGGAAAAGTATCTATGTCATCGCTGGAAACGCAACCAGACCACCAGAATTTCTCAATTCAAGGATCCCCACAAATTGGAAAGATGATGTACTTTTACAAAATTATGCCTACGGACATATGTCACAGGGTAAGGCGCCCGGTGGGTGGGTTATGAAAATGAGTCCAGATGGGAAAAATCGTGAAATCATAACCATGGGCTACAGAAATCCATGCGATTTTGCATTAAATCGAGATGGTGAACTTTTTGTTTATGATGCCGACATGGAATGGGACATTGGTGCCCCCTGGTATCGACCGACTCGAATTAATCATGGAATTTCTGGTGGAGATAGTGGATGGCGGGCAACCTCCAAAAAATGGCGTAAATACTTTCCCGATACGGTTGGTTCTGTGGTTGATATAGGACCTGGATCCCCAACCGGAGTGATTGCAGGAACCAATGCAAATTTTCCCACTCATTATCGTGATGCCTTATTTATTTGTGATTGGACATTTGCCACCATGTATTCAGTCCACCTCAAGCCAAATGGATCATCTTACATCGGTGAAAAAAGGGAATTTATTTCAAACAATAATGGTTCGCTTGCTCTAACTGATGTGGATATCGGCCCGGATGGCAATATGTACTTCTGTGTAGGTGGCCGTGGCGGCCAATCCCGCCTTTATCGAATTGCCTATGCCGGAAATTCGTCGACCAAATTATCTAAGTTGGACACGAGTAGCGAACATGCCAAAGCCCGGGAAACTCGGAAAATGATTGAATCATTTCATGGACATGCCGATCCCAAGGCAGTCAAAGAAGCTTGGCCCCACTTGGGAAGTATGGATTATCATATCCGTTATGCTGCCCGGATTGCTATGGAATGGCAGGACCCAAAAACTTGGGCCAAGAAAGCATACGCTGAGAAAAATGATTTTGCAGCTATTCATGCATTACTCGGTCTAGCCCGTAGTGATCTCACTGACAGTATGAAACCTAGTATCGAACGTTTGCTTAAAGTCGATTTTAGCAAACTCGATAAGACTGGAAAACTTGCTCTTTTAAGAACCTATTCAGTAATTATGAGTCGTGGGGGAATGCCTGCCTCCAAACAAGTTAAAGCAGTTGGTCAGCAACTCGATACCTTCTTTCCATCAAAAGATGATAACTTAAATGAAGAGCTCTGTAGAGTCTTGTGCTACCTGGATCATCCTTCCGTTGTGCGAAAAACAATTGCGTTAATGAAAACAACCAAAACACAAATTCCTGACTTCGACTCAGTAATTATGAAGCGTAACAAAAATTATGGAGGTAAAATCCTAAGTACTATGGGAGAAGATGTTACTCCAAATGTTCTTAATATACACTTTCTCTTTTGCCTTAAGGATGTGCAGGTTGGATGGACGATGAAGGATCGAAAATCCTACCTTGGCGAATTGCAAAACCTTATGACCAAAAAAGGAGGAAATATGTTTACTGGTTACATTCAGAAAATTCGTGAATCAGCCATTGCATCCGTGCCTGATAAAGATCGTATCTCCCTGCAGTATCTCATGGGGGAAGTAAAAAGTGTCGATCTGGCCAAACTGCCTAGAGCCAAAGGTCCTGGAGTTGCATGGACAGTTGATTCTGCACTTCAGGTGCTGAATAAGGAAGTACTCGCTGGTCGTGACTATACAAATGGCAAGAAAATGTTTTCAGCAGGTCTATGTGTGGCATGCCACCGATTTGGTGATGAAGGAGGAGGCGTCGGACCAGATTTGACCAACCTAGCAAAAAGGAGCGACTATAAATCAATCCTGGAATCAACCATTCATCCAAATATGGTTGTCTCTGAACAATTCGAACAGCATGAACTAAAGATGAAGGATGGTTCCGTGATTTTAGGTCGCGTGGTAGCAGAAGAAAACGGAGAGTATTCACTTGTTCAATCTGGCCTTGAACCCCTCAAATTAACTAAAGTTGAAAAAGCGAAAGTTGCATCCAAGGAAGGATCCAAATTATCGATGATGCCCGGAGGACTAATTAATTCGATGAACGCGGAGGAACTGAAGGACCTTATTGCTTATTTTGTCTCTGGAGGTGATCGGAAGCATAAAGTTTTTCGATCCTTAAAAAGGCTTCAAATCGAACTTGTCAGTGCACTTTATGGAGAGGATGGAAACCCTAATCGCCAAATGGATGTTCGAAAAGTAATACAAAAACAACTTGATAGTATGCTGTACGATTTTGCTATGACGAATAAACTAGCAGGTAAGGACCCAGCAGGTGGTACAGTTAAGGTTCTTAATCTCAAATACAAAATTAATGGCAAAACCTACGCGAAGAAAATTCGTGAAAACGGAATTGTTTCATTTCTCGATTGATCTTGTAGCAATCATTCGACTTTTGACTGATAACTCAATTTAATATCGGCAACCGACATACTTGGTAAACAATTTGGAAGGGTTTCAAAAAAGGTGAATCCATTCTCGGTTCATTGAAGAAAAGATTTGTTACACGCTGAACAGGCCGAATTCCAAATTGGCTTGAGGCTTATCATCTAAACATGATGACTGTTATTTGATCGGTAATAGTAATTCAATCTAGAGTAAACTTGGATCACTCGTGGGCACCCTACCTTGGCTTAGTTATAAATGGAAACATAAAGGAACAAGATTATTGATACCTATAATATATATAGTTATTCTAAACCTTTAGTTTATAATCTAGAATGGGCTCCATCACAAAAGGGACCGTTTGCCGAATGCTTACAATTGCAAAGAGCAACATTTTTAGATTCCTCGATAACGACTTTTTGAGGTTGGAATGAAGAACCTTGATGCGAGCCATCACAAAAGGGTTGCTTTGATGATTTCCCACAAGAGCACCACCAGTACTCCCCAGCTTCAAGCTTCATAACTGCTGGCCTTTTATCTGCTATTACCGGTTTTGAGGCAGGGGAATTATTTTCTGCATTTTCTGACATAATTTTTTATTAGGATTACTTAGTTAAAAATGCAGATACTCTCTAATGAGGCAAATTCTTAAATTGGTTTTTCCAGACGAGATGGAATGAAATTAATCCCAATGGAATTTCTCCAATATCTTTTGCATTTACGGTATACGCTGAACTTTGAATTCCAATAAGCTTACCATTTTTGATAATCGCTCCACCACTTGAACCTATTCGGTAATACCCTTTAGCTAAATATTGTAGTCCGTATGAAGTGTGAGCAACTCCCACCACTTCAATTGGATTAATAAGAAAAAAAGGATCAGCTGGTTTGTGCGGGAAATTGTAATGGCATAAGTGAAATGAATCTCCGACATCAATTTCAGGTTTTGTAATTGAATAGAACTCAACTATTGGAAAGTCTTGTTGGTTAGTAGATCGCATCTTAAACAAAGCCAAATCCCGGCCCTTCAAGAATCGAGAATTATCTAGCCGGAGAAGTTGAGCCTCATAATAGTTCTCTTTATACAAAGCATTCTCCCGGTCGGAAAAAGTAGTTGAGTGCAAATGTACCTCACCTGAGGGAAGATTTTTTCCGTTTCCCCGAAAACTGATTCTAAAATTCTCTGTATAATTCCCCTCTGCGCTTATCCATGCGATATGTGCAGCTGAAAGAACATGCCCTTGAGGGGAAACAACAACCCCCTGCCCGCGACTTTTAACTTTCTTACCCCTAGCCTCGACCACTACAAAAGGTTTGGGTTCCATGGAGGCAAGATTTTCAAGATTGCCCAACTCACCCGCAGGTTTTCTTGCTTCCACAAAATGGATGCCAGTTAGAACTAATAGACTTGAAATATAAAACCTTGAAATTTGAAAAAAACTCATAGTTTTTGAAAGGCTAAAATATCTTTTTAAAGAAACATGTGATTCTATATTCCATCGCCTAATTCTAATTATTGAGATTATAAATTATTGTTTCCAGATTCTTTTTCGTTCGGGGAAGCCGGTAGTTTGACGCAAATCTTGTATATTCCAAAAGAACATAAACTACTGCAAAGAAGTATCATCAGACAAAAACTCCAACCATCTCTTGCAAATAGCCAGCTAAAAAAGTAGTCTATTTGGTTTCCTGTGTTCCAAGAAAAAGAGCCTCGATCAGTAAGAAACAAGGAGGATGCAAAAAAAATAGAAAGGTTAATTAAAACGATACCTTGAATGATTCTTTTTCGGTTTTCTGTGTCCATTATGGAAGAGTATTTCCAAACTCAAACCCAATAAAGAATATTCTGAATGTCACTGTTATTATAAAATCTCATTTTCTAAAAAAAACGCACTCCTACAAGTCAGGAGTGCGTTTTAAAGTTCCGAAAAAGATCGGAGAAAAAAGTGGTGTATTCAATTACTCAATATTTGCACCAACCACAGATGCCATCTGCATCATATTAATGGTTTCACCTTCCTTCAAGTTTCTAAGATCAGTTACCTTGCCGGTCTTGCTCGTGGTATTAGTATTTTTAAAAATTGAGAGAAGCTTAGCATCGGCGACGATGAATTTCCCTGCGTTCTCAGGTTTTCCATTCTCGGTCTTTGTCTGCAATTTGTTCGACTTAATGTAATCCCAAAGTTTTTGCGTTATTTCGGTTCTTGGAAGTTCAGTTTCTCCTAAAAATGATGCTAAATCACTTTTTAATTTAACAGGTTTACTTAATCCTTTTGGTTCAGCCATTTTGATTCCTTATTGGTTAATTTGTTTCAATTGTTTAATATTTAAAAGGTAGATACTCCATTTGTAGATGCATCATAGTTTTGATTCTGATCTCATTTATTATAAAGACAATCTAATTAAAGTCATTGTGAACAACTAAAATGTACCTAATACTCGTGACAATAAGATTTTCCGAAATTCTTTACCTGGGCCGGTTAAGTTGAAATTCAGACAAAACCTTCTGCCAGTTCGCAAATAGATAGTAAGTCGTGCTCTTTCCTTCTCTTATCAGTTTCGCTTCCGAGCAAGTGTAACAGATCATCAAATAATTTTTTGCTCCTTCTGAGTTCCACATAATCGCATAGTCGGGATGAAATGGTCCGCAATCCTTTGGTGGTTCATTGGATTCGGGCATGTGAAATCCTTTCCCGTCCAAAAGCAAGTTCATTAAATCATTATGGCTTTCTCCGCTTACCTTGACCTTAGGCTGGTAAAACCAATGACCATCAATTTCCAAGACATCTTTCCTATTCTTTTCCTTCTCAAAATATGAATTTTCGCGAATAGGATGTGGTAAACCCTCATACACAAAAAGTTCGTCGGTCTTTTTAAGGGATCGGAAAACCGATTCTTGGCAACTTGTAAAAAAAGAAAAAATTAAGACAGGGAGAAGAAGGACTTTTACATGCTTCTGAGAAACTGGCATTCTAGTTCAAAGATGTAACCTTGATGTTTCGAAACCAAACGGGTTGCCCATGATATTGTAGTCCAAGATGACCAGTTCGTGGAAGGTCCTTTAATGCAGTCTTAAACTTATTTTTGGAACCGTCTGGATTTTTATTGGGTTCTTTCCAATCATCAATATTTGTATCAATTACTTTTTTCCCATTCACTTTTGCCTGTATACTGGGACCCTTGCAAGTCAGTTCCATTTTATTCCATTCTCCATCGGGTTTGCCTGCAGCTACGATTGGTTCCTTTGCATCGTAAAGAGATCCAACAATGTGTTTCCCACTGTATAAACCGGGAGATGCAATCTGAATTTCAAATCCACCCTGAACAGGATTCTTTGGATCAGTTCTGAAAAACAATCCGCTATTTGCTTTTTTAGAAGTCTTATATTCGAGGGAGACTGAAAAATCTCCAAACTTATCTTTTGACCATATAATTCCCCCTGGAGTTTCAGATGGTGTAAGAATTCCTTTCTCTAAGATCCAATTTTTATTTAAGCTAATTTGCTTTGGTGACAACAGATTAATTGTTTTGCCGCCAAATAGAAAAGGTCCACCAAAACCCAATGAAATAATAGATATAAAGAATAGTATTTTTTGTTTTTTCATAGAATATAAACCTTAATATTTTTTAATCGGTTGTCCATCGTAGTATAAAATTTTGATAAAAATCGAATTTAATGGGTCGATTTCTGAATAATAAATTGGATTAATTTTTGTGATTTAAAAAATTCGTCAACAACCTGATGTCCTAGGCCAGAAACAACATGCAGTTCCACATTCCCTCCAAGCTTTTGATATATTTCTTTTACAATATGACTATTTTCTTCAAGTGGAACCGCTTTATCCGAATCTCCATGAACAATAAAAATAGATACTTTTGCTTTTGCCATACCTGCAAGATGGTTGATTGGATTATAATCATCTATCTTTTCAATGAATGTTTTTTTATCCATCCCAAAATCACTCAAGGTCGCATCAAGGCTCCATTTCATAGGCCAACTTCTTAAATTCTGTACAGGGTAAATTCCTGCATATGCGGCAAGTTTATTGGGATTTCTTACTGCCCAGCTCAACATCATCAGACCACCCCTGCTCTGACCAAGTAGGACCGGTTTTTGTGAATATCCACGACCGACCATTTCATTATAAAAATCAGAAAATCGAGACACACTTGCTGGTGCCCCTCGAACTTCACCCTGATCACAACCGGCAAAACTTATACCTTTCTCAATTAATTTGTCGATATACCAAGTATGGGAAGGATCTGGATGTCTCGGCAAAGTGGGGGCATACCATACCCAAGGCTTCACCTTGTCCGTCGAATTTGCATCCAAGACAAAGCACTTAGAAAGACCAACTGTAAATTCATCAGGACTATAAGCAAGCCGATGCCCATACAAGCATGTGTTTAAGAGAAAGCAGAG
The DNA here is from genome assembly GCA_965660725.1 of Opitutales bacterium. Taxonomy (GTDB): domain Bacteria; phylum Verrucomicrobiota; class Verrucomicrobiia; order Opitutales; family Seribacteraceae; genus Seribacter. Next base: position 10,211 of record CBFIBI010000061.1, read on the forward strand.
AGTGATAAAATTTTTGCACATTAGAATTGTTACTAGTTGCCGTTCACTGCAAAAGAACTGAATCGGCATGCATGGCCTTTCGACTCCTCATTTTTCCGATCGGTTGTTCGCAAAGTCAAAAGATGTTTTCCTGCTGGCAGTTCTTTTTCGAGCATGTAAATCCACGGGATGTGAAGCCCTCTGCTCCATTTCGTAAATTGATCCAGTGACTTCCAATCGCTGCCATCAACTTTCCACTCAATGATCCCAACATCCGGTCCTGCTACCATGGGAAGCCCAATCGCAGAACCGGAAAACTCGACGGTTAATTCAGCACCCGGAGTCAGTGCTTCCATGTAATCAATACCCACATCATGCTTACGTACCCTGCTCTTTCCAGTGCCCTGCCAATTTTTTACAACCTTCCATCCACTCTTTATTTTTGCGGTATTAATGGATTGGAAATGACCGCGACCATAAGAGTAATTGTTATATCTTCTGGCACCAAGATGTGGAACCAAAGACCGAGCGACTGGTTCCTTCCACGCATGATCAAACAAACGGTCGATCATTTTACCATATGCCTTATGACCGATGGGCTTAGGATGACATCCGCCAAATTGTTGAGGTGGAATTTCTCCGCTATCAAACCATTTTGTTACCTGCTTTGCCTGATCAATCGCATTGATTCCATACTGCAAAGAAATTCGATCGAGGGCTGCAATTTGCCAGGGTGTAATCCCTTTTCGGTAAGATTCCACATAGGGCATATCATAAAGATACTGAGCCACGATATCGATATGCGGATTATGTCGTCGGGACTGCAAAATGATTCCTTCGACAGCTTTCACAATATCATCATGGGTACGGGAATTGTGAAGTTCATTCACCGCAGATTCAATAAACAGTAGATCCACTTTCCCCTTTGACAAAATATCACGCTCTAAACGAAAGGCACCGTAAGTCGAATCAGTTGAACCGATCCCGGCGTAAACAAAATCAAATTGAGTCTGTGGAAATCTTTTTTTCAATGAATCAGACACATGCAAACGCCAACCGGGTGACTCAGTGATCGAACCTCCAAGAAAGCCCACTCTCCCTTTTTTCTTTTTGGTAAATACATGCCGGGAATTATTTAGGCCGGATCGTAGATAGATTGGATATTCATTCGAAAAATCACTGTATTTTCGAATGAAGTGGTATCCCACATGGGGGTATTTAACATCAAAATGGTGACCATTGGCCCGGTTTCCCTTATCAATCGAAATTACATAGAAGAAGGGATGCCCAAGCTTTTCCAAGCGCTCTTTTAGAACATAAGTATTTTCCTTGGGCGGTACGATGGCATCATCTTCGGTGATGATATGCATAATCGGAATTCTCGCATCAACAATTGGTTGTAAATTATCAATCGGATTGTCTCGGTAAGACATAGCTTCCTCTTCATTTTTAAAGCCATATTCATCAATCACCCGTTTCCACTCGCCTTGGGCTCCTTTGCCAACCCCTTTCCCTCCGGGCCAGCTCTTGAAGTCGCATACAGGTGTATCATTATATATGCAAGCCACCGTTGTAGGATATGCTTTTGCCCACCGATATACATAAAGTCCTCCCCGACTCACTCCTTCAAGAACAACCTTCTTATTAAAACCATACTTTTTCGTAAGAAGATCATAAAATTGCTTCCATATTTTCAGGGCGTTTGGACTACCCAAACTTCTGCCAGCATTAATGTGTGCGACATAATATCCATCTCTTAAAAGCATCTCATCAATCTCAGTATGATAGGTCGGAAACCTTGCACGCCAAACCCACGGTTTGGCTTTGGCAGGCTCTTTTGGCTCAACTACAAAAGCTTCGTGCTCTCCAACTTTGAAGGCCGTTTTCTTGAATCCCTTCCAGTCGGATTGCTTTCCTGTAAACTGGGCATTAACAAGTGAGCTCAATTCTACAAATACAAGGAATTTGAGAAAGAATAATAGACGGGAGTTCTTCATATTAATTCTATTGGGATATCTATTTTATTTTTTGGTTTTTAAAGGATTTTAAGGCTCCAGATCGTCCAGCTTCGACTACATAAGTTCCCTTTTCGAAAACTTTGGGACTGAAACTTTTCTTAGTCACTCTTCGTGCGTAAACTAATTCACCTGAAGATTCTTTGGTTACACGGACAATGAAATTCTTCTGCTTCATCTTAATTTCGGGTAGATAACCTATGGGTTTTCGATTATATTGCTGATCAACTGAAACAGAGATTGGCCAACCTTGATGGGTTTTATATTTGGAAAGGTCTGAGCCCATCTCCTGGTAGATAGGCCAGCTCTCCATGGTGATTTTTTGTTCTTGTTTGTGGAATTTAACAATCCCATATCCAGAAGCCGTATTATTTAACTTATCAAGCATAGTTAACGGTCCATCTTTAATTTTCTCCGGGTATTGCTTGTCTATTCGATTAGCCGCTGCCCAAACATTTATCTTATTATGAAATCCATCCAGAAACTCACCTGTGTATTTAGGCGTATTGGGTCGACGGTTTTTTCCTACTTCCTTCGGTGCCCATAATCTTGGATAACCATTAAAGATTCCTGCACCAGCAAAAGAAAAACCGGCGTCATTCCATTCATCTACTCCATGGTGGACAACAGTGGCAAGATGTTGATCTCCATGAATCATCACGGCATGTCCTTTTCTTGCCAATTCAATCGCACGGTTACGCCCGGATTGGGGCCACCCATTGGAATCAAGGTCAGCGATTAAAATATTAGTGTCTTTTCCACCACCGTGGTGAGTAGCCACGGCACAGAATGGAGACTGAGAAAGGATAGCTTTCATCGATGCATCTCGATAATCGCCAGCCCACTCTTCAAGAAATTGTTCCTGCCTCGTACCCAATAAGTGCAACCCTGGTTTATCTAAGACCTTGGGATCCAGATTCGGATCTCGAACATGGTCCACCCTACCCTTGTGTGTTTTCTTATCCACTGCTTGAGCCGGTCCGGATTTAAACTTTCTATCCTCCAAAATTGCCATACTGATACCGCCATAATTAAAGTCGGTGTAATAAACCCCAATATTTTGGAGGACGGGAGTCGGATCGTATGGATCTGGTAAATTGGAAACTTGAGTGCGTTCAACCATTCGAACCCATTCCGGATGCATTTCATATCCACCATCGCTTCCCCTTTTTCCACCTTCGGGCAC
>CBFIBI010000062.1:0-7117 GCA_965660725.1 Opitutales bacterium
GAGGACGGATCATATATTTCCACACTGGTCAAATTTTGCCCTCCGATCACATAAAGTTTTCCATCAAGTACTGCACATGCAGATCCACCCCTTGCAACAGATAATGGGTCCAGAGTCTCCCAAGTATTTGTTCCAGGATCAAAGCGTTCGAATTTATTATAAATCTGTAGCGTATCAAAATTCCGACCTCCAACAAAATAACTCTTTCCATCCAAAGCCTCTACCCCATCACAAGCATTTCTGATCTCATTGAGTGGGGCCATCTCCTCCCATTGATGACTAGCATTCCGGTCGGTTCGTTCGAGAATGGAGTATTCATTTGAAGCATTTCCGTTATAATCCACTGAAGTCACCATCCCAGCGGGAAAGGAAACAGTCTTCGATTGGTTTAATCTGCCAACCACTTCCGCACTCAGCTTCCCAAGCGTAACTGAGCCTGCGGAACTATTTTCCCGATAGTACAAGTCCATCGGCGAAGTGAGATCGGCAGAATAAACTTTGTCAAAAAATACATCGTTAGCTCCGGAACCAGCCATCAAATAGGCAAATCCATCTGACTGAATACTTCCTCCCCACCAAAGGGCGTAAGGTAATGTTCCATTGGAAATCCAATTTTTAGTTGCCGGATCATAAAATTCTACTGTGTTTAAAGGAGCTCCATTGTCCCCTCCCCCAACATAAATTCCTCCATTTCCAACCCATGCCACTGGCCAATTTCTTGAAGTTGTGAGGGATGCCTCTGCTCGCCAAGAATTCGTCCTCGGATCAAAACTATCCACACTAGAAACAGGAGCAGAATTAGCCGAATTAAACCCACCGATTGCCCAAATTCGATCTTGGTACACCACCAGTTTTCTGCCATCTCCGGAGAAGGGAGCATTCGCCAATTGGCTCCAATTATTTGTCTCTGGAGAGTATCTAAAACAGGAATTTACAAAATTCCCCGAACTAACTCCGTTAATCAAATAAATGGCTCCATCATAAGCAATCGCTTTTGCCTTAAACAGGGGATTGGGCAAAGGAGCAGCATTGCTCCAATTTTGTGTCTGTGGATCATAAACGCGGACATCTGAACGGACTTGACTAGATTCATTTTCTCCACCAATCACATAAATTTTTTCGCCCAAAGCCACAACAGACACCCCATGTAGTGCTTCAGCGAGATTAGGCAGGGATTCCCATTGATTCTTTTCCAAATCATAGCGCTCAAACAAATTCGAAACGGTCCCGTAGCCTGATGCCACTGCATAAATCTTGCCTTGCAGGTGAGCTATTTGGTCCAATGATCTTCCCACGCTTAACGGAGCTTTTTCTTCCCAGAACAAACTTCCGTTTCGATCGGAGCGTTTGTAAAGGGGATAGCCCGGTGGTGGTTGCGTACCACGGGGAACAGCGAGCAAGCTACCTTCTGCGGTTGCCGGGTTATGATCCAATCCAAACTTCGCCAAGGTATCCGGTGCCAGTTGCCCGAGAGTAACGGAGCCATCCGCCATTCCAAGAGTGGAAAGTTCCGCCTCCATAGTAGCATTGCCCTCTTTAAAATAAAGATTCATGGGAGGAACTAGCGGAAGTTTAGCAGAGTACATGGATTTTAAAAATAAACCAGTTTTTGCACCACCAACAAGATACACCCGATCATTTATAACCACCGAGTCAAGCACTGAACGCTTATCCGTAAACTCACCCAATGTTACCCACTCACGACTTTTGGGTGCATATGTTTCAATCAAACTGAAGGTTGAGCTATTAGAAATTCTCCCACATGCAAAATACAGTTTGTCTTGGTAGACCCATGCGGTCCCAAACTCGCGATTAACAGATGGAGAAGCTTCAGTTTGCCATGTATCAGTATGCGGATCATAACTTTCCACGCCTTGCTGGGTGAAAGACCATATTCTATTTTGATATACAGCTAATGCGGTTCCATAGCTTGACAAGCCACACTCCGCTTTCAATTCCCATTCATTGGTTAAAGGATCAAATACGACTACCTGATTATTACCAATCACATAAATTTTTCCCTTATGTGTAATGGCACCAGAATGATGAACTACGACTGGCATCGATACTCCATCCGACCAAGAATTAGTTTCCGGGTCATAAATCTCCACGCTTCCATCCCCCAGTCTTCCTCCCATCACATAATATTTTCCATTTAGGACCGTGGTGCATGATGCATAGCGTACTTTGGGTCTATCGGCTAAAGTCTCCCAAGAATCAGTCGCTGGATCATATCTCTCAAGTAGTGTGCTTCCAGTCCTGTTGTGATCTACTTGCATACCAGTGAAATAGATTTCACCATCTATTACTTCGGCTCCATCGAATGCAAAACGGGCAATCGAAATCGGGGCCTTTTCTTCCCAAACGAGAGAAGCGTTGTATTCAGAGCGTTGAAAAAGGGTATAGCCGGATGGCGGAGCTTCGCCGGGCTGGCGTGCGATCACAGAACCCGCAGGTAGAGCCTGCTCCAGCGATCCATTTCCATCGATCAAATCATTCAGTGCCGGGGATAATTTTGCCGAAGTTACGGACTGTTCTGGCAACTCCGCCTCCATCTCGTAAAGCAAACGAATTTCCTCGGCAGACAACGCACGATCGTAGATGCGAATGTCGTCGATTAGACCGCTGTGGAAATATGGATGAGTTGCTGACCTTCTTCCAAATCTTAATGACCTATTTTCATGATCTGAAAGAAGTGAAGGTGATCCAAGGGTACCATAATTTGAAGAAACATAATTTCCATTCAAATAAATATTCACTTGTGATTCTGAAAAACCTCCAGATCCAGAGCATATTATACTATTCCATGAAGAGGCTGACGATTTTTTTGAGCGAAATGCATAGTTTCCTGATGATTTATGAATGTAAAAGTGGAATTTTAAATCGTTTACAAAGACTAAAATTTCATCATTCCCATTTCCCCAACCTAGTGAAAAAGGGGTACCATTTGTAGTAGATTCTTGTTGATTAAAATACCAAAGGCTAACTGTGAAAGTGTTATTAAAAGTCCACTTTCTTGAAGAAACTTCCACATAATCATCCACCCCATCAAAACTGTATGCCTTACCAGCAACTCCGTGACGGTCAGTTCCCAAAGTTGCACCATTTACGGTGCCATGATTTCCATTACCCGACATATCAGAGGCATTCCCGTCGAAGGGATACCAGGCAACGAGCCCCTGCTCAAGAGGTGTGAAATTCGGATCATTCAAATCACTACCCGTTGACGCTTCCAAGGAATCCCGGAATCCATCCCCGTCGGTGTCTTCATGCACATCAAGTAGAGTTATCGTAAAATTACCCTCGGTAGTGGCATTAAGTTCATCCTTAGCCTGCACTGTGATGGTGTAAGTCGATGCATTTAATTCGTAATCAAATGATGCGGCAGTCTTAAGCGTACCATTCGAATCAAGGTTAAATAGTGAATTATTGTTATCCCCATTGACAAAATGGTAAGTGACAACCCCACCCTCCGGATCAGTAGCATTAAACTCGCCCAAGATTATATCCACGGACTGGTTTTCCTCGACCACCAGAAGAGCAGTTTGATTCAAGTCCACTGGGACCTTATTGTGGTATTGGAAACCAACGCGAAAGCCGATGGTGCTGTAGCGGTCGCTCGGGTAGTTGGTGTAACGGCGGGCCGAACGTAGGTGCGTGCCTACAGCGTACCAAGACCCGCCCCGAAGAACACGAGTCGAGCCCGATGTCGGTCCTGTGGGGTCGAACACCGGATTTCCGGCAGGATAAGTTGCATCATACCAGTCCGCGGTCCATTCCCTAACATTACCGTGCATATCAAAAAAGCCCCAGGGATTCGGAGCATAACTGCCAACATCTTGAGTTTGATTAACATCATTTCCATAGTCCCAATTAGCATCAGATGCACTAATCATATTGCCCCACGAGTATGCCGTGGTCGTGCCTGCCCGACTGGCATACTCCCATTGCGACTCTGTGGGCAAGACATAAGACCAACCTGCGGGCAGACGGTCCGCCGATTGTTCGCTCGCATTGAGGCGGGCCAGAAAAATTTGCACATCATCCCAACTTACCTTTTCCACAGGGCGATTCGGGTTGTATGGCCATTCGCTCGGGGTGGCACTCAGGCTCTCGGTATTGCCGGTCATCACCGCTTCGTACTGGGACTGCGTCACTTCGTACTTGCCGAGGTAAAAGCCTTGGGTGAGAGTAACATTGTGTTCGGTCTCATTTGAACTTCGATTCGCTTCAGTGATTGGACTACCCATCGTAAAAGTTCCAGGTTCTACCCAGATCATTTCCAGATCCACCGAGGAATTCATCTCGGCAAAATGATTGGGGCTTTCCAAACGATAAAGAGTAGTTACTTCTTCCGCGGATAAAGCACGATTGTAGATACGGATATCATCAATCGAACCATTAAAAAAATCTATTGCTCCAGCAGAATATCCACCATAAGTGTACGCACGTGCTCCAATGTACCCAAGATTCGGTGCAGAACCATAGTAATTTTCTGCATTAGTACCAGAATTAAACAACTCACCATGAATAAAAAAAGACCAATTAGATCCTTCTTGGACATATCCAACCTGATTCCAGTAATTAGTTTGATTCAGTTCTAATATTTCCAAACTTGAAACTGCACCTCCCGCAGGAAAATATTGATCTAATCCAAGATAATTACCCGATATCTTAAAATAATTACGAGTATTTCCCGTAGCTGCATTAAATTCGCCGTAAATTGTACCTGTTCCATTATTGACCCAAGCAAGAATTGTGAAATTATTTGTAGTCCCCAAAATGGATGGATTATTTAAATCAACCCAATCATCCACCCCATCAAAACTGTATGCCTTGCCAACAACTCCGTGACGGTCAGTTCCCAAGGTCGCCCCATTGACGGTGCCATGATTTCCATTACCTGACATATCAGAGGCATTGCCGTCAAAGGGGTACCAAGCAACAAGGCCACTTTGTAAATTGGACTGTCCATTAGCAAAAATAACAAAAGTTACTAACAATGTACTCCACAATAAAAACCTGATATGACTCAAGGAAGAAGAAACACTTAAATTAAGGAAGGAAAAACGCACGAAAATATTTAATTAATTACTGAATTTTATTATCAGAAATAATTATTTTAATACAATTTAATTCTTTTGGAGCATAAAATCAGAAATTAAACAAATTGTTTGTAAGGTCCTTAATAGATAAAACTCGGTTCTTGCAAAAAAGATAAGTTACTATCATTTTAATTGCCTGTTGCCCGGATGGCGGAATTGGTAGACGCGCTGGATTCAAAATCCAGTTTCCGCAAGGAAGTGAGGGTTCGACCCCCTCTCCGGGTACCATTCTTTTTTTTATGGCAATCATACGCAGAGGACGGGAGTCCGATATGCCCGCCCTGCGGGATATAATTAACCACTACATTACAGAGTCGGTGGTAACTTTCGAGATGGTTGAAATGTCTTTGGAGAATAGAAAAACCTGGTTTACCCAATTTACGCAGGATGGTCGGTATCAATTAATGGTCGCCGAACTGGAGGGCACAGTCGTTGGGTATGCGGCAAGTCTACGCTTTCATCAAAGACCTGCTTATGCGCCTTCCGTGATGACAAGTATATATCTGCATAAAGATCATACCGGTAAAGGAATTGGTGAAAAAGTATATTCTGCCCTGATTGAGGAGTTAAAAAAAGTGGAAGATGTTCACCGGGCATACGGGCTGGTTGTTTTGCCCAATCCAGGTTCAGAAAAACTGCATGAAAAATTGGGCTTTCAAGTTGCCGGTTTACTTCATGAGGGCGGATTTAAATTTGGAAAATATCATGATGTTCGAATGTACGAACATCGATTGGGAAAATAGGAAAAATTATCCAGCTCTATTTTTTGGACTTAACCAGGGAGTAAATTGCTTACCAGCTCTCGTTCTTCTGCGAGTTCATTAACGGAGGCATCAATTTTACCTCGGGCAAATTCATTAACGGGAACACCCTGTACAATTTCCCAATTTTCTCCGTCTGAACGAATAGGAAATGAGGTGATGAGTCCTTCCCTGGTATCATAACTTCCATCGGAAGCTATGCATACGCTGTTCCAATCCCCTTCTTTGGTGGGAGTGGTAAGTGACCTAACCGTGTCAATAGCTGCATTTGCTGCGGATGCGGCTGAGGATGCTCCACGTGCCTGGATAATGGCAGCACCACGTTGTTGAACGGTTGGAATAAATTCATTTTGTGCCCATGCTTCATCCCCAATAACTTCGGGTGCAAGCTGGCCGTTTATTTTTGCGTTGTAATAATCAGGATATTGAGTGGCGGAATGGTTTCCCCAAATTGTAACATTGGAAACTTCTGAGACTTGTACCCCTGCTTTGGCGGCTAATTGAGCAGCTGCCCGGTTCTCATCAAGTCGAGTCATGGCAAACCAACGGTCCTTTGGTACATCTGGTGCATTGTTCATCGCGATGAGACAATTTGTATTGCATGGATTACCCACAACCAAAATACGGGCATCCGATGCAGCATTTGCCTGAATAGCCTGCCCTTGACCGGTAAAGATTTTTCCGTTTATGCCAAGTAAATCACCACGTTCCATTCCAGCCTTGCGGGGAACACTACCGACTAATAAAGACCAATTTGCCCCATCAAAACCGGCATTTAAATCACTAGTTGGTCGGATATCCTTAAGTAAAGGAAAAGCACAATCATCGAGCTCCATGCATACGCCTTCCAGTGCTTTCATTCCGGGTTCAATCTCAATCAGATTGAGGGCAACAGGTTGATCGGGGCCAAAAACGGCTCCGGACGCTATACGAAACAGTAGAGAGTAACCAATTTGGCCGGCGGCACCGGTTACTGCTACACGGATGGGTGCTTTATCATTCATAGGTTTAAAAATAGAATTTTAGAGGTTAGGTAGGCAAATAAAAGCTTTAAGAAAAACGAGCTGTATCCACTACATCAGCAGCCCTTCGAAGGCAAGCCTCCGTGGATGCCCAATCGATACAGCCATCAGTTATTGAAACTCCATATTCTAAGTCACTCAAAGGGCGAGGGAAAGATTGATTTCCCCCATTTAAGTGACTCTCAATCATTACAGCGTGAATGGAATCGGCACCGTGTTGAATTTGCTC
>CBFIBI010000062.1:7127-13373 GCA_965660725.1 Opitutales bacterium
CGACCGGTTGACGAGCAGGATCTTTTTCACTGTTTGCGTGACTACAATCAACCATAATGGAAATGGGAGCCTTTGCAGAATTCAGAGCTTCGTGAGCTGCTGCCACATGTTCAGCACTATAATTTGGACCATTACTTCCCCCTCGTAAAATTAACTGGCAATCCGGGTTGCCTTCAGTTGTTACCGCAGATGCACGACCGTCCTCTGTAATACCAAGGAATGTTTGACTCATAGTGGCGGCAATAATTCCATTTACCGCAGCTTTTAAGTCTCCTGCGGTGGCATTCTTAAATCCAACAGGCATCGATAAGCCGGAAGCCATTTGGCGATGAGTCTGAGATTCGGATGTACGGGCACCAATGGCAGACCAGCATAATGAATCTGCAATGTATTGCGGAGTGATTGGGTCAAGCAATTCAGTCGCAGTCGGAATACCAAGATCCAAAACTTCCCCTAGGAACTTGCGGGCAATTCGCAGACCTTCTGGAATATCACAAGTACCATTAAGCTGAGGATCCATAATTAATCCTTTCCATCCGACTGTCGTACGAGGCTTCTCAAAATAAACACGCATGACCAGCATAATACGGTCTTTTATTTCATCCGCGAGTTTTGCAAAGCGTTGTGCATATTCCCGACATGATTCAAGATCGTGTATGGAACAGGGGCCAACGACGGCAAGCAATCGACGATCCTCTCCCTTTATCAGGGCGTGTAAAGAGTTTCTTGCTTCACGAACCAACGAATTTTGAACGGATGTACGAGGAATCTCATCACATAATTCAACGGGCGAAGGAAGAGCTTCAGAATTCGAAATTCTTAAATTTGTTACTTTATCCACAGAGAAGCACCATAAATGAGGAGCTTGCATGAACAAGCTAAACTTTTAGAATTATTCATTTTATGGAAATTTTTTTGTGCAAAACCCTACCTAAAAGTGTAACTCGAGTTTATGGAGAGGATGCTGAAGACTACCTACAAAGCCAATGGACTATCAATTTGAGAAAATTAAAAATTGGTGGAATTCGTTATGGTTTACGATTATCCACCAAAGGAAAGGTTTTGGCAGATTCTTATTTCTTACGGCTTGGAGATGAAGAATTCCTCCTAATTAGCAGGGATTGCTTGGGTGCAAATCTAATTCAATTACTGGAAGAAAACATTGTTGCAGATGAAGTTGAATTTACAAATGAGTCAGGAAAATGGGAAATTCACACTTTTTGGCATAACCAAACTTGTAAAAAATGGGAAATTCCCAATTTAGAATTTCCTCAAGGAAATACTTTTGTTTCGCATAAATCAGGATATTTATTTGAGGATTACCGAATAAGCCCGGGATCCATTTCCATACTTTTACCTCAAGGAACTAAGAATGAATTTAATAAAAATGTACAGGAAGTCAGTTCAAATGAACTTGCCACTTGGCGCGTACAAAATGGCTTACCCTCGATTCCAGATGATATTGGAGAGAATGAATTGCCACAGGAAGGAAGACTCGAAATAGATGCAGTTGATTTTAATAAGGGATGCTATTTAGGGCAGGAAGTGATGGCACGAATTCATGCAATGGGAAGAGTTCGCAGATCAACTTACCCAGTTTCATGGTCTGGATCTGAAATGCCTGCTCTGCCCGCTCCTTTGCTATATGAAGGAAAAAAAGTGGGTTTTTTAAAAAGCTTATTTTTGAAAAAAGATAATCAGCCAATCGGAATTGCACTGATTCATGAAAATGGAATCGAGGCTTTTAAGGAAAAAGGCTTGAGGGTGGATGAAATAAATAACGGAATGATCTCTAGCCTATGAACGAGGAAAATGAAACCGAACAAGTTGCCAAAATTTTTGAAAATTTAGGAGCAGAAAAACAACTCGCCATTCAAATGGCCAAGCAAATGATTAAAAGGGCGGAACAAAGAGAAATGGAGGAAGATATTTCTAAAACCGAGGCTCTTCATGAATTATTAGAAGTCGCCGTTTACGGTGCACAGGGAAGGCTAAAACCAAGTGATGAAGCCAATTTCGAGCAAAAAAATGCCTAAATACTTGAAAAAATGGGCTTTTTTGCAAAAAAAGTTTGACCAGATGCAAGAAAACACAGAGCAATAGAGCTTTAATTCTCATCAAACAAAAGGAAAAATAAATGAATAAAGGACAACTAATCGAAGCCGTACAAAAAAACTTGGGCAAGGATACTACAAAAGCCGCCGCTGAAGCAGCTGTGAATGCAGTGATTGCAAGCATCCAAAAAGCGGTTAAAAAAGAGCCTGTTCAAATTATCGGTTTTGGTACTTTTTCAGTTGTGAAGCGTGCTGCTCGCAAGGGTATCAATCCACAAACTGGTGAAAAGATCAAAATCAAGGCTTCTAAGTCTGTAAAATTCAAGCCAGGCGCAAAGCTCAAAGCAGCTATTTAATTGCTTGATCATATACCCCTTTTAAACCCGCGGTTCGCCGCGGGTTTTTTATTTTTAAAAGATGACAGAATCGAGAAGAAGAAATATTGTAGATAATAAATGGATGAATATCTTAACTTCATGAAAGACTCAGTAGCATCCTTTGCACCCGGTCGAATTGAGTTTCTAGGAAACCATCTTGATTATAATGGTGGAACGGTATTAGGAATGGCAATTGATGCAGGGATTTACGGGTTAGCCAAACCAGTAGAAGGAACTGATTTTAGCCTTTTCAGCGAAAGCTTTGAGGGAGCAGAAATATCGGGCTCTATTCAAAATTTAGAGAAGCAATCGGGTAAAAAGAGCTGGGGAAATTACTGCCTTGGCGTTTTGCGACAGCTCCAACTCGAAAACCTGGCCCCGAGCCAAGGCTTTTCACTTATTCTCACTACTGACCTTCCTATGTCTGCAGGCTTAAGTTCAAGTGCAGCACTTGAATTAACAACCGCTCTTTGCCTTCTCCAATTAGGGAAGAAAGAAATTTCAAAAAAAGATTTGGTTAATATTTGTCGAAAAGCAGAAAATAACTGGGTTGGTTTACCATGTGGAATCCTTGATCAGGGAACCTCCGCTTTTGGTGAAGAAAATAAAGTTGTTCAAATCAATTGCCAAGAGGAGACATTCAGCACACTTTCACTTCCCGAGGACACGCATCTCTGGATTTTTGATACTGGTATCAAACACGACTTGGTTGACTCTCTTTACGGTACAAGAAACCAGGAATGTATGGATGCTCTCAGTGCCCTGCAACATAATGATCCTGCACTGGTCTGCTTAGCTCATACATCCGAAGAGCTCTTGGATATAACTAAACTATCCGAAAACCTCAAAAAAAGAGCAATTCATGTCATAAATGAAGAGGAGCGAGTGCAAAGTTTTGCAGAAGGTATCAGGCAGGGGATTCCTCCTAGCCAACTAGGTCTTCTACTATATGAATCCCATAAAAGTTCATCCGAACTGTTCGAAAATAGTCTTCCCGAAATGGATTTTTTAGTCGAGCATCTCAAAGCTTCTAAACATGTTCACGGGGCAAGACTTACGGGTGGAGGTTTTGGAGGTGCCGTGCTTGCATGGACGAGCAATCAATTTTCTCAAAAAGAAGCCGATTCGATCTCAGAGGCATACGAACAGAAATGGAATTCTCTGCCATCTTTTCATTCATTCTCTCCATCCAATGGAGCGGAAATTAGAAACCCTTTGGATTCAAATCAATAACAATGATCAAGAAAATCTCTCAGTTGAGTAACAAATCCCTTGCGATCCTCAACATGAACATCGTGTCCGGCATTCATTAATGTTTTTACTTCTGCCTTTGGAAAATACTCCATAATCTCAGGAATGTGCTCCGAACGGAGATAACCAGATTTCCCTCCCCTGATAAACAAAGTTTTTCCTTCATAACGATCTCCGCCACCCAAAGGATTAGAGGAAAGTTCCTGGATGGAGTCGCGTAATGCATCTAAGTTTGGCTTCCAAGAAAATATGCCTCTATCCTCAACTAAATTAGTAAGCAAGAACTGACGAAAAGCCCAGTTAGGGATCATTTCGGAAAGAACTTCATCTGCATCTTTACGAGAATTTATAATCTCCAAGTCAAGTCCAAGCATAGACTCCAGTGTAGGAACATGATGATCAGGCGGGTAATTCCTGGGTGCAATATCAGCTACCACTAAGCCATGAATGAGGGACGAATGATCACAGGCAAAACGCATAGCTACTTTTCCTCCCAGACTATGCCCACACAAAAGAACTTTATTTAATTGATTATGTGCCAGATAATTCTCCAAGTCTTTACTCATTGCCTGAATTGAAGAATCATTGTGTTGAAAGGAATTTCCATGATTCCGTAGATCTATGCAATGCGTTTGAAAATCTGGCAGGAGTTCTTTTGAGACTGAACGCCAATTCCTCGAGGAACCTAATAAACCGTGCAGAAAAATAATTGGATGCCCATCCGCACCCATTTTTTCAGAGTGTAAAATTGGAAATTCTTTCAAAACAACTCAAGTTGGGAGGGATCACTCCTTACTTTCCTGATTTTTTCTTTTGGTTTATCTGAAAAAGATTGTGTAACCTCAAATTCATTCTGCTCATTTGCAAGATTCTCTTCAACTGCTGGAACTTCAGAATTTGGAAGAGGTGCGGAGTCCCCATTTTCCAATGTAGCCAAAATCTCTTTTGCACGCCCCACTACTCCATCTGGCAACCCGGCCAAACGGGCAACCTGAATCCCAAAGGATCGACCGGAGGCTCCCGGCGTAACCTGTCGAACGAAAATTATTTCATCATTCCATTCTTTGACGGCCACAGAAAAATTTCGCAAGCGGGGTAATGAATGTGCCAACCGTGTAAGTTCATGGTAATGAGTTGCAAAAAGAGTTTTGGGACCTTCGGTCGATTGACCATGCAAGTGCTCAACTACTGCCCAAGCAATGCTTAGCCCATCATAAGTACTTGTACCTCTACCAATCTCATCGAGGATAATCAGGCTCGATGAAGTACAGTTATTTAAGATATTTGCCGTTTCATTCATCTCGACCATGAAGGTTGAATTTCCACGGGCTAATTCGTCACCTGCCCCCACACGAGAGAAAATCCGATCAACCAAACCCAAGCGACATCGTGTTGCAGGGACAGCAGAACCAATCTGAGCCATCAGCGTAATCAATGCAACTTGCCTGATAAAAGTTGATTTCCCAGCCATATTGGGCCCGGTGATCAATGATATTTGCTCATCTTCCGAAGAAAGAGAACAATCATTAGGCACAAATGCATGCGTACCTGCCAGTCCCAGACTTTCCTCTTTCAAAACCATTTCAACAACCGGATGCCGGCCCTGTTCGATTTCCAATGTTTTTAAACCCTCTACGAATTCTGGAAGACAATAATCGCGATCACGCATAATTGCACCCCAAGAGGAAAACAGATCGATTTCAGCAAGAATATGAGCCGTTTGGGTAAGTGCATCCGCTTCCTTCAAGGCCATGTCAACCACTCCTAAAAACAACTCCTGTTCCTTAGCTACTGCCCTCTCCTCTGCATTTACGATTTCCTTTTCTTTTTGCCTAAGTTCTTCGGTAAAGTAGCGCTCCGCGTTAGTCATCGTTTGCTTGCGAACATAATGCTCCGGTACCAGATTCAGATTTGCCTTGGTTACCTCTATAAAGTATCCAAATGCACCGTTGTATTTTACTTTTAAATTATTAATTCCAGTTTTTTCTCGCTCGGATGCCTCCAAATCAATGATCCACCGCTTACCACCGCTTCCCAATTCGCGTAGTTTATCAAACTCCTCATTAAAGCCCGCTTTGATTACTCTTCCGCCCTCTCCTTTTACATCCACCTTGATATCTGCGGGTAATTCCTCTTCCAGCGCACGGTCTAGGATACCGCACAATTCTTCAAATGTTTGTACTCGTTTAGCCAGATTGAAAATAGCCGGATAATGTTCACCCAATGCTAGCAAACATCGAGAAACCCCAGGAAGTCCTCGAATCGTTGCCCTTAACCCTCCCAATTCCCTGGGCCTAACCAACCGATTACGCAAGCGACCTAGGATTCGTTCAAGATCACTTCCCGTTTTTAAAATAGATGTGACCTCTTCCACCGCTGAGGGAACTTTTGCAAATTCTGCAACACAACCCTGCCTTCGACGAATCTCAATCAGATCACGTTCAGGACTGGCAAGATAACTTTCCAACAAACGAGCTCCTGCAGATGTAACCGTTTGGTCCATTGCATCCATCAAAGAACCCTTCCTTGTCTGAGCTGAAGTTTTAAACACTTCAAGGTTTCTT
>CBFIBI010000063.1:0-13371 GCA_965660725.1 Opitutales bacterium
TCAATTCAATTGTGTGACCTTGCAAATTAGAATTATCAGCAAAAAATCGATAAGATGTTTGCAATGATCCCTCTAGTTCACGGAAGTATTTTTTGCCTTCGAGATAAGCCGTAAAGGTGTCTCTTTTATCGGGGCGGTTTTCCGGGTAAAGATAAAATACATCCTGTTCAAGCAATGGGTCTCCTGGAAAGAGAGTTTCGGTGGCACCTATTTGTTTGTATGGATCGCTGAGGTATCCTTTGGGGCGTCCATAGGTTAGGTTGAAGGAGATTGAACTGTACTTATCGATCATTCGATATAGTCCCAACATTACTTCGGGAGTTCTTTTGGATTGGAATCCAAGTGCTGGACCGCCGGGGACGCCACTATCAACTTCATCATCCTGGTAAGAAAGACCAGCTGTGACAGACAATGTATCCTTGGCAAAATGTCTGGTTACTTTTGTGGCATAGCTTCGAGATAGATAATCTGGTTCATCACTAATTCCCAATTCAAACGAAAAATCGTATTCATCTCCTTTTTTATTGAGATTGATAATACCAGCAATTCTCTCTTCATTTAGTTCGGCGAGCCAATCGGATTTGTCGTCAGTTGGTGGACGCCCCATTGGAGTGGCTCCGGATATTGAATCGACCATGCCGGTTACACCAATGTCCCAGTTGTTGTAAAGGCTTGTGCTTGACTCAGCGTACCAAGAACGAACTTTTATCCGATCATCATCTTCGATCCAATTTTGATACTTTAATCTAAAATTTTTTTGACCGTTTACCTTAAGTACACAAAGAAAAAATGACACCGAAAAGACTATATTTTTATAATCTCTAAGTTCTGGTAATGTTTGCACATAAATATAACGATATCCATGTCATAAAGGATTACTTTTTAGTGTAATTTATGTTTCCCTAAATTATATCTCTATATCTCGCATGAAAGAAAGAGTTTAGTTTTCTAGGAAGCTCGTTCAAAATATCTGAGTTTGTCATTAATTTTAAAAGTAAGATTCGATTCCAGTATTTTAAGGATCTTTATTGTTCATAGCAATATTGGACGAATAGAAGAGCTGACAGAAAGGAATTTAATTGATATCCAGATTAGTATATCTGATGTAAATAATGGTACTTATGATTTTTCGGAAAGGTTCCGAAAAAGGCATAGGATTAGAATTATTATCTCATTAATTCTGGGAGGTAGGGTGATGATTCAAGCCATGTTTTGAAAAGTTATTTTTTTAACGGGTGGTAGTGGAAATGAAAACCCAGGCTAAATGTATACTTGAGATCAAATTTTGGATTTATTCGTTGAGGCGAGTTGCAAAGAATGTGTTTTTTTGGTTTATAAAATATCAAACTCAAAATTTTGACTGTTTTAACCTGTTTCTAATGTTCCGTTTGCCCTAACCTTATTTTGAATAATTTCACTCTAGTTTCTTACCGCCTTTCTAATTTTAAGTTGTCACTTGATCATAAGCCCAGCGATTTGCGTAAAGAAGTTCTTTCTTTTCTTAATCTACAAGACGATGATTTATTAAATTTGCATATTTTTCGTCGTGGTTACGATGCACGTAAAAAGTCGAATATTCATTTTATTTACACTTTGGACCTTCAATTTTCCGCAGATGTGGATATTTCCTCACTCATTTCAAAATTTCATTTGCAGAAGAGTCCGGATATGGAATATAAGCCGGTTTTCTCTCCGAGTGAAGGGAGTTCTTATGCAAGTAGCTCTGGGTACCAACAGCCTGTGGTTGTTGGTACTGGACCCTGTGGATTATTTGCGGCGTTAACCTTAGCCCAACTGGGTTTAAAACCATTGGTGATTGAACGTGGGAAAGCAGTGCGGGAACGTACTAAAGACACCTGGGGTTTTTGGCGAAAACAAGTATTTCAAGAAGAAAGCAATGTACAGTTTGGCGAGGGAGGAGCGGGTACATTTTCGGATGGGAAATTATGGACACAAACCAAGGACAAAAGGCATCTAGGTCGAAAGGTTATGAAGGAAATGGTCAAAGGAGGAGCACCGGAAGAGATTCTCTATTTGAGTAAGCCTCATGTGGGCACTTTTCGGTTGGTGAAAATTGTTGAGTATTTAAGAGGTGAAATCGAGCGTCTGGGTGGTGAGATTCGATTTTCCACCCGTGTGGAAAATATTGTAGTTGAAAACGGTGAAATTCGTGGAATCGAGACCCTTAACTTGGCTACAGGTGAGAGTTCGAAAATCGATGCGAATCAAGTTGTTCTTGCCGTTGGCCACAGTGCCCGTGACACTTTTGAAATGCTTCATTCCCGAGGTGTTTTTTTGGAGCCAAAACCATTTTCAATTGGTTTCCGTATCGAACACCCGCAAGGACTGATTGACCGTGCACGATTCGGAAATGAGGATCGTTATCCCAAGCATCCCGAGAAAATTGTGGAGCATGTAGGTGCGGCAGATTATAAACTTGTGCACCATGCAAAGAACGGTCGTAGCGTGTACAGTTTTTGTATGTGCCCAGGAGGGACTGTCGTTGCCGCGACCTCAGAAGTTGGTCGTGTGGTGACGAATGGCATGAGTCAATACTCGCGATTGGAGAGAAATGCAAATGCCGGGATTGTGGTTGGGATTGAACCTGCAGATTTTGGGGCGAATGAGAAGAACCCTCTTGCAGGTATTTCGTTTCAGAGAAACATTGAGTCAATTGCGTATCAATTAGGGGGTGAAAGCTATTTTGCTCCCGGTCAATTGGTTGGTGATTTTTTGGCGGGGCGAGCAAGTGAAAAATTGGGTGAGGTTAAACCCTCCTACAAACCGGGTGTCAAACTGACAGACCTTACAGGAAAAGATGCAAACATAGTCTTGCCACCTTATGCGATTGAAGCGATACAGGAAGCATTGCCTGAATTTGGGAAGCAAATTAAGGGATTTGACCGACACGACGCATTGCTTACCGGAGTTGAGACTCGGACTAGTGCTCCAATTCGTATTCGGCGAAATGGTGAAAAAGATGTATTGGCTTTTCAGTCAGTTAATACAGTCGGCCTTTATCCTGCAGGTGAGGGAGCGGGTTATGCAGGTGGTATTATGAGTGCAGCGATTGATGGCATAAAAGTAGCGGAGGCATTAGCGAAAAATTATACAACTAAAGATCGTCCTACGAGTTAACTCGAATTTAACGACCCAGTTTTACAATTTAATTTTGTTTCTTTTGCCTTTTTCCCGGAATGGCAATCAGTTCGATATAAAATGACTTGAGTTCCCGATTTTCCGCATGATTGATGTTTTTATTAATTTCAGCCAGATGACAGCTTGTTGCATATTTTTCAGTTTCTCCAAATTTGCAAGCAAAGTCCCAGAAGTCTGTGCCCTTGGGAAGGGGTTTTCTTCGGCAACGTTTTAAATGTTTTCTGACTTCCGCTTTAACTGACTCTACCATTCGAGGATACTTAATTTTTTCGTGTTCTAGTTGAAATGTTTTTTTCATATTTTCGTTGCCCAAAATTACGGCTAATACTCCTTTTCCCTTCAATTCAATTAGGATAATTATCAAGAACCTATGAATGGCAGGAATCTCTACCTAAATCTACTATTCTTACTTGCCTTATTTAGCGATCAATTTCCAATCACTTATATAAACTCATTTTAGCTGAAAAGACTAAATGGGTTATGTAGTTGAAAAAATTTCATATCTGGAAAGAGGAAGGGGAAGTGCTTCTTTCTTGTTTAATGCTTTATCTAGCTTCCAAACTAATTAGGGTAATGGTTTCAAACGGGGGCTTTATCCATCTGTTTAAGAAATCATAATTAAATGAAATTACTTGTACGCAACTTAGATCGATTAACAACAGAGGAAGAGCTTATAACTATATTTAAAGAATTTGGGGAAATTGAATATTGCACTGTGGTTATGGATCCCAAAAGTGGTTCATCAAAAGGCTTTGGGTTTATTGAAATGCCCAATGCAAACGAAGCAAAAGCGGCGATCAAAAATTTAAGTTATAAAATGGTTGGCAGAAATAAGATACGGGTTAAAAAGACCAAGAATTGAAACCGTTTCGTTCAGATACCTGACCTTGCCGATCAATCGGCATTTTAAAACTATTTAGAGCTGAGATATTGCAAGTTCACGAATTCGCGAACTTGCAATAAAGGAAGAGTAGGACCAGGTTAAACTTCTTACACTCATGCAGGTTCCATGGGTGCGGTCAAATTGCTCACTTAATTCTAAGTGATCGGAATGATATACAATTGCTCGCATCAATTTATCCCCCGCAATTAAGAGGCAATGTTGTAATTCGTTGTATGCCGTAGATGATTTATCAATCGTTCCGCTTTGCTTGAAGCCAATCTGTTTGAAGAAAGGTTTCATTGTTTCGGTAACGATTAGGTTGGGGATGTTCGTAATTTCAATGATACATTGGTAGTAAAATCGAGCAAGATTTGCCGTGCAGAGAGGCCATGGGTGACCTATGTCTTCTCCCTGATTTACGGTTCCATCATACTTGTCACCAGGATACCGACCAATTAATGGTCCAATATCTAGTGCCCGATCTTGTTCGTTTATTGGGTAAAGTTTTTCAAACTTATCCCTCAGTTTTGCCACGGTTCCAAGCATACGCTCCTGAAAACAGCTTAATCCATTATATGTGCATGCAAAAACAATATCAATATTGAGATCATGTCCCCTTAAATTTCCATTCTTAGCTTTTCCATTCAAAATTGAACGGTAATGTCCAAGCTCACTAGACCAATGTTCCTCTACTAATGTGGTTAAAGCTTTAATAATTTCAGGAACTTTTTTCTCTGGATCAATACCCGTTTGGGATGAGGTTTTTTCCAGCTTATCAATTGCCTGTCTTTGAGCAGTTCGTGAAAAAAAACTTTTACCTGAGATTTCTTCCCACGCATTGTCTGTGTCACTATCATAGTTATCGATGATGTACTGTCGGTCCCTTACTAGAATCTTGCGGGCAATAGACTTTGCATCTTCGCTCAATTGATCCCAAATTTCTAAAATGGATAAAATACGTAATCCGGGACCATCTCCTTGTTCACCCCAGGAACGTTCAGTGCCGTCAATATTAAAACAGGCGTGGGCGCCTCTTCCCGCTTTGATTGCAGTTTCCTGCACCGTGTAACTAAAGTTTACATAATCATCGAGCATTTCTTTGGTGGGAAGATCGTGATAAATGCATTCATTTATGGTCAGGGCACCATCCCTGACCCAAAAATGAACATAGTCCTCTGTGGTTTCGTCATCATGAGGTTGGGAAGGGGATGCAATTATACAACCCGGCAAGGTAAACATTCGAGTGCCCGTTTCGCGACCTGGTTTTGAAAATACCCATTGCCTGGTTGCAAAGTTTCGAAGCATTAACCAAAACATGTATTTTGAGATAGAGGAAAATTTACTTCTTTCCGGTTCAGCATTCAATAATTGCCCCATTATTTTTTCTTTTATGAAGTGGTTTGTAATTATATTCTACAAGGCTATATAGGAATTATTCCAAGATTCTGCTCTGTGTTTCTTTGTCTCTAAGTAAACAATATCAATATCGAAGTGCGACATTTATAAAAATCTCTTTATTGAACTAGAAATTCTTGGCATTTGCTCTCTTCAATGTTTTCCATTTTGCTAATCGTTCTGCAATCGCAGACTCAGCTCCAGAACTTTTTGGCTTGTATAATTCGAGAGGTTTTTCCAGATATGACTGCCCGGAAATATTTTCTGGGAAATCATGGCTGTATAAATAAGATTCATCATCGGTGTCTCGGTGATTTTTGTTTCTTCCATGACGATCTTGAACTGAAACAGGTACTGATTGGACAGGACTTTCTCTGATTGCGTGCTTGGCCATTCCAATCGCGATAGTTGAACTGTTGCTCTTGGGGCAGGTTGCAAGGAATAGAGTGACATGAGCTAGATTTAATTCGCATTCCGGTAGGCCAATCGTTTCACAGGCACGAAAGGCTGCATCTGCCATTAGCAGGGCTCGGGAATCGGCTAAGCCAACATCTTCGGATGCAAAGATGACCAGGCGGCGGGCAATAAACCGAGGATCCTCTCCGCCGGCGAGCATTTTAGCGAGCCAGTAAATAGCTGCATCGGGATCGTTCCCACGCATACTTTTAATATATGCAGAGGCGGTATTATAATGTTCGTCCTCATCGCGGTCATAGCGAATACTTCGTTCTTTACAAAATCCCTGGATGTGTTGTTTGGAAACTTTAGTATTTTGAGGAAGACCTTCCACTATAGTTTCTAAAAAATTGTATCCCTTTCGCAAGTCTCCTTCAGAAAGAATAGAAATTTGTTTGATAACGCTATTATCTGCAGTGCAAGATCGATCGCCAAGACCCCGTTCTTCATCAACAAGAGCAAATTTTAGAGCTTTTCCAATAGTATCTGATGGAAGAGGATCTAAAGAAATGAGCTGGCATCTGCTCAAAAGAGGATCAATGATGTAGTATCGTGGATTGTGAGTGGTTGCTCCAATTAAACGAACATCTCCAGACTCAACATCTGGAAGAAGCAAATCCTGTTGTGCTTTGTTGAATCGATGTAATTCATCTACGAACAAAAAACAGTTAGTTGAGCCGTAGTATTTTACAAGTTTGATAGTGTCTCTTAATTCTGCTGCATTGGATGTAACCGCATTCAATTTAAGAAGCTTACAACTCCCTTCATTTGCGATGACTGAAGCAAGTGTAGTTTTTCCAGAACCAGGAGGGCCAGCAAGTAAAAGATTACCGACTCTATTTTCTCTAACCAAGTTTGGCAGCAGACTGGTTTCACCAAGAATATGTTGTTGCCCCAAAACTTCTTCTAGAGAACGTGGACGCATCCTTTCGGCCAGCGGTCTTTTACTTTTCCCTTTTGAGGCAAGGGGAGGCATGGAAAATTCTTTGTTGCTCTGTTCCATTTAAAGTTAACATCCAAGCATTGATGTCACTTGGGTGCAAGAGTAGGGATTAAAAATTATAGTAAAACAAACTGAAAATTAATGAATCTAATCAAATTTTAACTTGGGAAGAGAAGGGGTCCAATCTCTGGGCTTATGATGTTTTATTTTCATAAATTTCCTGTTTAAATTCAATGCATCATCAAAACTTTCCCCTTTGTAATTTTCTAATATGCACAATAGATCCAAATAGTTTGAACCATATTTCCTGATGAAATATTTAATTGATTCCTTCGAGTATGAGATCTTTTTTTGAGAAAGAAAGCTTTCAATTTTCTCAGGAGAATTGTCCGTACAGAAGAATTTGATTGAAATAAAGGGTAGTAGAATTTTAAACCAAGCAGGTTGAAGGTGGGATGCAACAGCAACCTTTTGATTTTTTTTTAGTAAATTAAAAATAAGTGGAATTTGAATGGGGGATGTAATTTCGTCTACCACAACTAACTTACACTTTTGGGGCGTAGTAGAACTGGATTTCTTATGATGTGACCAAATCCAATGTACCGATTGGTTGAGAAAAGATGGATGGTAATCTGCTAGATAATGTAAGTTTGAACTTTTTCCCGAACCGCTAATGCCATAAAAAATAATCAGTTTTATGTCATTGAAGTTTTCTTTTTTTAGACCCAGAAAGTCATTAAAAATAGGGAGTTTATTGATCTTTTTGTTCACGATTTGTAAAATTCTTCCTGAATGAATGCCTTGGGGTTACCAACTAATTCCTGATCCACTAGATCGCCTATAACAAGCTGAACTTCCCAAACTAAGTCAAGGCCATGAGTACGACTTACCATTTGTTTTGGATACAAGGCTTGAAAAACCGGTTCGAAAGAGAATTCTTCATCAAAATATTTGTGGATAGGAGTGTTTTTAGGAATGAAACGAATACACCTTGAATAAAGCAGAACTGCACGGTTCGGGTGATTAAATGAAATTGTTCGTTGTTCGCTGCCATATCCGCGAAGGTATTGACCTCTTTCTATATTGCATACAACGATTCGAAGGACGGGGTTTATTAAATCTACCCGACTTCTCCCTGTAATAAGTTTGCTTACATTTACAGTGGACTCCCTATTTACATTACTAATTCGAGATCTGAAATGGAATGTCATGTACTTTTGCAACTGCTTTCTCATGCCTGCCCAAATTGTAATTCCAATAACTGCACAACCCATTAAGGAATTTATTAGAGGTGATTCGCCTTCTCCATCAGAGTCATAATGACTGTACACCCATGTTAAGTGTTCGGGTACAAATTGGTCGTGGCAACCAATTAGAAAATTTAAAATCATAAGTCCACCTCCAAATCCCAAAAGCAAGATCGTGGCAATTTTGTTTTCATCCGGAATAGAACCTAGGTTTTTGAAAAATTTAAAAGTATCTTTGGGATCTATTAATTCTTTCGCATTATTTTTAACTTTTGCTCTTTGGGGAACTTTGCTGGATGTATGATTGCTCATCACAAACCTGCTTATCGAATCAGAAAAAATTAAAGAACTTACCTTAACTTCAGCAAAGGTCTGAATTTTGATTTTTGGACCAGAATAGGGAAACGATCCAGATAGCTTTTGCATGATTGCATATGGTGCAATGATTTTATGATTTGTGGAAACGATGAAATCTGTATCGAAAAGTATTTTGGAGTCGTTTACGGGACGTGAATTTTTTACAGAGACTTTTCTAAAAATTGAAAAGGTAGCTTTTTTTCCAATAACTGAGGTATCGTTTGGCTTAATTTCAAACTCCATTGAACCGTCTGGCATATTCTTGGGTTGTATCGCAAATTTTCCAGACATAAATATTTCAAAATTGATTAAAAAATCTTATGAGGCAAGTAAATGTTTCTAAGTTTGATTTTGGTTATTTTAAAGAATATCTTTTTCCATTTTTGAACTCGAAAAGATTGTTTATTACGAGCTTAATTGAGAATAAAGATAAATAATTTTAAGCAAATTTCTTAGTTTTTTACTACTCTTTTTTGTATTTTAATAATTTATTTTTTTACATTATAAATAAGCTACACGGAGAGTATACATTATCAAAATTAGAAAATAGTAAGTTTCCACAGACAAAAGATTCGGGATTATATTTTGAAGTTAAATCTAGCGAAGCTAATATCTTGGTTATAGGTTTAAATGAATACGCAACTGAAGTATCAATAAGTCGTCAAAATGAGTGGCAGGAAGTGATGCTCAAACCTTAAGGTTATAGAAATGTGGTAATGAATTTAAAATTTGATTGGAGTGGAATTAAAGAATTAAGATTTGATCAAACTATCATTCTAAGAGCACCCCGAGATAGTTCGACTAAAGACCGCAAGTTGGGAACTGTATGGAGGGTCCCCCATCCATACAGTTCCGATCATTAGAGTGGCTAAAAATGTAGAGGGTATCCTAAAAGAATGTATAAAGAAATTTAATCAGAATGGGACATCGTCCTCTATTCCATCGTCATATTCATCATAAGTATCGAAAGATGATGAGTCTGGTTCATCTGGTTTAGGAGATGAATTTTCAGACTGTATTTTGTATCCGCTAATCGATGTAAACCATTTTGTAACTCCGTCTTTTCCCTGCCATTCTCGTCCATTAATGCGGGCGTCAATAGTAACTTTTTGCCCTTTCTGCAAACCTTGGCTTTGTTCTATTGTATCTTTAATAAACTCAACAGGTATTGGATTTGCCCATTTTCCATCTCCGGTTTCCACCACAACCTGATGCTTTCTAAATCCATTTGCTCCATATTCACGAACTTCGTCCACAAATATGATTTCTCCTTTTATTGTTACTTCATTCATATTTATCCAAAATTTAAGATTAAACATCAGGTTATATCGCAAATTCGAGCAGTCGAACGAAAAGATAAAAAGTGAGTAACTTTTTAGGAGCAAACTTAAAAAAGAAATCCACAATCTTATTCCATATTTAAACTTAGCTATTTAAATATTTAACTTAGCTAATCTTATTTTATTTGGATTTTCATTATTGGATACAATTTATTAATTTTAAGTATAAAATGGACTTTATACTAATAATTTTCTTTGCGCTTCTGTGAATGTTTGTAGTCTATTCATATGAATAGATACATATTCCTCTCTTTGTTTTGCTTTCTTATTTCTTGTGGGATTGAGATAAACGGTAATTACACAGCGATTATTGAAAATAAAAATGTAGTTCTTCGTTTTGGGCATGATGGAGATGTTATTTTATCTGGTTATTTCCCAAATGAGCTTTCTGGTAAGTGGGTAGAGGAAAAAACATTTAAAGAAGCTCAAATATGGGCGACTTTTGATGGTCCAAAGGAAAAGCCTTTCCGATTACGATTTGAGTTAAAACCTATTGGCCAAGACTTTCAATTGATTGGAATTAAAGCTAGACCAATAGGGAAGGGTATGAAACTAAATCCCGTTGAATTTAAGGGTAAACCTATTTTCAAACCTTCACCATAAAAGTAAAGAAATTGTTTCTCGCTAAACAATCTTCAATGCTTGCCCTTTTTTATTTTTGGGAAAGTCGTAATAGGCAGTTTTCGGTATTGAGCTTGCTGCGACTTTCCAGTCGATTTCCTCAAACACTGCCTGAATTATTCCGCATGTAGGAACATTGTCTAATGGTAGACCCCAAAGCCTATTTACAAGGTTTGTAATTCCCGGATTGTGCCCAACAAATAGTACTGATTTAATATTATTTTCCAATTGTTCTATAATTTTTTGCCATTGAGAAACTGGTGCCAAATAAAGCTCGGTATTTTTAATTATTTTTTGCGAAGGGAAATTTATTTTTTGGCAAATTATCTCAGCAGTTGATGATGCTCGAAGAGCGGTGCTTGTGTAAACTTGGTCAGGAATGAAATTTGATTGTTTTAACCTTATTCCCATATCCGGCGCATTTTTTTGTCCGCGCTGGTTTAATGGACGATCGTGATCGGTTATGTATTGATCGTTCCAACTGGATTTTGCATGTCGAATAACGGTGACGAATAATTTTTTCTTATTCATGAACTATCTTGTAAAGGAATAGGATTAGTTTTTGTAATATCAATCTCCGTCGATCATACGGCCCAATCCTCCAAAAATCGATCCTTCTCCCTGACTTTTGGAACCTGTGCTGGGAGCACTTTGTATAATTCTGTCTGCAAGTCGTGAGAAAGGAAGACTTTGTAGCCAAACCGTGCCGAATCCACTCAAGGTGGTCAAAAATAGTCCTTCGCCTCCAAAAAACATAGATTTTAGATTACCAGCTCTTTGGATATCATAATTGATAGAGTCCTCAAATGCCACAATACATCCAGTATCAACTTTTATTGTATCTCCTTGAAGTTCTTTTTTAATAACCGTTCCACCAGCATGAATGAAAGCTTTTCCATCTCCACTTAGTTTTTGCAAGATAAATCCTTCACCCCCAAAAAATCCTGCCCCCAACTTTTTTTGAAAAGCAATCGATATCCTAGTTCCTAGTGCTGCACAAAGAAATGAATCTTTTTGGCATAAAATATGTCCATTGTGTTGCTGAAGATCTGTGCAGATTATCTTTCCTGGGTATGGAGCAGCAAAACTAACTTTCTTCCTGCTTGCTCCAGTATTTGTAAAGTGAGTCATAAAGATAGACTCCCCTGTCAGTGCTCGCTTTCCCACATTAACGAGTTTACCAAATATTCCTTGGCTTGGTTGTGAACCATCTCCCATTTTTGCTTCAAATGTTATTTGATCATCCATGTAGTTCATTGCACCCGCTTCAGCGATTATGGTTTCGCCCGGGTCGAGTCCAATTTCAACAATTTGCATATAATTTCCAAACAATTCATAATCAATTTCGTGACTTCTCATGAAATTTTTATTAGGGTAATTCATTTATCGGGTAAATGAATTTCTTGAGAACGCAAATTACAACCCGGATATCGAATTGCAAAAAAGTAGTTTATTTTGATTGGATGACTTTTTTAATTAGTTAAATAAGATATTTAATTTGGAATTTGCCAAAAAGTAGAAATTTTAGGTAAAACAGACCCATTAACAGTATGTGCCGACGTAGCTCAGTTGGTAGAGCATCTCATTCGTAATGAGGGGGTCACCGGTTCGAATCCGGTCGTCGGCTCCACAAGTATTATAATTTACTTAACAAACGAAATTACCATACAAAGGATTAAGAAAAAATAATGGTTTTTCGTATAATAGTTAAACTTACAGTGTCGATCTTAGCCGCTTTATTTGCTTATTCATTGATTGTTGTTGGGATCAGAGAACCAGATAATATGAAGCTTTTTGGCGGGGTATTGGCTACGATTTTATCCATAAGTACATCAATTTCCCTTTTTTTAGATCTAAAAAGATCAAATTAATAAAACTAAAAATTAGAGACTAACAGCAACCGGAGTCTGCACTGCAACTAGGAGCAGAATCGGTTATTGAGATTTTCTCATCAGGAATTCCGCATTTGTCTTTTGCCAAGCAGTCGGTTTGGGAGGGAATTAGGTAGAATTCGCCTTCCGAAAATTGAAGTCCGTATTTTCCAATTGTTTCAGATTGATATTCTACTTCGATTTCCAAGTCTTTGAGCCCAAGTTTTTCTTCAGCGATATTGATGATGTCGATAATCTTTTGGGGATGAATGCGATGCTCAAAATCCTCCGCTGTCCACAACTGAAAATTTGCTACTTCTTCGTTTCGTATTGTACCTCCACAGTCGATATAGTTTTTAGTAATAATTCCAAGTTCGGTAACATGAAAATGTTCTGGTACCTTGGATCTATTAGGTAGCAAGAAAGTAACTTTTGTGACATTGGATAGGTGAATTTTAAAGTCTGAAATTTTCATTACATTTACGATATCTTATTTTTTACTGATTCAAAGATAAAAGTGGAATTTGTTCTTTGATGTATAAACTGTTTAATAGATAAGTTGTTTCCCTTCAAGTAATCCTCTTGCATTTAAGGTTTTAAAAGGTATTTCGTTTTAAATGAACCGTTATATGTTATGTTTTGCATTGCTTATGTTTTTACTTGTCGGATGCCTTGACACAGAAAACGAAACTGGAAGTGAATCCAAGTCCAGTGAGTCTGCAATTAACCGAATCCAAAAATTAAAGGATCAGGAACTATTAATTGAAACTTTAAAATGGGAAAATTCGAGGCTCTCATTAAAATTGAAGCAGGTAGATGGAGGTTCTCTGGTAATGGATAAGCAAACGGGTTTATGGCATTTTGATGTACAGCGAGAACCATTTACTGGCAGAGCATCGGAGGTGTTTACCGACGGTTCACCAAGGGGAGAGGCTGATTTCCTTAATGGAAGAAAAGATGGTATGGAAAGATTTTGGTGGCCAAACGGAAACATCAAAGATGAAAGTCAATGGTTCGATGGCCGTGCTAACGGAATATTCAAAAGATGGAATGAGCAGGGAAAATTACAAAAAGTCTCTCGATATAAAAATGGTGAATT
>CBFIBI010000064.1:0-13069 GCA_965660725.1 Opitutales bacterium
ATCCATCCGCTTTCACAAAAGCACTGTGATAATATCCACCTGCTACAGAAACCACCTCTCCGGCATTGATTTGAATAGGTTCCAGATAATAAGACTTCAAATTGTTGCCCAACTGACCATCTCGATTATCCCCCATTCCCCAAAGCGAGCCATCCGATTTGATAAATAAAGTGTGATACACTCCGCTTATCACTTGCTTCACTCCATGAGTTAAAATTCGGGTAGGAGTATGACGATTCGTTTTATCCCCTAAGCCAAGTTCTCCATGTGCATTATATCCAAAGCCCCAAAGGGAGCCGTCGCTTTTGACAAAAAGGCTGTGATACCCACACGCGGCAACAGACTCGACTCCCGAAGGAACAATCATCTGTAAGTTCGATCGGTCCAAATTTGTACCATCCCCAAGTTGGTCGTAATGATTTCTACCCGTAGTCCAAAGAGAGCCATCCTCTTTTAAAACCAGGGTATGATAAATTCCAGAAGCCACTGCCTTAACTCCAGTCGTTATGGTCTTAGGCGTCTTTTGAATGATCTCTTTATTCAACCCCAATTCACCGAACCGATTATTACCACGAACAAGAACCTTCATTTTCTGACCATCCGTAGGCTTTTCCAAATCGTACAAATTTTCGACCTCAGTTGGTGAAAGGACCCGGTCATAGAGACGAAAATCATCGAGAAAACCAACAAAACCCTGATCAAAAGAAGACGCCACAGCACTGGCATTCACTCCATCCTGATCCTGTCCCAGACACAGAGCACCCAATGACGGTGTAACCAAGCCCTGGCGATAGGTTCCTTCCTTAACTAATTTACCATCCCAGTAAATATTGGTCATTCCATCCGACTTTCTCCAACCAACAGTTACCTGTTTCCACCTGTACGGATCGGAGAAATAATCCTGAACAATCGAAAACCTGTAATCACTCCCACCTCCCTGCAGATAAAAAGCATCATCGTTAAGAAAGACTGAATTTTCATTAACAGCCGTGGCATATGAAACCCGAACGGCAGCCCGCGGACTCGTTGCCCGTTCCCAGTAAGAAATCGTGAAGGCATCAGTCGGAAAGGTATTGTATGGATGCTGAATCACCCTTGCATTACCGGGGAAAAAAGTGGCTCCCGTTGGGTTCATATGACGGTCCAATCCCGGGCTCACCCCTACCCGATTGACACCAGCATCCGAACTGTCCAATTTCCAGTGTGTGACCAATCCTTTAGCTGAATCAAATGGTTCCTCTGCCAACAGGTTCACCCCCCATTTTTGAGCAAGATATTGTTCGGACTGAGAAAGTTCAGCCTGGGTCAGTGCCCGGTCATAGACAAGAATTTCCTCAATACTACCCTGATAAAAACGGTCCGTTTCATATGCGAGTTTACTTTGCCCTCCAATTGTTACAGGTCCCTTATCCACCCCACGTTGTGGATGAGCACTTATGGTGTTAGCGTCCAGTCTGGAAAGAGAAATAATTTCCTCGGCCTTAGTCTGCCCGTTCAGTCTGAGTAACTGGCGGTCCTTAAAAGAAACTTGAAAAACCATTATCGACCGACCGACATCAATATTACCCAGAAAAGCAGTATTACGACCTCCATGTACGGTTGAAGAAACTCCTACTAGCTGGCTCGAACTGTAATACAAGCTGATTGTTTCCCCACTAACAGCACCAAGTGAATATAATGTGTTTGCACCTTTATTTGTGGTCGCATTTGCAACCGCCAGAATGGTCATCCCATCCTGATCGGAAAAGATATATTTACTTCCAAGTGTAAGGTGGTCATAAACACCGTCAAAAAGTAAACCACCCCCGGAAGAAACGATGGGTTGATCAACAGTTGCGTTTTGTTCGGCATCCCGGTCATTCCCTGACTTATCAATCCACGCGGGCAACTTGGTCCCCACGGCCCATTCATTGCTCAGGTTCCCGTCCCCATTTAAATCCTTTCCATCTAACCATAACTGAATTCCAACACTGGGAACCGGTGTATTTTCCAGGGTGTAAAGAGCTCGGACCTCATTTTCAGTTAATGCACGGTTATAAATTCGAATGTCGTCTATGGAACCATCAAAAAAATTGCCATTCTGATTATAAACATAACATCCAATTCTGGCTTGCTGAAGATGATATCCCACATTGCCACCAAACCCGGAATGTGAATTTACTTCACCATTCAAAGACAACAATGCCGAATTATTGGAAACTACAAATGTAAGATTATTCCATTGATCAATTTCGGGGCGCACATGCAACATTCTACCGTTTGCTTTGGTAAGCCTTACTCTCAATCTCGAAGAATCTATGAAACCAATATCAAAATCATTTTCTACATGATTTGAACTGTCTGAAAAAATATATCCTTTACTACCCTTAAACCATATCGAAAAAGTAAATTCTTGAGTATCAGGCAACTGGTTGGACAAAAGCATATAATCATCCACCCCGTCGAAGACATAAGCCTTGTTTGGCTGACCATGCCGATCCGTACCCAAAACCGGTCCATGGACCGTTGCATGGTTTCCACTACCCGATATATCCGACGCATTCCCATCAAAGGGATACCAGTTTATTAAACCTGTAGATAAATCCCCCCATACATTCACCGAGGAAGAAATACATAGGATAAATCCAAGAATATAAGTTTTATAAAATCTATTCATTGAGCATCTCCTACCTTGTTCATCTGTAACCATCGCTCATCGCGATAATGGTAGAACAATAAACGATCTTGGCTTGCCCCGTAAAAATAAAGCCAAGCGGCTGAACTATTCTGATAAAGGAATGGAAAGTATTGTTCATCCGTCCAGAGCCAGCCCAGTTGTTCTTTCCATAACCAGACCCCGTTCTTTCCACTTGCCATTGGATACAACCACCCCAGTTCGGAATGCATGATCCAGGATCCATTGGTATCGTTCATATAAAACGATCCAAGCCATGGACTGGTCCACCAATTCGTAGCCGCACCGGGCTGTGCGTTTGCCCAGCCTGGTGAATTATTTGCTTGTGGTGTACGGAAGGAAAGTACGCTGCCGTATGCCTCTTTTACAATAGTTGGACCGCCCGTCGGATCATCTCCCCTGGTTTGTCCAAACGCCTTGTAAAAATACTTTTTACCGGGTTCCAAACCATTAACTTTAGCTTCAAAAATACCTGAAGAATCAACTGATTCGGATAATATTTGAATCACTCCCTTATCCCCTGCCACCAGTATGGGAGAGCGAGAAATTAAAAATCCTTTTTTTGCCAGTCCATTTAGATTTCCTGTATGTAATACCCTTCCTCTTAGAACCGTGGCCCCCTCGGCAACTGGAAGCAAATCCTCGCTATAGATCACCGGCTCCACGGGAATATTGAACCAATGAATAGATGAAAGAATATCCGTTCCTGGAGGAACTAATTGGATAGCCTGAAAAAGCAGGCCAGCATGAGAAACCTGCTCTCCTGCCTGATAAAAAAGATCTCGGTTCCAAAGGTATTGAACATCCTTATTCTTCACACCCAAAGAACCTGTTCCCCTGCCCAGATTATAAACTGATAATTGAACTCTTCCTTCCGAACCGGGCACGGCTCCAAAAACATCAATTTCTAAACTCGAACCCCATAATACATTTGGAGTAACATCTAAAAGAACGGCTGGTTCATCAGAATCGATGGGCGGAGCATTAGCGTACCTTGCCAGATCAAATGCATTGGTATGATCGAGCCAATTATCAACCACAAAAGAATTTTCTCCGCCTACCTTGATACGAACTTTGGGATCCTTTAACCCATCGGAAATTCCGCTGTAATGTCCCTTGACCCGAATTAGAAGACGGATGATGGCAGACCCCTCAATTGGAATAAACTGACTAAGGGGCTGATCCGCGGATACATATCCAGTCACATTCAAATCCTTAATCCTCATTTTGGAAGAATCGGGAGGAGTCATTGTCAAAGCACCCCAGCCTTGATCATTTGCTTTAGCCTCCAAGCTTACCCCGTAACTATCCGGTCTGAGCTGTTCGATAAAGAGTGCAGGATCTTTAATCCCTTGAGAGGGTCCAAAATAAGCCATTCCTGATTGAAGTTCATTAACTTTATCTTCGGACTGCCAGTCATCACTTTGCCCAATTATTTTTCCTTCCCGATCAAAAAACTTTAGAACTGGATCTGTAAGATGTTTTAAAATCGACTTATTTTTGGAACTTCCTGCCCCGTATCCTGCCGCCAGAATGGTCGAAGTTTTTCCCTCAACTGTAAAATCAAGACGAAGAGATCCATTATCCTCCAAATATGCTACGGTATCGGAATATTTAAAATAACTCAGATCATCAAAAATGGATGGCAGGTTTTCAGGAGGTGGCGGCCCCCCATTTTCATCCCCCTTGCCAAGATCGTAAAAAGATATTTCAAATACACCCTCCTTATTGGCCAGATAATTTCGGACAGAGATTGAATGCAGACCGGGTTTTAAATCAAGCATGACTGCGGGATCAAGAGAACCTATTGGAGGAGCGAATCCAGAATCCTTAACCTCTTCAAAACGGTAATGATCTTCCCAGTCATCCACATAAACATAATTTGGACCATTCATTTCCAAAGTCGGGTTGGGCAACCCGCCCTCAATTCCTTTTTTTGCCAATGCATCTGCACCATGGGCAACCACAAGGATCTTTCTTGCTTCCATCCCCTCGAGAAAAAAGGTGACTGTGGAAACATTTTTAGTCTTTCCACGCACATAAAATCTATTGATCTGGCCAAGCCCAAGGTGATCAACGGCGTGATATTCAAGCATGCCCAGTCCGAGCCCATCTGGTTTTCCCTTTAATTTGACTTCATATTTTCCATCATCCAGTGACTGAAGAATGGATGCATCCTTAGCCCTGGCAGGTTTAAAACCGAGGCTTTCTGTTAATGATGAAGATGACCCATTGGCCCAATCGTCATTCTGAGCAATTGACTGATTTGCCTCGCCTATTTTAAACAATTCCAACGCAGGGTCGCGGACATTTTCTTCCCCATAAATCTCCTGATAAGGAATAATGCCCTGAAGAACTGTCGTGTGATTTCCCTCCAACTCAAAACCAAAAACCAGCGGGGAAAGAGCAAGATCCGCCTCTGCCCTGACCGAGCGGATTCGTGAGGGGATTTTTGAAAAATTGGAATCCGAAAAGGGTGCGGATGTTAAAACTGTGGAAGAAGGAATAGAATTTGGTACAGAATTCACTGGAAGCGTTGGACGGTTATGACTAACCCATTCATCCCAGTTTTGGACAAAAGCCTGATTGTCTATAGAACCAGTCCTCATTGCGGCAAAATTTCTCAGGGAAATTCCAAACTCTCCATTCATCCCCACGGGTCCAATCAATTCACCACGACTCAAGGAAGAACTTTTCGGAGGTCCCTTCGCACCTTCATAAGAAATCCAATTATTGGCTACCGGATCGTATATTCTGGATGACTGACCATTCATGGTCTGTAGCCGTAACCATTTCGAATTTTCAAAACTGTAAAGATATGGATAAACCGTTGAATCAATCCAGGTCCAGCCCACATTTGGAAGGTAGATATGGCTCGAATTAGTTTCAGGATTTGCAGGATATACCCACCCTAAATACTGATGGAAAATCCAGCCCGATGAATCTTCGTAAAAAGTACCAAACCAAGGATTTTTGAACCAACCATTTCCCCACTTTAAAGAACCATAATAGCTGGAATCGACAATTTTCCCGCCCAACTGTTCGGAATTAGTAAACATGTTATTTTTTAATAATTGAACCAGAAAGGTTTTCTCCACGCTTGTATTAGTATCATCCGAGGCCCGTATCCGAAGGGATAAAGAATCGCTCAGGTTATCATCCAGAATGACCCGCGTTTTTAATTCCCATACTTTTCTGTGGACCATGGATAAAGGATCGAATCCATAATCCGTGTAAATCACTTCGAACAAATCATTATGCGTGTCCCCTAAACCGGAAACCAATTCAAAATTAACCTGCTCATATGGTTGTTCGGGATCAATCGCACTTAATTCTCCGACCACTGAGGAAACCGGTTTATCTCGGGCAATCGAATTATTGGACAATTTAAAATTCTCAGGTGGATATTGCACGGGGTTTCGCCCATCTCCCAAATCATAGATTTCCAGAATGGATGTTTGATTCATGTCCGTACCGGTGGAATTGGCATCCCCGACTGTGACTTCATACACCCCCGGGTTTAAGTGGAGGAGAACGGCTGATTCATTGGAACCGACAGGAGGAGCATACCCGGTTGCATTGACCTCTCCCGCCCGGAAATGATCCTCCCAATTATCCACCATGGGCGAGGAAAAATTCGCACTATTATAACCACTCTTTAACCATCCCCCGGAAATGGACAGGGTGGGGTTTTCAACCGCATTCATAATACCCATACCGGACAGACTATCTGCACCTTTGGCAACCAACAGAATTTTTCTTGGAATGGTCCCCTCCAATACAAAACGGGCGGTTGGCTCAACTGCCCGGATGGAAACCATATTCATGGTAGAACCCAGCTTTTTTCCCAAAGAATTTAATTCCAGCAAACCCAGTTCAAAATTCGCTGATTTTCCTTTCAATAATACCGAATGAGCACCCGTTGAAAGATTGGCAACTAATACCGCTTCTTTTTGCCTGGTTGGTGCCAACCCACTCCGGTTCAGATCAACCAGATTCGACCCGGTTTGCCAGTCGTCATTGGAGGCAACAAATAATGAATTTTGCGGATCATATAATTCCAAGACAGGATCGGTAATTTTTGCCTGCACCGGACCAAAATTCTGGTTCACAAAAGGAACCAGTCCCCGAAGGGCAACCATTGAATGATTTCCATCCACTATAAGTCCGACATTTGCAGGCTTACTGGCACTCACCTTTGCGGTAACTGAGGATAACCTAAGGGATGAAGGATGAGGTGGAATATTAGTGGAAAGCGGAGGTAATGTATTCATCGAAACATTCAAATCACTCAACGGGTTTGGTGTACTACTTGGCCACAAATCATCCAATGGTCGCCAGTCATCCTGAATATGCTGGGCCAGTTCACGATGGGCAAAAAACCAGGTCTGATTTTTTCCAACAGAACCAGCAAAATGAGCGGATTGCCCCCAAACATTGAAGTTTTCAAAGATTCCAACAGCCCCCTTAAAATCAAGCCAGGTCGAACCTCCGGTATGATAAAATCTGGGCGGATGCATTTCTATCCGACTGGCATTAAAATCCGGATCAAATAAATTGTACGGATGTGGAGTGACTAAATGAATCCAGTCCGAAAGATTTTTGGAAAAGAATCGGGGATAAACCGCTGAACTCGTCCATACCCAACCCAAATCAGGCAAATTCATCCAAGTGGAATTCATATCTGCAACTCCCTTGTATGCCCAACCCAGAGAATCATGGAAAATCCAGTTACTGGTGTTTTTATCCGCAATTGAACCCAGCCAGGTTCCAGCATGGGGAACCGTCCACATATTTTCGACCACATCCTGAACCTGCACCTGGAAATCTCTCTCAAAAGAATCTCCGTTTGAACCCGAAGCCCTAACTCGAATGGTCAAATTACTTGTCTGCTCATAATCAAGAACCGCGGTAGTCCTTAACACACCACCTGAATCCAGTGCAAAATATTGATTCAGAAAAGTTCCCCCTCCCTGAACCAGAGAAAAAATAACCGTGCTGTTATTTGAATCAGTCGCATTGAACTCTCCTACTACTGTGCCAACTGGTTTATTCTCCCCGATAATGAGAGGCGCGGAGGAATTCAGATCGCTCAAAGAAGACGACTCAGTCAAAAGAGTCACTTCAATATAACCATGATTTGAATGGTATCCCGGTAGTCCAATAGGATCCAAGCCTACATTGTAAGAACCTCCTCCTCCTCCGGTATTACTCACTCCACCAGCACCACCTGAATAACCACCTCCGCCACCACCATCGTGTAAAGAACCGTATAAATTCCCATCCTTGTATTTTCCACCACCTCCGCCACCAAAACCACCGTCTCCGCCATATGTTCCGGCAGTCTTGTATCCACCCTGAGCACCATTTACAAAACTTTTTCCTCCGGTTGCCTGTCCACCATTCTGCCCATCAGTTAGAAAACCGCCTCCCCCTCCGGCATCAGCCCCGTTTCCACCATTGCCCTGTGTACCACCTTGGTAAGAATTATTGGAGGTCAAACCGTTTTCTGTGATCGGAGCATGAGCCGCATTATTTAAGGAATCTTTATTCCCTCCATGACCACCGCCTCCACCCGCAATCAACTTGGGCACTCCATTCAAAACGAAGAAACTTCCACCGCCTCCTCCGCCACCCGGACCAGCTGTACTTGTTCCCATCTGCCCAATCGCCATGGTAACCGTATCATTTTGCTCCAGTGTAAATTTACCCGCAATCATGGCTCCTTTTCCACGATTTCCACCGGAAAGACTTCCTGCTCCTCCAAATGCTCTTACATAGTAATTTCCTCTAAACGGTGGTGTCCATTGCTGTATACCCTGCAAGGATGTAACCTTACCCGCTAAAGGAGTATTCACATAAGCTGAATCCACCTGTGCCTGCGTCGGGCCATTCCGACCCGTTGCCGATGCATTGGTAAACAGCCAACTTGTTTCATTTACATCCAAGACCTGAACACTGAGCAATCTACTTGTACTCAAATTATTAGAATAAGATGCCGTTAAGTTTAAATCATAAAGATTATCCCCACCCAGGTCTAATGGGAGTTCAAAATCGGGAAGGCCTATAAAGCGAAAGCCCTGATTCCCAACCTGTTCAAACCGCAACGCATCCGAACCGCCAATCGTAAAAGTCAAATTACCATCCGGCTGATAGCTAAAAGGCATTGGAATGATATCCCGAGTATTTTCCTGAACAGTGGTCTGGGTTGAACCATTCCCATCAAATCCAGAATAAATCGGATATTCCAAAACATCATTCAACATCACCGTGAAATTTCCTTCTATAGATGCATTGAACTCGTCCCTTACTTGAACTCGAATGGAATAAGTCGAGGCATTACTCTCATAATCAAAAATTGTGGCAGTGCGAAGCGTACCATTTGTCTCGAGGGTGAAAAGGGAATTGTTTCCGTCCCCTGCTCCACTCACCAAATGGTAAGTCAAGGTGGCATTGGCATCGGGATCGGTGGCGTTGAATTCGCCCACAATGGTACCAGCGGGCTGGTTTTCGGCGAAGTTTAGGGATCCGATGACATTGAGGTTGGCGGGTGCTCGGTTGGACTGGCTCGCAGCAGAACGGAGATAAAGATCACGGTTAGGTAGAAAATCTGCTGCGTGAAGTTTATTTGAATAAACTCCGTTGGCAGTAGAACCAGCAACAATGTAAATTTTTTCGTCTACTACTTTAGCACTCGCAGCCCTTTTAGGCTCAGGTAAATTACCTGCATCTTTCCATTGTCCGTCCTGAATATCAAAATACTCTACGGAACTAAGAAATGAATTATCTTTTGCTTGTCCACCACCCACGAACAAGTTTCCTTGTTCTTTCCAAACAACGGGATAGTTCCTCTCGGTGTTTAAAGAAGTTGTGCTGGCCCAAGAGTCACTGGAAGGATCATAAATCTCCACAATACTCTGAGCACCATTAGTTGCATGGTAACCACCAATCGCCCAAATCTTGCCTTCATGTTCAAGCAAACGAAGCCCAACCCGTGCAGTTGGCATACTTGCTTTTTGCATCCAAGTATTCGAAGTAGAATTTAATTCAAATACAGAATCTCTTACTGTCGCCATTGAACCACCCCCTATCAAATAGAGCTTATTTTGGTGAGTAATGGCTGCCGCACCATCCACAACATAGGGAAGCGAAGGTCCCGTGCTCCAGGAATTATTGAGTGGATCATATACATCCACAGTCGAGCGTCCTTCGCCGCCGATCGCATATAGTTTACCGTCCAAAAATGCAGAACAAACTCCACCTCTTGAATTTGGCATATTGGCAAGAGATTCCCATTGATTTATTGATGGATTATACCTCTCCGCAATGTTGTAATTAGTGGGTGCACTTCTCCCACCTACAAAATATAATTTTCCATCCATTTCCTCCACCCCATCGTATGCATATCGAGCCACACTCACCGGTGCCATTTCTTCCCACTGGTGGGTGGCGTTGCGGTCGGTACGTTCGAGAATTCCATAATCGGAAGGTGCCTGGACGCCGGGTTTAAACGCTGAAACCAAGCCCTTGGGAAGAGTTACCGATTGGGCCGCATTCATTTTGGCGGTCAAATCAGCATTCAGATTACTTAGTTCAATAGGTCCGCTTGCATTTGCCTCTCGATAGTACAAATCCATCGGCGGGGTGATATCGGCGGCAAAGACTTTATCGGAATGTACTCCATTGGAAGTTGAACCGGAAATTTGAAAAATCATACCCTCTATTTGAGCATAACCGGCGTAGGCTTTTGGCTCGGGTAAAGTGCTAACCTGTACCCATTGATTCGTGCCGTTGTCCAATCTTAGGACTTCGGAACGATAGTTTCCTCCTTGGTTATCATTTCCTCCCGCAACATGAATATTTCCATCAATCACCCATGCGGATGTCCATGCTTTGGCAATATCCAGAGATGGTCCATTTGACCAACTGTTCGCGACAGGGTCATAGATTTCCACTTTGCTAGTGGGAACGAGCGGACTCACTCCTGACCAACCACCAAATACCCAAATTTTTTCATCCAAAACCACCAAGGAAGCCGCGTGACGAGCTGTAGGCATATTACTTTTTTCACTCCAGGTCTGCGATGCTTGATCATAAGCAAAGATTCGATTCGTATTTGCACCAGAGAGCAATGCACCAATTACATACACTTTTCCATTAAGCGAAATTGCAGAGCAATATTTTAAGGGCTGCGGCACAACTGGGCCCGCTGTCCATTGATCCAATGCGGGATCATAAATTTCAAAGGAAGTCGGATTGGAAGTTCCGCCAATGGCAAAGATTTTGCCTCCTGCAGTTGCAAAAGCTCCGGCGGCATGGGGGTTAATCATATTTGACTGCCGACTCCATGTATTTTTTGACGGATCGTAGGAATGGGTTGCGTTGTTGTCCGAACTGATTCCACCCATCAGATAGATTTTACCATTCAGACCAACCGCTCCATCGTAGACACTTCTAGCCACACTCGCCGGTGCCTTCTCCTCCCATACTAAACTACCGTTTCGATCAGAGCGTTTGTAGAGGGCATATCCTGGTGGTGGTTGTGACCCACGGGGTATGGCGAGCAGACTACTCTCCGCAGTTGCCGGATTATGATCCAGGCCAACCTTCGCCAAGGCATCCGGTGCCAGTTGACCGAGCGTGACCGATCCATCAGCCAGTCCCAAAGTGGACAAATCCGCTTCGGCAGTCGCATTACCGTCCTTAAAGTAGAGATTCATCGCGGGAGCAGGCAAGTCGGCTGAATAAACTTTATTGGAGTATGCAAATGTAGAATCAGTACCACTAATAAGATACACCTTATTTTGTACGACCGTAGCACCAGAATTTCGAAGAGCAGAAGGTAAATCTCCAACTAGAATCCATTGTTTAGAATGTCGGTCATAAAATTCAATTGAGTTTAAATTAGTTCCAGAATTGTCCCCTCCAGCGACAAAAATTCCGTCCTCCGTTACCCAGACAGCAGGCCAATCTCTGGAAGACGAAAGTGAATTTTCAATCCTCCATGAATTTGATTGTATATCAAAACTTTCAACAACATCCAGAGTTGAGATATTCCTACCACCAATTACCCAAATACGACCATCGAAATAAACGGCCTTAAGCCCGTGCCTCGCATATTGCATATTTGCTTTTTGGGACCAGCTATTAAGGTCCGGATTATACTCTAGAACTTGATTCAATTTATCTCCATTTCCATTCTGGCCACCCAAAAGATAAATCTTTCCCGCAACTGTAATCGCAGTTCCTTTTGTCACGACTGAGGGCAAAGCTTGTGCATTGGACCATTGTTCCGTTACAGGATCAAATACATCCACAAACGAATATCCCTCTCCACCTATTAAAAAAAGCTTATCGTTCAGGACTGCATTAGCGATGCCACTTCTTGGAACACTCAGTGGGGTAAGACTTGACCAAGAATTAAGTGTAGGGTCATACAATTCAAAATCGGAATTACTAGCACCGTTCCAACCACCGGCAAAATAAATTTTCCCATTTATAGTTTCCACCCCATCATATGCATTTCGACCCACGCTCACCGGTGCCTTCTCTTCCCAAACTAGAGAGGCGTTGTATTCGTTGCGTTGGAAAAGGGTATAACCGGATGGTGGGGTTTCGCCAGGCTTGCGGGCGATGACCGAACCGGCGGGCAATGCCTGCTCCAGCGATCCATTCCCATCAATCAAATCACTCAATGCCGGTGATAATTTTTCAGAACCTAGGGAAAATTGTTTCAATGCTAGGCGAAAGCCAATGTAATTAAAGCGATCAGTCGGACTATTACCGAATCTACGAGCCACAGGCAAATGCGTACCATCAAAAGTCCAAGAGCCTCCCCGGTTTGATCGAAATGCCCCTGTAAGTGGTCCTTCAGGATCGCTCTGGGCATTGGAAGTGTAAGTAGCATGCCAATCAGCAGCCCATTCATAAACATTTCCATGCATATCGTGAAAATCCCACGAATTGGGAGGATACTGCCCAACATCAACAGTTTGGTTTGCATCGTTACCATGATTCCAATTTGCATTTTCTGGCAACAAGGTATTTCCCCAGGAATACACCGTATGAGTCCCCGCACGACAGGCATACTCCCATTGAGCTTCAGTAGGTAAATCATACCTCCACCCGGCATTTAATCTACCCGCAGCAAATTCTTGTGCATTCAAGCGGCCAAGAAAAACCTGAACATC
The DNA here is from genome assembly GCA_965660725.1 of Opitutales bacterium. Lineage (GTDB taxonomy): Bacteria > Verrucomicrobiota > Verrucomicrobiia > Opitutales > Seribacteraceae > Seribacter. The sequence goes on from CBFIBI010000064.1 coordinate 12,865, forward strand.
ATGCCAACTTACTTTTTCAACAGGACGATTCGGGTTACCCGGCCAATGAGATGGTGTTTGGCTCAAACCATTAGCATTTCCTGCCATCACAGCCTCATACTGTGCCTGCGTAACCTCATGCTTACCCAAGTAAAACCCCTTGGTCAAAGTGACATTGTGTACGGGTGTAGCAACCCCAACCTGCCCCATCGTAAAGGTTCCGGGT
>CBFIBI010000065.1:0-13045 GCA_965660725.1 Opitutales bacterium
GTGTCTGTTTGACTCATTCCCCCTCGCATGTAGAGAAAAATAACACGCTCACACGGAGTCTTTTCTGTAACACCCTTTTTTTTATTTTCATCACCCCATAAAAAGTGCGGGGCAATACTCAGCCCAAGAGTGCTTTTGGCTGCGTAAAGAAGAAAGGATCTTCTCGTTGGTTCATCTAGTTTTTTAAAGATATCATCCATAGAAAACGCTTTTTTATTTGATAAAGAAAAATTCAGGTGTGTTTAATAATGCCCAAATAAGATCAGATAAATCGTCTGAGTTCGCATTTTCCATTTCAGAGAGCAGGAGACCTTTTTCCTCTTCTGTTGGAAGTCGGTTTAAAATACTAAGAAAAATGACTTCAGCTTTTTTGCGAGTATCATCGATGCTCTGTATCTTTTGAAAAATTAGTGAATTTCTACCAGTCAGTACTTCGGTTGGAAATCCGTTCATCAATTCCATTAATTGGGGAACTGAACCAACTTTTGTTGATGCACCAACAACAAAAAGTCTTTCGGATTGGCCAAATTTTTGAAGAAAATGACCGGCAGGTGCGGGTTGAGGCAATTCGGATGCCCGGGCAAGAATTAATTTTGTTTTTCCATTATTTGCCATTAAGGTTTGTTCGCTAAGGGATGCGTTTTCATTTCCTTCAGACATAATAATTTTGCCAGTCCTGGAATCAAGTAACCGATATTTCTCACCTTTCAAGTTCTCCAGGAAATGGAAGGCACTGAGTCCATCTTGAATATCTGTGAGGCTTAGTGCAGAAGGCTGTCGATAGCGAAGTGGGTCTTTAACCATTAGAGTTACGAGTGAGTCCCATATTTGCTCTGCTGTCATTCTCCGCAGAATCGGACCTTGGAAAAAATAGTCATCTTTTTCTTCAACCTTTTTTCGATAAGCCAAACGATTATAAGCATCAGTATGCATGATCACCCAAGAAAAAGCTTTTAAATCAAAATCCAGAGCAACCATTACTTCAGAAAGAAGTTGTAAAAGGTCAGGGTTAGAGGATTTTTTAACTTCAATATCATGAAGCGGTTCGGCTACCCCGCGCCCCATGTATCTTGACCACATTCGATTTGCAATCGCCAAAGAGAACCACCCATTTCCTGGGTGGGCCAGCCAAAAGGCAAGTTGTTCCCTTTTACTTTTTTTCTGCGACCCACCTAAAGGGCGACCAACAATAAAGGCTGGTTTTAGAATATCTCCTGGTTTTGCATCATCATACTGATAGTCATCGGGCAAAGGAAGCTTTGCAGAAGGATTGTCAAATGCCGAGAGATGCCTGCCGGTTGATATTTTTTTAAATTCCTCTTTTAATTGTTTAAGTTTTCTGTCCGCCTCTGAAAAGTTCCGGTATTTACTGCGAACCGCCGAGCGAAATTTTGGGTGTTGAATGTGTTTCTCTTTTTCTGCAAACAGAATCTTCTGACTTTTCGTTTTACTGATTCTATTTGAATGACTTATCTCGAGCTCTCCGAGGAATGAGGCAAATGCGTAGTATTGTTTTTGGGTCCAATCTTCGGATGGATGATCATGGCATTGTGCACATGCAATATCCTTAGCCAGAAAGATCTTGGTCATAAATGCAACATGATCTAACTTCATGTCTTTATCACGTAAAAGATAACCCGTCGCAGGATTTTCCATAATTGAGCCACTGGAAGAAATCATTTCATAGACCAGTCGATTATAGGGTGTATTTTGATAAATCGAATTTTTTAACCAACTAGAGAAAAGTGATGCATTGAATTTTTGATCTTTTTTGTTCGTTTGAATGCGAAGCATTTCAGCAAAATAGTTATAGTTGTGGCTTACATATCCCTCCGATGCTAGAAGCATGTTGATTAAGCGAGTGCGTTTGTGCTTCGAACCATCATTTACGAAGTTAACTAGTTGAGCGTAAGTGGGAATCGTTCCGGTTAGGTCAACAAATACTCGTCTTGCAAAAAGAAAATCATTAAGTCTAGAATTATAAGATAGGTTATGATCTAGAAGTTTTTTTTCTATAACCGAATTAATTTTTTGAACGGCAACTCGCATGATTCCCACTTTTTCTTTATTTGGATTAAAGCTTTTGGAATATAATTGCAGGTTACTGTCTTCGTAAAGAAGACCCTTCAGAAGAAAAATCAAACAAAGGAGACGCATATTATATTATATGACATTACACTTGAATTATAGACTAATCAAGTGAGGCAACTTGTTTATATGCCTGTAATAAAACTTTTAGCTCAAATTTTTTCAGGCACAATGTAGGGAGACCGGTAAGCACGAGTGAGCATATTATTAGCTTCCTCATCTCCAATTATGCTTTCAGATGTAGAATCAAAATGCAAGGTGCGCCCGACGATATAGTCGGTCTCTTCAAGTTTTAAGCCGTTTTCTTTAAGATGATCCTGCATTCTTTCAAAATATTCGTATGCATTTTTGTTTTCTCCAAATGCCTTATTATTTTTTTGAAAAGATGTTTTTTCTCCCAAGCGGTAAGACACATTGGCTAAGTGACAAAGTCCGCTTGAAACATGACCTTCGAATACATGGGCATCTAAATGGTCCTCTTTTCTGTTACGAACTGCCTGAATGAAATTTTCAAAGATGTCTACTTTTCCACGATCCGCAAGTGGGTCTTTAATACCCATGATTCCATGGCTTTTGGTATTTTTCTGTTTTTTATTATCGTCAAAGTAAACTTGGTTAGAAACTCCCATGTTCGACTTGCCGGAAAGTCCTCGAACATCAAAAACAAGGAGCGATTCGCCGTAGTCAAAAATCGCCAATTGAGTATTGGCAGTTTCACCTTGATCTTCGTATCCAAATCTACCCCCAACACAAAAAACACTTTTTGGCCAAACTGCTCCCGGAATCATCCATCTTGCGATATCCATTTGATGAACACCCTGATTTCCAATATCTCCATTTCCATAATTCCAAAACCAGTGCCAATTATAATGAACCAAATTTTCATGATATTTTTCTTTTGGAGCTGGACCAGTCCATAAATCAAAGTCGAGTTCTTTGGGAGGGTTTTTCGTTCCCTTATTACCAATTGAGTTTCTTCTTTTGTGACAAGTCCCTAAGGCAACTTCGAGCTTACCTCTTTTTCCTGAAGCGATCTCATTTGCCAAGTTTGACCATTTACTGAGCGATCGATTTTGAGTTCCGTGCTGAACAATACGCTTATATTTTTTTGCTGCCTCAACAAGTTTTTTTCCTTCAAAAAGATTATGGCTAAGGGGTTTTTCTACATATACATCTTTTCCTGCCTGGCAGGCCCATATTGACATTAAACTATGCCAATGGTTTGGAGTTGCAATTGAGATTACATCTACTTCTTTGTTGTCCAATACATTCCTTACATCCTGAACACACTCGGGAGAATTTTTGAACTTGGAGAAAATAAATTTTTTACGAGCTTCATGGAGTCTCGAATCTGGGTCAACCAGATGCGAAATCATTACATTTTTTTGCCTGCCATGACCACCCATATGAGATGTTCCTCGTCCTTTGATTCCGCAGACTGCCACATTGATCCGTTCATTTGCACCTATAATCCTTCCGGAAGATTTAGTTCCGCTTATGGCAAAGGTCGCAAAAAGCGAGGATTGGGCAATGAAGTTTCTTCTGCTTTTGATCATATTCATTTAGATTATGGATTAGGAAATAATTAAAATGCTACAATGAATCCAGAGGGTAACTCGTGTAAAGTACAATTATGTACTTTCAGATAAATAACTCAGATGGTTAAGGAATGTAAAACCCCTAAGTAATAAGTCAGACCTGGGAATCTAAGGTTGTAAATAAATAGAATTTAAAACTGATACACCAAACCTGCACTGATAACAGGCCACCATTTTAAGGAATCAAGATCGTTTTGAAGTTCTTCTTTTTCCTTGCTTAGGTCAGCAGGTGCTACATTTGCCCCACTTGTTGTAATAGAAGCCTCAGGAGATCCCGAATAAATTAAACCTAGGTCAAAAGCAAAACCCCAATTATCTGTATCCCCAAATGTAGTATCCCACCCAAGTCCAAAATAAGGAGCAAGTGTATTGTAAGAAATATCAAGGTCGATGGAAGTTAGGTTGTAATCAGTATCGCCAATTTTTACTGCTGCTGTGGGCTTCGCTTTTCCGCTCAATCCGTTTCCATTGATCAATAATCCTCCGCTTAATCTGAACGCCCCTTTGAAAGGGTGCCAGTCTGCAAGCACTCCAAAGCTTCTCAATTCCAAGTCTATATCATAGGCAACATCTGACTCTGTAGCTTCATATCCATAGGTGAAATAATTAAAGCCTGCTCGTACACCAAAATTTGGTGTGAATCCCTTGGCAACTTCCAGACCTGCCCCTAGTGTGCTTATTCTGGGAGCAACACGAAAACCTAGATGGTAGTCTCCAGAAGGTTGGGTTTGCTGGCAAAATACAGAAAGGGCGGATATTAAAGGGATTAATAATAATAATGAAAATTTCATAAATTTAACCTTCGCAATGTTTTTAAACAAAGGTCGAGCATTTTAATGTAAAAAATTGATTAAATTAATGACTAATTGCATCTCCTGAACCTTTCGGGATCCGAATGTTTTCAACCATGTCTTGTACTTTTTCGGGGGTAGGGGGCGTAACAGCACTGACAATAAAGGCAACAAGGAAGTTTATGATCATCCCTACAAATCCAATCCCCTCTGGAGAAATTCCAAACCAATAATTTTTGGACTCAGAAATAAATTGAAAGAAAACAATATAGCTCAGCGTAAAGCCAATACCTGAAATCATTCCAGCAATCGCACCTTCTTTGTTAATCTTTTTTGAAAAGATTCCCATAATTAGGGTCGGGAAGAATGATGATGCAGCTAATCCGAAAGCAAAAGCCACTGTTTTAGCGACAAAACTTGAGGGTGGGTTAATTCCAAAATAAGCGGCTATCACAAGAGCTCCAAAAGAAGCAATTCGGGCATATAGAATTTCTTGCTTATCTGAAATGTCAGGCTTTAGAATTTTTTTCATTAAGTCATGCGAGATAGAGGTTGATAGGACAAGCAAAAGACCCGCAGCAGTGGATAGGGCCGCAGCGACACAGCCTGCCATAACCAAAGCAATCACCCACTTGGGTAGACCAGCCATTTCGGGGTTTGCCAATACGATTATGTCTTTGTCATAATATATTTCATTGGAGGATGGATTAATTTCATTTGTCACTTGGCGGGGACCTCCTTCAATTCTTTTTGAATCATCAAAAACGGGCTTTCCTTGAAATACATCACCAGCACGGTACTGCATGACCCCATCGTCATTTTTATCAACCCATGCGATCATTCCCTGACTTTCCCAATTTTTAAACCATTCAGGAGCTTCCTGGTACTTTTTTTGATTAATTTCTTCTATGAAATTAGTCCGCGCAAACATACCCAGGGCCGGAGCTGTTAAATAAATAATGGCAATGAAACTGAGGGTCCAATAGGCAGACTTGCGGACCGCACGCACATTTTTTACCGTGAAAAAGCGTACAATTACATGGGGTAGGCCAGCAGTCCCGACCATAAGTGCTGCTGTAATGCAGAACAGATCCAATTTGTTACTTGTTCCAGAAGTATATTCATTAAAGCCTAGATCGATTGAGATTTGATTGATTTTTTGAATAAGAGGAACTGCTTTTTCAGGTCCATCTTTAACATAATCTCCAATTAGACCAAGTTGTGGGATTACATTTCCAGTTATTATGATCGATATAAAAATAACCGGAATAGTGTAAGAAAAAACCATTACGCAGTATTGAGCGACCTGTGTGTAGGTGATACCTTTCATCCCACCTAATCCAGCATAAAAAAATACGATTCCACCACCAATCATCACGCCCATCCAAATTTCGATATCAAATAACCTAGAAAATACGATTCCTACACCCCTCATTTGACCCATTATGTAGGTCATGCAAATAAAAATTGCACAAATAACCGCTACTAGTCGTGCTCCGTTCGAATAAAAACGATCTCCCACAAAATCGGGTACTGTTGCTTTTCCAAATTTTCGTAGATATGGAACCATTAAGGTTGTCAAAAGAACGAACCCCCCAGTCCATCCCATTAAAAACTTAGAAGCCCCGTAACCGGCGGCTGCAATTCCACCCGCCATTGAGATAAAAGTTGCGGCAGACATCCAGTCCGCTGCGGTAGCCATACCATTTGCAAATGGTGAAACACTGCCACTTGCAGTGTAGTATTCCTTGGTTGATCCTGCCCTAGACCAGATTGCTATACCAATATACACACCGAAGGTAATTCCAATGAAGATAAAATTCCAAGTAGTTTGTTCCATCTACTCGCCCTCCTCTTGAAAACCATGTTTTTGGTCTAATCTGTTCATCAGGTAGGAATATAAAATAAGCAGCACAACGAAACAAATGATAGACCCCTGCTGAGCCATCCAAAAACCCAAAGGTGCACCACCAATTGAAAGCTGATCCAATTGTTCCTTAAATAAAATACCGCACCCAAAGGAAACTAGAAACCAAACGGCGAGGATTTTAAATGTAATTGAAAGGTTTTCCCGCCAATAGTTCTTAGAAAGGGAATCATTTTTTTGATTAGAACTGCTCATTATGGTGGACTATGGAACAAAATCTTTAAAAGTGGCAAGTCCTTATATTTTTTGGTTAATTGATTTCGATTTCTGTGATTGCAAATCGATTTGATCAAAAAAACTAAAGTTTATAAAATTTAGACCGAGATTATTAACTTGTTGTGTTCAGTAAAATGTCTAGAAATATGTAATAAAGTCCCTTTGTAATGTGTTCTAAGAAAACAGCTTTCGTTTTCTACGCCTTTTTGCAGGCGTTGTTCTGTTTGCATGGGCAAGTATCTTATCCCAGTGGGGGTGACGGCAATGGAAGTGCATTAGCACCGATTTTTTCTGGTATTGAAGATAATGATTTAACTTTTACTCTTGATGGTAATATTTCCGGTTCTCCCATTGACAGTTTTGAAGATTGGGATTTGGTTCCCGGTTCTGGTCCATTAGAGGCGGGCACATCCAATGGTGCTGGATCGATATCGATTACAGGAGATGCCAACTCTTCATTTACCTTAATATACAGCCCACTTGCCCATTTTGAGGGAAACGCTACTTTTGATTTGAATTCTTCTGCATATTCTACCGGGCAAAAAGTTACTCACTCTTTTACCATCGAGATGACTGGAACGAATGATCCTCCAAGATTGAAATTTAAAAATTTTGCTCAGGTGAGTGAGGTTGCCTATCAAAATGCCACTTATTCCCTGTCAGAAAACGCACAATTGGCTGCATTTGTTATTCCATCAGAACTGGATGCCGGAGATATCGTCACTCTTTCACTTCCTGTCGGTCAGAATGATAATGATCGTTTTTCGATCGACCAATCCACAGGAGCGGTAAACTTTATATCTAATTCCGGAGCAGATTATGAGAACCCCGTTGATTTGGGTAACAATAATTCATACATCCTCACGGTTCGTGGTACTGATATAAATTCATCTCAAATTGAACATACTCTTACCATTAATATTTCAAATCTTGATGAACCCCCTGCAATCCAACCCACTGGAGGCTTAACTACCACGATTTTTGAAGATCATATAAACTCTGATGCTGAGTCATTTTACAATAAAACTAAAGATAATTCAGGAAACTATTTTACTTTAACTGTTTCTGATCCTGATAATGAGGGCGGGGCATTACCAAAATGGACTTTGGCTACGGCAGCTGCCCGCGGTAAGGTTTATTACAGTACCACCTCCGTTTCTATGCCAATGGGGACCAGCAATGAACTTACAACTGGTTCGCAAGTTGCATCCAGTCAGATATGGATTGACTATCATCCCGATGCAAACGCCAGTTCCGATGATGGAACAGAATCTTTTGTGATTCGTGCTTTGGATTCAAATAACCCAACTCTATATGATGATTTTACCGTCAACATAACTATTACGCCAGTGAATGATGATCCACCCGTGTGGGTTACCACGCAAACGAATTACTCAATTCTTGAGACTAATTCAACAAATCTAATCGTTGATTTGGATGCTTCAGATTCAGACCAAACAAATACTTTAACTTATTCTATTGTTGGTGGTGCAGATGCATCAAAATTTTCCATCGTTTCAAGTACTGGTGAATTAAGGTTTTCCTCATCCATGAATTACGAGGATAAAAGTGATGTTGGCAGCAATGATAATTTTGATGTTATCGTTCGAGTAACAGATGGCACTTATCCGTTAGATCTTCCATTGGTTGTTACTCTCTTAAATGAAAACGAGGCACCAGTGATTAAAGAGTTAGCGAATTTTTCTTCCAATATCTCTATAGTTGAAGGAGATTCGTGGACAATACCAACTAATTTTATTGAAGGTTCAGATGTCGATTTTGGTGTAGATGGAGTTAGTGGAGGAGGGAATGATGATAACGATTCACTGACATGGTCTGTTGTTAATTCGCCATCTAAAGGTGGGGCGATTTCATTGTTGAATGCGAATGGTATAAATCCAATTTTTACTTACACTCCTCAGAATGATTCAACGATTCAATTTCCTGATTCCAATCAAACTCAATCCGAAACATTTACATTAAAAGTTCAAGATTCAAGCGGTCTATATGCAACAAAATCTTTCACTGCATTGGTTTCTCCGGTGCCAGATTTTCCTCTTATATGGAAATTTCAAAGGGACGGTGTCGTATCTGATGTAACCAATTTTACTTCAGGTCAGCGGTTAACATTTCAATACCCAGAGAATACCTCGGCATCCACTCCAATCCAGATATTTGTCCGAGAGTTTGATAACGAACCCGTTACCTTTTCTTTACTCAGTGTCGGAACATTGGATTCCAATAATTTTGATCTTATCGATCAAAATAGAACCTCTTCTCCTTACCTTGCTGAATTACTTTTCAAGAACAATTTTGTTCCCGATTTTGAAAATCCAACTGATGCAGGAAATGATAATAATTACAGCATCAAAATTAATGTTCAAGACGCCAATTCTTCTGATTTCCAATATGTTGATATTATAATTACGGATCAGCCAGAATCTCCTATAATCGTTAGTCCTCAGCATGCTGATCCTGATTCTTTGGATTCTACATTCAATGAGTTTAATGTAACAATTCCTGAGAACAGCACATTTGTTACAAATTTATTACATTCAGATCCCGATATTGCAGATCAAAATGCCAGTGTCCAATGGTTGATAGTTGGAGGTAGTGATCAATCAAGGTTTGAGGTTAATGCCAGTACTGGAGCACTTAATTTTATTTCAGGTTTCACTCCAAATTATGAAACACCTCTCGATGTCGGACAGAATAATATTTACGAAGTTTCTTTCAGAGTTCGGGAGTCTGCTACAAGTTTAATGTCTGACCCTAAAACGATTTTTGTAAAAATAAGCGATATCAATGACTACCCGGTTATAAGCCCTATTCCATTGGATATTAACGAACCGCTTACAACAAACGCCAAAATGGTGCTGAGTCAATATGCACAAGATGACGATAATGATTCTGGGATTCCCGACACTTTAACTTGGACGGAAAGATCGGGGGCAACGTCCATTTTTGCCTTGGATAGCAACGGTACTTTAAGGTTTAATCAAGCGTCTGATTTTGAATCTAACCAGACTAGCTTTACGTTAGAGGTTCGAGTTTCTGATGGACGCGGAGGATTTGCAGATGCTAATTTTACTGTCGATGTTAACGCTCAGAATGAGGCACCGGAGTTTTTTGATGAATCGAATCAATCTATTTCTTATCTCTCACTGTTGACTTACGAGGAAGCACAGGTTGCCTCAAATCTATCCCTATTTGCTAAGGATCCAGAGTCTGATTCCATTACATTTTCCACAACTTACGATGATTCGAATGGTTCTCACACATTGAACTTTTTTACCGGTGCTTTCACTTTCACCCCCAAAGCGAATTACTCCGGAGTTACATACATTGATATATTGGTCACAGATGGTACCAACTCCGCAACTTTTCCTATTAATATTACTGTTTCTGAGGTCCCTGATCCACCGGTTGTTTTCAACAACACTGGTACACCTGGGCAAATCGGTTATCCTAATTTATTTGTAAGAAATATTCAGGAAAATAATGGAACTCTTGTTGCGGATTTGAATGCTAGCGATCCAAACGATAATCCTTCTTCAACTAATTTTATTTGGACTTTATCGGGGACTGACGCATCCAAGTTTATCTTGGACCCTACGCAAGGCTCTACATCTCAATTAAAATTTCTTCAGATCCCAAACTTTGAGGCTCCATCAGATTCAAATGGTGACAATGTCTTTGATTTTAATATGACCGTTCAGGATGATGGTAATTCAACTATTATTCCAGTTCGAGTAACAATAATAGATGGCCCTGAAGATCCTTACTTCGATTATGGTGATAGCAATCAAACGGTCACTTACACGGAAGATACTTTGGTTAATGTATTTGATGTGAATGCATCTGACTTTGAAAATCAAACTCGTATTTACGGTCTTACTGGTAATGGTGAAGACGATGCTAATTTTTCGATTAATCCAAGCACTGGTGTTGTTACATTCAATTCTCCACCAGACTATGAAAACCCGTGGGGTGGCAATGACATTAACCCCACTAATAGATATGTATTAGAGGTTAATGCAACCGATGACATTTCCACTCCGAATAAGATTCGTCACTATGTTATCGTTAATGTTCAAAATGTAATCGAACCTCCTTCATTTGTAAACGGATCATCTTTTTCTATAAACATTTGGGAAAATAACACAGCTGGAGGGAATGCAAGTTATGATATCAATGTAACGACGCAGGATACAAATCAGAGTCTCGTTTTAGAGATTTCCGGTGGTGCAGATCAGAATAAATTTTCTTTAAACACGGCCACGAATAATCTTTCTTTTTCAAATCCGAACGGTCAGGATTTTGAAAATCCATCCAGTGCGGATGGTGATAATCATTATGAAGTACAGGTTCGAATTGTGGGGACTAACATTACACAAGATTTAACCTACATAGTTGTAAATCGAGATGACAGTCCAACAATCTCAACTTCTGGACTTACTCAATTAACTTTAAATGAGAATGTCCCACTCGCAGTTGATATTGATGTTTTTGATCAGGATGGCGGAGGAGACTTTCCGGATATTCTTTACACAGTTGAATCAAACTCCTCCCGTTTTGTTGAGCATAACAAAAGCGGTCTAGACCTTTCTGATTTGTTTGTTAATCCAAGCTCGGGTATCGTTAACGACTCCTTGTCTGGCGTTACTTTTTCAACTGCTGGCGATTTGAATAATGATGGTGATCTCGATGTTATCTCCCTTTCATCTTCCAAAATTTATTATTTAGAGGGAAATGGAACAGGTTCTTTTGATCTAAATAATTCAACAACTATTGATGATAATGGCAGTGGGATACCTGATTATGCGATGATTTGCGACTTAGATCAGGATGGAGATCAGGATTTAATTGTCTCCTTATTTAGCGATTCCCAAATAGTTTTCTATGAAAATTCAAGTCCGGTTGGTGTTTTCAATAATCCAGTAAGTCTGGTAAGTGACCGCGTTGGGGGAGGAGCAGACTTCTTTTCAATAGGAGACATGGATGGTGACTATGACTTAGATTTAATCGTAGCTTACCAGACTACGGACGAAGTCGTTTGGTATGCCAATGATGGTTCAACAAATTTCAGTTTCGGAGGAGTGGTTTCTTCTACATCTAACGGTTTAGATCAACCAAGGTATTTAGAATTAATCGATGCGAATAATTCGGATTCCATCGGAAACAGGTTTCAATCTCCTGATATATTAATCGCTGCTAAAGGTGGAATTTATCTTGCGCAAAATGATGGCAAAGGTGCTTTTTCAAATTCAAAGATTTCTGATATAGGATCAAGTTTAGGTTTAGTAGTTCGTGCTGTTAATCTGGATGGAAATAAATGGCCAGATATTGTTTACGCTACATCCGCGACCGGTCCACCTTCCTATCTTTTGCACGGTGCAAACGGGTTTGCTGCTCTGCCCGTACAATTACCACCTAATGCAACTAATTCGAACTGGACTATAGATACTCCAACAGCGATTGAAATTTACACAGGGCCTTCCATCCAACCTCCCAATTATACTGGTCCGACTCCTAATAAACCTGCAATTATTGTTTCTGATTCAGCCTTACCGTATATTAGCATTTTTGGAACAAGTCCAGATTTGTCTAATGGGGTGCAGGTCGAAAATCCGGTTGTTATTAATGCTCAATCAGGAATTTCTGCTCTGTTTCTTGCTGATTTAAAGAGAAAAGGGGATTTTATTACTTACGCGTTTGATGGTGGATCAGATTATTTGGACTTTAATGAAACACGATTCAAGAACGGGGGTATGCTCTTTTTTAATGAACCTTATCCAAATTATGAGCTTCCACAAGATTCCTCGAAAATTAACCGCTATAAGGTTTGGGTAACTGCTACGGCAAATGGTTTGACGGCAAAAGAACTGGTCACTGTCAAAATTTTAGATGTTAATGAACCCCCTGTTATTACTACTTTGGATGGTAATCAATCAAGTGTCATTGATCATGTGGAAAATTTAGTGGATGTTCTTGATATAAATATTACTCATGAGGAAAATGCTACACAAACGGTGATCTTCTCTCTTTCTGGAGGTGCAGATCAGGCAAAATTTTCTATTGATCAAAGTAGTGGTAAACTTACTTTTAACATTGCTCCTGATTACGAAGCACCTGCAGATTCAGACACCAACAACACTTATGAAGTAAAAGTTCGTGTTACCGATAACGGACTTGGCTCTGCCTTTGTCGAACAGCACATCCAAGTACGTGTAGTGGATGGCTCTGAACCTCCAGAATTTGATTCAACTAATCTAACTAATCGATCGATTTTAGAGGACGGTTCTCTACCCTTGGTTTTTGGTACGGATATAAATGCTTCGGATCCCAATACAGGGGGTGGAATCGCTGGATATCGGATTTTAACCAATGGAATGTACGGAAATGCGACTATCACAGGAGATATT
>CBFIBI010000066.1:0-12710 GCA_965660725.1 Opitutales bacterium
TACCTGGTGAATATTTCTTCCATTTTTTATCGTAAGAGAGATTATGAATACCCATAAAATTTCGATCTAGTAAATCCACTTCCCACGCAATTGGTTCATCATCCACGCGAATCATGGTAACTCGCACCCTTCCATTTTTTGCCAACAATGGTAACAGTTCAAAGAAAAAAGCACGCTTTCCACGGATTGAATATAAACCAGTTACCTGCTCAGATTTCCATGAATTTACTTCGACTAAACAGGAAGCTGGAAGCAAAGAACGAACATCCTTCTCTTTGGTTGCCACAATGATTTCTACTTTCCCATGCTCTCGAATATTTTTTTGATCATAGCGCAATGATTTTCTGCTCTTTGCCCCCATCTTATTCGTCCAAAATTCGTCAAATGTTTCAGTACCTGGTTCCAAAATGGATGTCTTTCGGGGAGTACGTGCAAGATGTAAAAATTTAATGGAATTTATTTCAGGTTGAAAGTATTTTCGCCAAAAAGACTCTCTCATTAGTGGAATCCAGAAAAATTGAAATTCCTTTAGCTGTTTTTTCAAACATTCAATCAAGAAGGGAACAGCACTCTCAACAGCAATCGGAATAAAATAATTCGCTTCGTCATAAACCATTGGCCATAACCCTTTAGACCATAAAACGCCGGGTTTCTCAACAAAAGGCCAAAAGCCAAGTAACTCCTCAGAGTTATTTCGTGCAATTACTATTAATGGCAAACTTCCCGCTTTAGCTTTCCCCCACCAGCATTGAATCCATTCAGGTGTGAAATAAGGATTACGAATAGTTGCCCGGTTAAGTAAATTCTCTAGTTCAAGTAAAAGATTAGGGATATTATCATCCGAACGCACGACTTCGGAATAAATATCTTCAAGGCTCGCGTTTTTATCGCGAACAGAAGAATTTTTCACAGTTTTGAGATTTAAACATTCAAACCTGAAAAATCTTCAAATTCAGCTCGGAACCCACCATCCACGCCGCGACATAAAACAGCAACTGCATCATGAGAATGTAAGGATTCAAAATGGGAACATACTACACGAAAATCGATAATCCGAGGTTCTTCTTTAAGTTGAGCATATAGAAGTCTGGCAGCATCCTCGACAAACTTAACATTAGCACCATTCAATTCTGCAAAAGCTTGCTCATCTTCACGACGAACCATGACCTGAGTTTCAGTACTCAAGGCATTTATGCATAAATCTCTCAATTCAAGAAGAGAGATTTCACGATCTGGATGAATCTCCACGCTTAATCGTGCCTTACTTCTTTGTGAATGAGGAATTGCGAGGAGGTTACGATTTTCCCTTGCATGCTCTGATAGTTCAGATGCACAAGGGCATGCGGAGGAATAAACAAAATCAAAATGAATTATTTTACGAATTCGATCAGCACGATCAATAATTCCCTCAAAGCAACAATCATAAAATTGAAACCCCTGAAGCCCACTTCTTAAACTTTCCTGTATCATGGGATAGGAAAACTGAGCTTTTAGTCGGGCCTCTCGAGAATCGAGTTTCTCTTTGTACTCCTTTAAAATGCGTGAAAAGATTTCGGGACAGAAAGTTTCTTCCTTGTATTTATAAAAAATACGAATAATTCGGGACATGTTAATGCCTTTCTTATCAGCGTCTAGACTCACTGTTCCAGTTACTGCCGTCTCGATGTTAAGACTTTCACCGTCAGGACCAACATAACTAAGAGGCAAGCGAAATCCAGATATACCAACTTGTAAAATAGGAACTCTTGCACCGTCTAATTCAGAACATCCTGAATTCTGAATATCAGGTAGGGATGCACGATACTCGGGAGTAACTTCAAAATTCGGATTGTACTCTCGAATTAATTTATCAGAGGAATTCGACTTCATTTCCATCTTTTTAACTTTGTAAGGATTTATAATCTTTGCAAATTTCTTATTTCGCCTTTCCTTGGTTGGCAACCGCATCCATGGCTTTAGCAACTTTTTCAGGATCTCCAAGATATTGCCTAGAAGTTGGCTTTAAATTTTCATCTAACTCGTAAACCAAAGGCATTCCGGTAGGTACATTTATTCCAAGTATATCCTCATCGGTGACATCATCCAAATATTTGATTAATGCACGAAGAGAGTTTCCATGGGCAGCAATCAAAATTTGTTTTCCTAACTTTATTTGAGGTGCGATTGTATTTGTCCATAATGGGAGAAATCGATCAACTGTATCCTTGAGGCACTCAGAAAGCGGAAGATGCTCTTCATCCAAATCTTTGTATCGACGATCATTTCCTGCATAGCCTTCATCATCCTTGGTCATAGGAGGAGGGGGAATATCGTAACTTCGACGCCATACAAGCACCTGCTCATCCCCATATTTTTGGGCAGTTTCGGCTTTGTTCAAACCCTGAAGAGATCCATAATGCCTTTCATTAAGGCGCCACTCACGATGAACTGGAATCCAAACCTGTTCCATCTCGGTAAGAGCCAACCAAAGAGTGCGTATCGCTCGAGTCAGTACTGAACAGTAAGCCAAATCGAATTGAAAACCCTTTTCCTTAAGAAGTCGACCGGCTTCCCTACCCTCACGTTCTCCCTGCTCAGTTAGATTGACATCATGCCAGCCTGTGAAACGATTTTCCAAATTCCATTGGCTTTCGCCGTGACGAAGTAAAACTAGTTTATACATAATAATAATAGATAAATGGTTATTGTATTATAATTATCCTAATTCGTCACTTATAAATTGGTTGCCCATCCATCAACTTTCTTCCTCCTCGATCACAATCATAAAAAAATTGACAAATTTGTCCGCTAACCTTGAAAAGGCACAAAATATGCGTAAACAAATAATTATGGAACAAATGTTTAGAGGTATTAATTTCCTTTTTGCTTTAGCAGCATTTACTGCATCTATTATTTTGTCTTATCTAATTAATTTGCCTTAAACATTTTCGCTCACATTCGAGCGAAAACCCTCCCCAATAAAGATAAGTGCTTTTCCGGTTGAAGTATCAATTCGTTAGCAGATAATTATATCATGAAAATATTAGACCCGGTTCCAATCTGTTTAATGAAATTACTCATATTATTTTGCGTTTTACCGAGCTTTGCTACAAATCCTAATGTTGTCTTCATTTTGGTGGATGATATGGGAGCCAACGATCTTAGCAACGAAGGATCAACTTTTTACGAAAGCCCAAATATTGACCGGATTGCCTATGAAGGAATGAAATTCACCCGGGGCTATGCCACCTGTCAAGTATGCAGTCCCTCCCGTGCAAGTATCCTGACTGGCAAATATCCCACCAATCATGGGATCACCACCTGGATCGGAGATTCAGCAGGGGAAGCCTGGAACAAGCGTGGTAGGAACGACAGTCATTTGCCCCCCGAATACAAACGGAATTTAAAAGCTTCCGAAATTACCTTAGCTGAAGCGATGAAAGATGCTGGCTATAAAACTTTTTTTGCAGGCAAGTGGCATTTGGGCTCGGAAGGATCATGGCCCACAGATCATGGGTTTGATATTAATAAAGGAGGCTGGGATGTGGGCGGTCCACGTGGTGGATTCTTCTCCCCTTACATTAATCCGAATTTGGAATCTGGTCCCGATGGGGAATCCCTCACCCTACGCCTTGGGCAGGAAACCGCAAACTTCATCGAAGCATACAAGAATCAACCCTTTCTAGCTTACCTCTCCTTTTACACCGTCCATGCCCCCATTCAGACAACACAGGAACTCTGGAAAAAATACCGCGAAAAGGCCAAAAAAATGGGGCTTGATAAAGTCAATGAACGGTTCCTTTTTGACCGAAGGCTCAATGTCCGGCAGGTGCAGGACTGTCCGATCTATGCCGGAATGATCGAACAGCTCGATCAAGCCATCGGTACCGTACTCGCCAAACTTGATGAACTTGGATTGGAAGACAACACGATTATCTGTTTTACATCTGATAACGGAGGCGTTTCCTCTGGCGATGCCTATGCGACATCCAATCTACCTTTACGAGGAGGCAAAGGACGCCAATGGGAAGGAGGTATTCGTGAACCTTTTTATCTCAAGGCTCCAGGAATTACCAAACCGGCTACTAAAAGTGCCACTCCGGTCAATGGAATCGACTGGTACCCCACCCTGATCGAGCTCTGTGGGATCGAAATTCCTAAAACACAGAAAGTGGACGGCGTAAGCCTAGTGCCGTTACTCAAAGGTAAATCCATTCAGGATCGGCCGCTCTATTGGCACTATCCGCATTATGGAAACCAAGGAGGCGAGCCCAGTTCAATCATTATGGAAGGTGACTGGAAACTGATTTATTATCATGAAGATGGCCGTAATGAATTATATAATATCACCAAGGATATAGGGGAACAGAATGATCTGATTATAAATGAAAAACGACGTGCTCAAAAAATGCGGAAAAAATTGGATTCATGGATAAAGCAGACGAATGCTCAATTTCCCATGCCCGATCCTAAGTTTGATTCCACCAAAAGAGAAACACGCTGGAAAAACATTAAGTCATCAGGAAAAGACAGACTAGAGAAACAACACGCCTCCTTTCTCAACCCAGATTATAAACCTAATAAAGACTGGTGGGGCAGCTCAGTTGATTGAGATAGATTTACCTAGATTTAGCGAATGTTTTGTTATTGTGAGAAGAGATCGGAGCAGGAAACAAAGAAATCGATTGTATCCCAACGGACCTATTTGGTTTGCCTGTTCGGTTTTTGAAGGCGATTAGATCACCACACCTATGCACTCACGATGACAAGACTGGGATTATTGAGTGGCAAGCCAATCAATGAGTTTCGTAAGGGCCCGAGCCCGATGACTGATCTTGGCTTTTTCGTCCAACGAAATCTCAGCAAAAGTAGATTCATTCTCGTTTGGCAAAAAAAGCGGATCATACCCAAAGCCTCCGCTCCCCTGGCGTTCGGATAGAAGTTGCCCCTCACAGGTACCGTCAAAAGTTTCTTCCACGCCTTCTCCAACCAAGGCAAGCACGCAACGGAAGCGACAGGTTCGGTCCGGTATCGGAACCTCTTTCATTTCTTCTAATACCTTATCGTTATTCTTCTCATCGTCGCATTCCAAGCCGGCATAGCGGGCGGAAATGACTCCGGGACGTCCATCGAGGGCATCGATCTCAATCCCGCTATCATCGGCAAGAAACCAGCCATCGCGTGGCCCCACTTCTTTCAACCCATGAGCCTTAAGTAAGGCATTACCTTCGAAAGTGGATTCCGTCTCCTCGACTTCCGGCATTCCTCCGATAGAGTCCGGCCCGGAGACTTTTACCAGTAACCCCGCCTGATCCAGTGCGGTTTGTAATTCATGTAATTTGTGGGCATTACCCGAGGCCAAGTAGATGGTTTTCATAAAAATCCGTGGATTAGGCGATCTTCGCCTAGTTTTGCAGTGATTGGCTCCCGCAAGGTGAGAGCATCCAAATCAGGCCCGGGCAACGCATCCAGGCCCGAAAAAAGTTTGGGTGATTGGTAGCGAAAAAGATAATCGACCAAGTCTTCTCCAAGTAGCGATTGA
Organism: Opitutales bacterium; assembly: GCA_965660725.1. Taxonomy (GTDB): domain Bacteria; phylum Verrucomicrobiota; class Verrucomicrobiia; order Opitutales; family Seribacteraceae; genus Seribacter. The sequence goes on from CBFIBI010000066.1 coordinate 5,522, forward strand.
GCCACGCTGGCACCCCCTTCACAATAAACCGCATTGAGATTGAGTTGCTTCAAAACGCCAGACAACTCAGCTAATTCAATTCGACCATGGTCATCGTGACCCACCTCGATCAATGCGATACCTAATTCGTCCGCCTTTTTGACTGCGGTATCATTCTTCATGCCCAGAGCAGTCGTCAGTACCTTGGTTTGGGAACTATATTCATCGGTGTAGAGATTTCGTGGAAGTACTGATTCTTCCAGGGTAGAGAGGGAGGCATCCAATACCAAACGGACAGGGCAAAAAGTTTCTTCAGGAAGCCGGGCAGTCAAGGTGGGGTTATCGGCCAGCACCGTTCCCGAGCCCAAGCAAATAGCGGGAAACAACCGACGCCAATTCATCATATCGGCCCGGGCTTCATCTTCAGTAACTCGACTGGGTTGACCATCAACTTCCGCAACCATTCCATTGGATGATTCCGCAAGTTTCAATGCAATCAACGGGTTGTTAGTCGTAATGTTATAATTAAAAATAAAATTCAAGCGGGATGCTTTATTCTGAAACTCTTCGCCTGCCATTTTCACATGAACACCTGACTCTCTAAGTATTTCAATTCCACGACCAACATGAGATGGATTGGGATCAGTAGCAGCAATGTAAACTCGCTTTATACCTGCATTAAGAATTCCCTCCACACAGGGAGGAGTTCGACCTATGGTAGAACAAGGTTCAAGAGAAACGAACATAGAAGCCCCATCTTTTGGCCTACGGCCAAGAGCTTGCAATGCTTCCATCTCGGCATGTGGTGCTCCTGCTTTTTGATGATAACCCTCGGCGACGACCTTTCCATCCTAGACAATGATAGATCCGACCATTGGGTTAGGATTGTTCATACCACAACCCATTTTTGCTAGATCTAATGATCTTTCAAAAAGAATGTCTTGTTTTAAAAGATCAGGCACGAGTAAGAGAAAGTCCAACGGGACAATGATCAGAACCTTCAATTTCAGGAAGAATGTAGGCATCACGAACCGAGCTAGCTAAGTTATCTGAGACGACGAAATAGTCAATGCGCCAACCAACATTGCGGGAGCGGGCCCCCGCCCGGTAAGACCACCAAGAATAAATATTTTCCTGCTCAGGATAAAGGTGCCTGTAGGTATCAATAAAGCCCTCTGCCAGTAAATTCGAAAACCCCTCCCGTTCCTCATCGGTAAACCCCGCATTATTACGATTAGAAGTGGGGTTTGCCAGGTCAATTTCCCGGTGGGCAACATTTAAATCACCGCACAAAACAACTGGCTTGCTTTCTCGAAGTTCAACCAAGTAGCTTTTAAGATCTGGATCCCAAGAATCATATCGATATTCCAATCGAGATAGATCGCTTTTGGAATTTGGTACATAAACATTTACCAAATAAAAACCCTCAAACTCAAAAGTGATTACCCGACCCTCTCCACAATGTTTTTCACCGGGTAAATCCTCACTGATTGAAAGAGGTTTGATTTTTGAAAAAATTGCAGTTCCAGAATATCCTTTTTTTTCAGCTAAAAAATAATGCCTGAAAGGATAACCAAAATCTTCCTCTGGGATAGCTTGATCGTTTAACTTAACCTCCTGAAGACAAAGCAGGTCGGGAGACTTCTCCTCAACAAATGAATCAAATGTTTTTTTACGACAGGCACGAAGACCGTTTACATTCCAGGAAATCATTTCGATATTTGAATTATTTGAACTCATTGAAATTTAAAAAATTAAAAACATAAGGTTGGCAATTGATCCGTTATCTACTACCCATGTTACTCTTTACACAAAACCACAAGAAAAAGTAATTAACATGGCATCTCCAACAGATATTCGAAAAGGCAGAGTAATGGTCTATCAAGGCGCTCCTCACCTTGTATTAGAAATGCAACACCGAACACAGGGCAGGCAAGCAGGGTTTGTACAAACCACTCTGCGAAATTTACAAAGTGGTTCCACCACCACGACTAAATTTCGCTCAACAGATAATGTTGAATTCATGCACACAACTACCCAAAAGCTTGAATTTAGTTACAAAGACACCGAGGGTCACCATTTCATGGATTTGGAAACCTATGAAGATACTATTTTGCCCAGCGAAGTGATCGGAGAGGACGACTATTTTTTGGTAGAAGGCAATTCATATGATATTCTTTTGGTAGACGGCGAGGCAATCCGCTTAGAACTTCCTGCTTCTGTTGAAGCAACCGTTATAGAAGCCCCTGACGCACTTAGAGGGGATACAGCAGGAAATGTCTTAAAACCCGTAACCATTTCCTCCGGTATCACAATTCAAGTACCTTTGTTTATAAAAAAAGACGATGTTATCAAAATCAGCACAAGCGATCGTTCTTACCTTGGTCGTGTAAACTAAAAAAGCCTCTCAGCGAGAGGCTTTTAAAAATTGGATAGCTTGTAAAAAATTAGGCTACACGCTCAACAACTAAGGGTGCTGGGTTGGGCCTTTTCGGAGCCAACCGGTATGCGGCCTTAAAATATTCCATAGCAAGCCCAAGTCGTTTTTCATCGTTATAATGAATGATCATAAGCGGTTCGCCCTGTTTCATTTGGGTACCAACTTTACAGAGCTCTGCAACTCCAGAAGCTGGATCAAACTTCTTACCATCCCCATGTGCCAAGATTTGAACACCTCTCGCAAGCTGGCCAGCATCAATCGTGTGAACATATCCACGTTTCGGTGCAGGCATTTTCTTGGTATGTTTGGCAGTAGGAAGCTTTTCTGGGTTATCAATTACTTTTGTGTCTCCACCCTGATACTCAATAACATCCTTAAATTTCTGTAGGGCAGAACCATCTTCAAGATGCTTTCTTACGGTCTGTTTGGCAGACAAAGTTGAACCTGCGACGCCAGCAAGACGGACAATTTCCATTCCTAATTTCATCACTAAATCCTGCAGATCCTCTGGACCTTCGCCTTTGAGCAATTCAATCGCCTCTTTCAATTCAAGAGAGGCACCCACACAGGATCCAAGTGGTTGATTATTGTCGGTGACTAATGCAACGCATCTTCTTTTCAATGTACGACCTACACGAGTTAGAGATCGAGCTAACTGTTTAGCATCCTCAGCATCTTTTATAAAAGAACCTTTTCCCCATTTCACATCGACAACAACTCCTTCAGCTCCAGCCGCTAATTTTCGGCTTAATGTTCCAGCAGTGATGAATGGAATGGATGGAATAGCCCCGATATTTTGTCGCAACTTGTACAAAATTTCTTCAACTGGAGAAATTTCCTCATTTCTTGAAGAGAAAGAACATCCCAATTTGCGTACCTGAGTAGCAAAGTCTTCCAAATCTATTTTTGTATTAATTTTGGGAATGGCAGCTAACTTCTCACAATTCGAAGTAAGAAACTCTTCATCATCTCCATTCATCAAAGGCATCGCAACACCAGCTGCTGCTGACAAGGGCCCTAGAACAAGACTTGTCTTATCTCCGACTCCACCTGTTGAGTATTTCTCAATCTTAGGACGAGAAACATCCGTCATTTCAATAACTTCACCAGAAAGCATCATTTCTTCTGCAAAAAAGGCAGTTTCTTGTGCAGACATACCCTGAAAGAAGACCGACATGACCCACGCAGCTTGTTGATACTCAGGCATTTCCTCATCGAGAATGGAATCTACAAGAAAACGAATTTCTTCATCTGTAAATTCACCACCGTCTCTCTTTTTCTCAATCAAATATGAAAAGGATGGAGTGCTTTTATTGGAGTTTAATGCTTTAGCCATGGTAAAAATCCTTGTACAGGGTTGGGGTAAATTAAGAGGCAAATGAAATTATATAGGTAATTAGTTTAATTAAGTCGAGCCTTTTATTCCAAGTGGTACTTGACCCTTTCCTTATTTCTGCTTGGATATCGCACCATGTTAATTGAATTTGATAGCTGTCAGGAATTAGAAAAAATCATCATCGATGCAACTAATCGTTGTGAAGATTTTAATGATGGATTTGCTCCTCAGATTCGACCAGCCGATCCAAGGTTTGGAGATTTTCAGGCAAATGGAATTTTACCTTTTGCAAAAAAATCAGGGAAAAACCCACGCGAATTAGCACAGAAATTAATAGACTGTTTACCGGAGTCTGAATATTGGGAAACCAGCATTGCTGGTCCGGGGTTTATAAACTTCAAGTTTTCAAATTCTTATTTTCTAAAATGGATGGAAAAATTTTCAAATTTCGAGTCCATTAAGAAGGCATGCCATACAAAAGTTACACAGAAAATTGTAGTCGACTTTTCTTCTCCTAATACCGCCAAGCAAATGCATGTGGGCCATATTCGCTCCACAATTATAGGTGAAAGCCTTGCACGTCTATTTCACTTCCTGGGTCATAATGTAATTAGAGATAATCATCTTGGGGATTGGGGAACCCAATTTGGAATTCTTCTCTGTGCAATAAAAATTAATAATGTATCTCTTAACGATCTCGGTCCCGATCCTATTGCAAAACTCGAAAACCTGTACAGAGAAGGAAATCAATGGATTAAAGAAGAGGATTCCAACCTCGAAAAAGCAAGAGACGAGCTTTTGAAACTTCAAAGTGGCGATCCTGAAAATTTCAAACTTTGGGAAAGAATAAAAGAAATTAGCATGAATTCCTTTCATTCAATTTACGATTTACTGGGTGTAAAATTCGATTTTTCACATGGAGAAAGTTTTTATCGAGATCTTGTTGAACCTATATATGAAAAACTTTTAGCATATGAAATTTGCAAGGAAGATAAAGGTGCGCTAGTTGTTTTTCATCCGGAGCATAAGCGATTTTCAAAGCAACCCTTTATTATTCGAAAGTCAGATGGTGCAAGCAATTATGCAACGACTGATTTAGCAACGGTCCAATATCGCCATCAAGAATGGCATGCCGACCGGATTGTATATGTTACAGATGGAAGGCAAAGAGATCATTTTGAACAACTTTTTCTAACTGTCAAAAAATGGTTCTCTGCTGAAAAAACTGAACCGCCTGCTCTCTCGCATGTATGGTTTGGAACGATTCTTGGAGATGACAATAAAGCTATTAAAACGCGGGACGGAGAACCAGTTAAGTTAATCGAATTACTAAACGAGGCGATTCAACGAGCAAAAAGTTTGGTACTAGAAAAGAACCCAAGTTTAGAGATCAATGAAGTTGAGCGACGGGCTAAAGTTATAGGACTAGGCGCAGTTCGTTATGCTGATTTATCTCAGGACCGAACTTTGGATTATGTTTTTTCATGGGAAAAAATGCTTGCAATGCAGGGCAATACCGCCCCCTACCTGCAATATGCTGTCGCTCGAATCAATAGCATATTCCGGAAGCTCAAAATTAGTCCCAGTCATAATTTCCCTACTCTTAAGCCGCCTTCTACCGAAACTGAGAGAAACCTTTGTCGAAAGCTTCTTTCATTTCCAATTGTTCTAAATCAGACAGCTAAAGAGTTAAAACCCCATTTTCTAGGCACTTTTCTTTTTGAACTAGCTACAGAATTCAGCTCATTCTATAATCAAAATAAGGTAATTATTGAAAAGGAAGAAATTAAAAACTTACGACTTTTGATGTGCTCACGCACACTGATTATTCTCGAAATCGGAATGAATATCCTTGGGATAGAAACCCTAGATGAGATGTAATTGAATAAAACTTAGTATTTTAAGTATTCAATAAAAAGAGCTTCTGAACTGTACATTTTCCATTTCTTACCATCTCGCTTCATAGTATGAAGCATCTTTACTCGATTGTCGCGGAATGCAGCATTGCCAGAAAGTTTTTGAGTGACCTGTAAGACTTCGACTTTCGCTTCATCTCCATCAATTTCTTTCACTTCGAGTTGCTGTATCGTGTATTTTAATTGAAGACGGGCAAATATGTAAGTCATCATATCCTTAGAACTTTCCATAGTTGGCGATTCTGGATGGATAGTACTGAGTGCCATGTTTATATTTCTTTTAGAAACTGCAAAAATATTAGTTCTTACCACATCCTTTAATTCTTTGACCATAGCAGGATCCAGAGGTTTGACTTCAGGCTTGGGAGAATCGACCGTACCCTTGGGTTCTGCCACAGTGGTTGCGGACCCTGGCAACGAAGTGCCCGGAAGATCCTGCCCATATCCAATCAAAGATGAAACATACAAAATACAAGCTACAGGAAAGTAAAAGAAAAGATTTTTGATCATGATCATTGAGTAACGATTGGTTAATTTAAAAAATTTTCAATTCAAAAATTGAAATTTCAAAATTTGGATTTCAATAATGGAGCATTAATACTTCTATACGATCCGGAAATTCCATCTCCCCATCCGTCTTCGCGATATATCAAGCCAGAAAGAAAGCCTTCCTTTTTATTTGCCCATTCTGATCTTTCCATGCGTAAATGCAGAGAGTTCCCCTCTTTTTTAAAAATTTGCTTTCCATCCGATCGAATTAAACGGTTGGAACAGAAAAAAATTGGCCGACCTGTTTTAGTAGAAAGATGGTTTGCATTTTCAATTCTTAAGTCTATGCGACTCCCCTTTTCAGATGCACTTATCTTCCATTCATCATCAAATGGCTTGGCTTGTAAATTCCTTACTTTTTCAAATTTGGGATACCACTCTGGGTCCAGTTCGTAAGCGTCCACGACATCTAAAGTAATTGACAGATCTGTATAACCAGGGAGGCATTGGCGGGAGCACGTTAACCATGATGCTTTTGCACGCAAAGTAATCGTATCACCCTTGATCAAATCTTTAGGAGCAATTATTTTAGTTAAAAACAGAGTCTCCCCGTAGTTTCCGTTCGCTCGAATATTAGCCATTTTGACTTTTTCGGGAGGAAAATACAACATAGGATAGTTAGAAAAACCTTTTGGCAAATCCCATTCTAGGGTTGGTGGAACACCCACATCACCAGGGTGCTTCCAATAAGTGTGCCATCCCGGATTCCTTATGATTTGCCACCCAATCCAAAAATCTTTTCCAGGTTTTACACCACTTTGCTCTAGAACTAAACCCATTCGCAAAGGACCGACTTTTGTCAACCCAAAGCCTTCATTTATAAAGAATGAAAGAAACGAAAAAAGAAATAAAAATATTTTCAACTAAAGGATTTCCCACACCCACAAGTGCTTTGGGCATTCGGATTTCTAATTTCAAAGCCTTTCCCTGACAAACCATCGTCAAAATGGATTTCGGTGCCTTCAAGAT
>CBFIBI010000067.1:0-12658 GCA_965660725.1 Opitutales bacterium
TTGACTTGAGAAGGTGTTGGCACTTGGAAGAGCTTGAGACCATGCCGGCTTCTTCTTCTTTGGAAGTGCTCGACCTGCATGATTGTGTAAAATTAAAAACTTTGGGTGATTTATCCCGTTTTCCCAGTTTGTGTAAACTAAATCTTAAAGGTTGTAAGAATGTGGAACTGTCAGAAGGCTTTGATAAACTCGATATTTCTGATTTAACTATGCCTGAAGATTCTGAAGGAAATTGATTTTCAATGATGATATGGTGTAAATGAAATTTCTTACCTCCCCTTGTATTATTTTTTCAGTTTATATGTTTTCTCAGTCTATCAATAATTAATTTTAAGCTCTGTGGCTACAATTGTAAGAATGCCCAAGTTGAGTGATACCATGATAAATGGTAAGGTATTAAAGTGGTGTAAAAAAGTTGGTGATAAATTAGTTGATGGTGATGTTTTGGCTGAGATTGAAACAGACAAAATGGTTATGGAGCTTGAAAACTTTGAAAATACTACATTTTTGGCATTTTTTGTGAATATTGGGGAGGAAGTTCCTATTGATACTCCTCTTCTTTTGCTTGGAGAACCTGGCGAGGAATTGGATTTAGAGGAAGATTTGGCATCCCTTGTGAAAGGTACAAAAAATTCTTCTCACGCTATGTTAGAAAAAGAGCAAAAGGTTTATCTTTCCCGGAAAGGTTTTGTTTATGGACCCTATTCAATTCAATCAATTAATAATTTTTTAGCAAAAGAAATGTACCATCCCAAAGAGCTTGCATGGACGCCGGGTGTGAGTGGTTGGAAAAAACTTTTTGAAATGGCAACAGATTTAGGAATTGAAATAGATGAAACTTCTTTGATTGAAGAAAATTCTGTTACTAAAAATGCAAAGAAAATCTGGCATTTGCTCGAAAATAATGAGCTTGAATTTGCATTAGATTTAGTAAGAGCAATCAATGATATTAATGTTTGCAAGGAAATCCTGCAGAGTGTTCGATTGATGGACAATGACTGGTATTCCAATATAAAAATTCCCAGTTTTGTTGATCATGAAGATGGAGTAATTTTATTTTTGGTTTGTTTGGAAAAATTATTTAAGGCCAATCAAGTACCGGAGAATTTTCAAAAAATAAAAAGGTTTATTCTCAGAAGGTTCATTCCCATTAAATATTTGAATGCACTAAAACCTTATCGGGAACTAAAAGAATTATCTCTTGATGTGAGTGAGGCAGCAGAGGAAGACTTTAAGGTTTTTAAACATTTCACAAAACTCGAAAAACTTTCCTTGGAGGGTATTGATGAACGAGCTAACCTTGATTTCCTTTCCAATTTAAGAGAATTGAAAAATCTTGAATTGAAGAATTGTAAAGTTGCTGATTTTAAACCCGTTTTTAGGCTTTCTAATTTGATCAACTTAACAATCAATTCTTCTCCTGGATTAAAAAATGTTCAGGGCCTTTCAAAAGGGTGCATTCTTAAATCAATCAATTTATCTCAATGTTCGTCCCTCGAGAATATAAAATCTTTAGAAAATGCAAATTCTCTTGAGGAAATAAATTTAGCCGAATGTAAAAAATTGCATAATATTTCTCCTCTAGCTTCATTAGAAAACCTTAAATTACTCGATATTAGTTGGTGTGATCAGTTAACCGGGCCAATACCGGAATGGATTTTATCAATAGAAAACTTATATTTGGAGGGATTGGAATGGCAGATAAATCGGATCGGAGTCATGCTTGCCAAAACTCCAGCCTCTAATTTGAAGATCATTTGGAATGGATCTGGCGATGATGGATATTTTGACAGGTTTGCATACGATAAGGAGGGTGCAAATCTTGAAGACGATGAAACAAATCAAATTCTGGGCTTGGTTGAGAATTTTGTGATGTGTAAATTACCCGGCGGTGCAGGAAATGATGGGGGTTCATACGGGGTTATGAATGTTGATGTATTGGGTAAAAAAGCAGTATGGGATTTTTATTGGAATGATGGTTTAGATTTTTTTCGTAAACAGATCGATCTCTGGTCAGATTATCATTTTCTCAGGTTCGAGTTTGAATTTGTTTGTTTTGAAGATCATGAGTCTTATGAAGATTTAAAAGAGAATAATGATGGTAATTGGCAGTGGTGTTTTTATGGAGATGCACCCATGGGCCTTTCCATAAAAAATGTTCTTCAAGTGGAAGGCGATAGATTGCAAAAACTCCCAATTGAACAATTTGCTGATATGGAAAATATGTTCAGTGAGTGGTCAATGAATACTTATTACGGCGAAGTGGATGATGTGCTTCAGAACTTGTGTGAAGGATGTAAGGATAAATTACCTGATTATCTCCTGGATCGTCATTTGCTTGTTGAATTAAATTGTTTGCAGAACGAAGTGACCCTTAAAATAAATGATCGTGTTAAAACCATTGATCTTGAAATTGATAATGAAATCGAGATTTATGATCTGTAAGAAAACAATTCTTTAGAGTATGGCTCATCCATATCACCACTCTGAATCTTCAGCACGCAAGTATGGTGGAAAACCCGAAGATTATTTAGCGATACATCAATGGTTTGATGAGAGTAAGCGAAGTTTTTCTGATAACCGACATCGTGCTCTAAGACACCATGCGGAGGGCATTTTTTTGTGTGAGCAAATATTCGGTGTGACCTTGACTAATTCAGCAGACAGGAAAGTTCCTGTTCGTACAATAGGAGAGCAGCATGTTCAAGAAGATCTTGGCTGGATTCCATCTGCTTCCGACTGGCTTAAGGAAATAAAACCAAAGGTATGGATGGGGTCCAAATCTAAACTGATCAACTAGCAATTCAGTTTCTAAATACAACTTTTATTGAAATTAAGTTAACTTTTTTACTTGTTCTTTTTTAAAAAAGAAAAAATATTAGGATAGATCTTTGAAATTCATATTGTCTTAAATTAATCTAGACTTTTAAAAATCCTCGGATTTTGTCTGCAATGTTTCATTGTGGATAGTGTATTGTTTCAAGAAATAATACCGCCCAAGTAGCCGGCCCGAGTCTGCCTGAGCCGCACCCGGGCCCCAAGCGGGGCAAGAACCGATCCGTTCCCCAGTCTTGTGGTTGCCGAACAAATGCTTCTAGGCATCCTCAAACCACCTCTATGGCAGGTGTTCCTGGGAATCGCCCGGCGATTTTTCGCCAAGCTTCGCCAAAGCCTATAGTGTCCAAAATTAAGTAGAAATTTTTCAGACAATGTGTTTTTCAAAGACATAATTTTTAATACCTGCATTTTTTATTCATATCCTCTTAATCCATTTCTTTCTTGAGTAATAAAAAAGATAAAGACTTCTACATTTCGAGAAATGGAAAAACGTTTGGACCATATCCCGAAGACTTACTTATTGAGTACATACAAGATGGTTTGGTTTTGGGCTCCGATTTTATCTACCATCGCAGTGAAAAAAAATGGGAAAGAATTTCCACTGTTTATGAGCAAATTTTAGCTGAACAATCCGACCCGGATGAATTCATCACAGAACAAGGAGATGATCCGGGTGAAGTTCTAGAGAAACAACTTCGTGAAGAATACAATAGTAACCCTCTTCAAAAAAGTTACGAAAATAGATATATTCCCAGCCAAAATACTGACATTAAACCTTTGTATACTTGGCTCGGTATTAACCCGGATGAGTTAATTGAGTTATCAAAAAATGCGGAGTCTTTATACAAGCCTTTTCCTGTAAAAAGAGAGGGGAAAAAAGATAGATGGATTGAAGCACCAGATGAAAGACTTAAAAGTGTTCAACGATCTATCTTGGATCGTTTGCTTATAAATATTTCCCTTAACGGTGCCGCTCACGGATTTGTGCCAAACCGATCTATACTTACCCATGCCTCCCAGCATCGAAGAAAAAGATGGGTTGTTACTTTGGATATTCGTTCTTTTTTTCCTTCTGTTGATAGTGAAAGAGTTCGAGAGGTAGCGGAGGAACTTCCCATTCCAGAAGAGGATATTGAACATTTTATTAATCTGACAATTAGAAATAATCACCTTCCTCAGGGAGCACCCACGAGTCCGACACTTGGAAACCTTGTTCTAAGAAATCTTGACCAGCAACTCTGCGATCTAGTTCGGGGTACTGGTTGGTTTTATACTCGCTATGCGGACGATCTTACCTTTTCAGGCTTTAAAAAACCGGGGAAAATTATGTCGCTGGCCACTCGTTTGATTCAGGATGAAGGCTTTTCCATCTCTGATGAAAAATCAAGGATTCGAGGAAAGGAGCATAGGCAGATGGTAACTGGAATTGTGGTTAATGATAAACTTGCTCTGAGCAGACCGAAAAGAGACATGGTCCGTTCAATGAGACATCGCCTTGCGAAAGGTGAAGTTCCTCATCATGAGATGAATCATGTACTTGGATGGATTAATTTTGCCAATCATGTTGACCGGAGTAATCAAACGCTGCCCAGGAGTGGTCCTTCAGTCCGACCTGGGAGAATTTCATTCCGCAAAATTTGCCTTGCCTTGGACATGGTTAAGGAGGGGAATAAACCGGAGGAAATTATTCGTTCTCTTGGGATTTCCCGTTCCAGTTATTACCGTGCCAAAAGGTCTAAATATATAAGCGAAAATCTTAGGTCTCTATATCTTCAGCAAGAGGATATTGAAAAAGCCTGTCAATTAATCGAATCTGGTGAAATTCAGGAAGCCCTTGCCCTAGTTCAGAGCAAAAGTTCGAAACTTTAAAAATCCTTTCAAATTTTTTGAGTTTCTAGGTTGTTAAACTGTTTTGCAAAGAAATCAGTTGTTTTATAAAATTGAGGGACACCATATGTCTCTCAATTTTGGTATGTTTGTTCTTATGAACGAGTTCAATTTTCAAATCTTAAATTTTTTCAATCCCCCGTCTTATTGGAGAATTGAAAACTGAATAAAGTTTGAAATGTGAATTTATGAAAAAACTTAAAATTTAAACTCTAAATATATAAATGTTATGATTGATTTATTCTTACCAAATGAAGACAGCGGATTTTTTGGCATAATCACTCACTGGCTCGGAATAGGTTTCGTTTTTTGCTTTGTTTTGGAACTTCCAACCATAGCAGGATTTCTACTTTTACTTTATTTCCCGGCACTTTTTTTGATGATGCTTATGGATTAAGCAATGAAATTATGTAATTCCACTATTTCTAAAATACCAACATAAAATCGTTATGACTGAAAATTCAATCTTTTGCATATTTCCATACAATCACAAAGGCCAATGGGTATTTGATGATGCAGATGTTGATTTGCTTCGCGAACCTTTCGTAAGTGGTGCTGATGTTATTATTGATCTTATGGTTGAACCTTTGCAAAACCCTGAGAAGGGCTTTACTCTTTTATTTTCCAGTAGTCCATTTCCTGGATATCAACTCGAATTAGAATGGGTGGAAAAAGAATTGGGGGGCAACTGGTACAAAAGTGAGGCATTGGGAATGGGTGGTTGGTTATGCCCTGCATTGCTTAAATATTTTACGGAAGCACCATCTAAATTATACGCTCAGTTTAAGAATAAGAATTAAAATCTTTGACAGCTGATTTATACATTATTTAAGTTAAACATTTTCATTTCCTTTAATGAAGATCGCTATTACTGCTGACATCCATCTTGATGTTAATCACCCCGACCGTAGGGATGCTTTGATGGACATACTTGAACAACTCGAGAGAGAAGGTATTTCTGATTTAATCATAGCTGGGGATCTTTTTGATAAGGATGGGGATGATACAGCTTATGCAAGTTTTCGTGAGTGTTGTAGAGCTCACCCTTCCATTAAATTACACATTATCCCAGGAAATCATGATCCTGAAAAAAGTCTTCGTCATATTGATGAAAAGAATTTAGTTAAATACTTTAAGACGGAAGCGAAAAACTTTGACGGATTTTTTATGCTTTTTATTCCATATAAAAAAGGTTTGTCGATGAGCGAAGAGCTTCAGGCTAACTATGAAGAGATAAGTGAAAATAGTTGGGGTTTTGTTGGCCATGGTGATTTTATTGACGGTCGACGAGAGATTAACCCCCTCGAAAAAGGTGTTTATATGCCCCTCAAACGTGGAGATTTAGGTTTGCCCGGATTGCGCAGGGTTTTTCTTGGGCATATTCACAAACCCACAGATCCTAAACAACCACTCGCGGGAAAAGTTACTTACCCAGGATCACCCCAGGGTTTGGATGTTACAGAGTCTGGTTCGCGTTCCTTTATTATTTACGATACAAAAAATGATGTGGTCACCTCATGTAAAGTAAATGGCTCAAAATATTTTTTAGACGAAACTATTTTTGTTTTTCCTGATGACCGAGAAAATGAGATTCTGGCAGATGAGTTCAAAACTCGAATAAGAAAATCACAAATTCCCCTAGAAGCCATTAAGGAAAAAGGTCTTATTCGAATTAAAATAATGGGTTTTGTATCTGATATCGAATCATTAAAGGAGAGTTTTCGAAAAGTATTTAACGAAGTTGGAATTACCCCCTATGATGACCGGACTCCAAATTTTGATCAGTTGTTTGCAGTTACTGATACAAAGAAGGAAAAACTTAGTCAAATGGTGCTTGAAAAGATAAATCGTTGTGAATGGAATTTCGGTGGAAATGAACCTAGTCTTGAGGAGGTAAAAATGGCTTCCATGCGATTTATTTATAAACAATAGCCATGAGAATCTCGGATATTCTGGTTCATCAGCAAGGACCTCTAAAGAAGAATTTCAATCTTAAAGCAAAGGGAATGAATCTAATTTACGGACCAAATGAGTCGGGTAAAACCTTTCTCATTGAGGCACTAATGCAATGGCTGTTTCCTAAAAATTCAAAAATTAATAAAAGGGGACGTTCATGGAGTCCATCTCCTACTGGTTGGGTAAAAATAACTGGCTTGCCGAGCAATCCTCAAGCTGAGCATATTTTCGAACCTTCGGCGAGTTCGGACCTTACTTCTTTATTTGATGGTGTGCTGTCTTCTAAGACCGATCTTTCAGAGCTTCTTGTTGTACACGCAGGAGATACACTTTTGAGTTCGCCTGATATATTGGTCGAAGAGAAGTTATCAGGACAATCAATGTTAAAGGAGGTTCAAGATAATATTAAAGTTAAAACCAGAAAAGCATCAATATCTAAGAATAATATTCATGGGGTACTTGGGCCTGGTCTATACAAAGATTTTAAAGAGGCAGAAGAAAAACTTAAAATTATACGAAATCTCAAGGAAGAATATGAGCAGGATCAAGGCGTAAGATTGGATGGTTTTGATTCTAAAGTTTCAGAGTTGGAAAGGCAAAAAAGCCAAATGAAAGAAGCAAAGAGATATTTAGCTTTTGTTACCGCCAAGCAAATATCTGCAATAGAAGAAGATATTAAAAACCTACCTTCTCATTCAGAGTTGATTGAGTTCAGTGATAATGCAAGAAGATTACTTGAATGCAGTCGTGCTGTTCAAAACATTCAATCCGAAAAAAAAGAAAAAAGTCGTGAGCTTGAACATGAGAATTGGCTAAGGAAAGGTCTAGATAAAAACAAAAATAGTGAAAAAGTTCGAAATATAGGTGTTTTCATTGGAGCGGCAGTAGGTTTTTCTTTGGGAATTATTGATATTTTTGATGTGGTTCCACAGGACTTTCCAGATTGGCTCCCTTGGGTTACTATTGTTTTAGCCGTTTTTATTGTCGGTGTATTTTATTTGGTATTTGGTCGGATTCCCCAAAAGCAAAAAAAAGACTATCTTGAGAAGTTTGGAGAACCTCTCGAAAATATGCGTACATTGGAAGCAAAAATTAGAGATTTGGACGAACTGAAGGGAGAATTTAAAAAGCTAGATACACAAATTTTCGAGAATCAGAATAAAATCGTAGAGTTCGAGAAAAAACTTTCTCCTGTTATTAATAAGTTATCAATTGATAGTAATCAGGAAGAATGGCCATCCTGCCTCGAGGAACTCATAAAGAATAGAACACAATACGATAATGAATTAACTCAACTAAAAGAGAGGTTGAATAATTTGGGCGTTCAAGAGGAAGAATATTTGAATACCGATCCCGGGATAGCTTGGTCAGCTGAACAAGAGAATTCAATTGTAATAGAACATCGAAAGGCTGTCCAAAACTTTGATAGTGAAGTAGAAAAGGGCGATGGTCTTAAAAAGAGAATTGGAAGTATTGTAGGTGAGCTTTCTATGGATTGGGAGAATCTTATCGGAAGACTTGAAAGTAAGTTTGAAGAAGCTGAAAAATCTTACAAAAATATAACCGCGGAATTAATAGGACAGATATGCGTGAACGAAGCTATTCATGACCTGAAAGTGCAAGAGAACCATTTTATTTCTGAAAATTTGTCAGACCCATTGATAAGTCAAGATTTGCAAAAAGTCGGGGATGGTCGTTTCCGTGAATTCAGTTGGAAGGACGGTAAGTTAAAGGTAGTCACTCAAGGAAAAAGAATGGATAATATTTCCAAACTTTCGACTGGTGCAAATGAACAAATTATGCTCGCACTTCGAACGATTTTTGCTGGGCATTATTTGGATAATACACAAGGTTTTTTCTTTTTTGATGATGCTTTTCAGCATAGTGATTACAAGCGGAGAGAGAGTATTGTTGATTATATGATTCAACTTGTCAAAGACCGTGCTTGGCAAATTTTTTATTTTTCAATGGATGATCATCTTGCAAATCTGATTCATGAACGGTCTAAATTAAATCTTAAAAAAGATTATGCTTTTTACCGGCTCGCTTAGCTTTTATTTCAATTATCAAACCACTGAATTTTATAAAGAACTATTTAAAATTACATTTTGAACTTCTTTTGCCAGGTTAAAATAAAAAGACTCCTTAGAAATAATTTATCAATAATATTTTTTAGATTGATTAATCATATTATTTTTTACTTCAATATCACCACCCTCTAATGAAAATTTACCTTAGCGTTAAAGGCGAGATTTATGGACCTTATACTCGCTCCAATATCGAAAGATTTGTTAAGGAAAACAGTGTCTCGTTAGATACACTTGCCTTTACGAAAGGGATAACTCGATGGATCCCACTTGGGCAATTGTTTAAAAGCTTTTCTCTTTCAGAAAAGAGTGGTTTTCAAGAAAAGGGTAGCGGAGAAGTAACTGAAGACATGATGAAAGAAGAGGCTGTATCAGACGAGCTTTCACAAAATAAAATTTGTAAAACCTCCAAGTATATCTCGGAAACAGTTGATAAGATTAAAGATTTAATAGTCAGTGATGAAATTCAATTTTCCATTGACTTGTTAAGGGGGCTGAACGAGGACAGGGAAGAAATTTGCCTAGGGATTTTAGAGGGAGTAGGGAAGGATTATGAAGGTGCCATGGAATATCCAAATTGGATTGATTATGAACCCTCGAGAATGGTGGCGCTCTATGTTGCTCTTAGTATGTTAAAAAATTGTAAGAGAGCGGAAAAGCTTTTCAGGCAAATTACATATGCGAATCTACACGGTGCTAATTTAAAGGAATTACCCAGAGAACTTTATGACCTGTACTTCCTCGAAAAAATGTCTCTGGAGCAAAATGAGCTCAAAGATTTACCTGAAGGAATTGGCCACCTGAAAAAAATGACCAGTCTTGAACTGGGTTATAATAAGTTTAAAAATTTACCAAAATGTTTATCTGAACTGTCTAATTTGCAAAATCTCGATTTAAGCGGAAACAAGTTAAAGAAGAATAAATACTTTTGGGACGAACTTAATCAACTTGAGTATTTAAAGCACATCGATCTCGGTGGAAATTCTTTTGCCACCTACCCGGAAGATCTATCTTCAATGAAACATCTTGAAAAGATCAAGCTTTCGGGTGTTTCTTTAAAAAAAGAAAAATTGGCCATGATGCTAGAAGGATTGGCATCTCTTCCCCAATTATCTGAACTTGATATTTCAAATTGTGAAATTTCAAAAATTCCAGATCAGATCATTGAATTAAAAAATTTAAAATCATTAGATTTATCCAATAACAAATTTAAGGAATTTCCGCTCAAACTGAATAAGTTAAACAGATTAGAATCTTTCTCCTTGTATGGGAATCCTGTTCTTGAAGAACGGGAAAATGAACAACACGAGGATTTTCCGATATTTGAAGAAGAGGATGGTATTGGTTCCTTACCGGATATTCCTGAATGGGAAGAGCCTGAAAGAACAGAACTTTTTGGTCGCTCACGTGAATTGTTGGATGAATTTGAGGAATCCTTTGAATACGGTGGTGTAAACCGGATTGATGCAGCGATAGACAATATTCTTGAACATGATGATCCGACTTTATTGAGTGAAGTGGTACGAGGCTGTACCTTAAATGAGGATGGCTATTTTATGACCGGAAGCCATTTCCCCTTCCCAAGTTGGATCGAATTCGTTTTTGTTCCAAATTACATTGAAGAAAATCCATCAGAAAATTGGAAAGGACCTCCTTTTTCCAGTGATGATGATCGAATGGATGTTGCTCTGCCATATTATGCTCTATTAAGAATCCTACCATACCTTCCTCAGGATGATAGAATTCATCCAAGTCTTCTTATAAAAAATATTAAAAGATTATTTCTTGTTTTGCCCGAGCGTATACCATCTGAGATTGGATGCTATTCTGAACTTGAGGAATTAGCACTGCCAAGAAATGGCTTAGTTTTTATTCCCTCAAAAATTGGGGATTTAACTAAATTACGCTCTTTAAATGTAAATAATAATCAATTGACTGAATTACCACCTTCGATGGCTAAATTGAAAGAACTACGCCATCTTGCATTGAATGGAAATTCTATAAATGAATTACCTGATTGGATCGGCAAACTTAATGAGTTGAGAATCCTCGATCTCGCGTGTAACAAAATCAAGGATATCCCTTCTTCAATTGACGGATTAACCAATCTTAAATTTCTAGGATTAAGAGATAATAAATTAACCGCTTTACCCCCGACAATTGGCCAACTAAAAAACCTGATGCATCTCTGGTTGGGTGGAAACAGGATTGAGTCACTTCCGGAGGAATTATATGAAATCGATTCCTTGTTAGCTATGGGTTTGGTTGGCAACTCTTGCATACCCACAAATTATAAGTGGTTACGTCGTTTAAATCTGAAAGTAAGCCATCGCCCTGAAAAAATAAACCTGATGGCTATGAGGGCTGAAAATAAACGAGATGCCTATTGGATTCTGAATAACACTTTAAGCTGGAACGGATCCTAAGATGAGTAACGATACAAATGTCTATGCAATTCTAAATTCGGATTCTAAAACCAATCTTTTGGCCGCTGTCGCTTATCTTGGAAATAAGGATCGAACATGGCGTCTCGATGTTGATGAAGTTCGTGGTAATGAAAAGTCCGGTTACTTTGTTCGTTTATACGGTTGGGCAAACGAGAACAGTTTGGGAAATATTTGGATTACCGGAGAGGTTGGTGAATTATCCGATTTATCGCGTAAATTTCCTGATATTGAAATCAATGGCTGGTATAGGGATGAATATTCATACGGAACACTTTATGAAGGTGAAAAGTCAAATGAAAATTCGCATGGCGATGAAGGGGAAGGCTTGTCGGTTGAAATTGAGGTTGGTTCTCTAAGAAAAGTAAAAATTGGCCTTTCGGAAACCATTGATTTATTAGTGAGTGCTATCGATAAAAACGGTTCTATCGGATGTATTGAGTATCAAGGCCATTCTATTTCAGATGACGAGAATGAACCTCCGGAAATGTATTTTTCTATTGAGAATGACATTGCCATGGAAGAAAGTGAGATTTGCAATCGCCTTTGCGAAATCTTACGCACTTGGATGGCACCAAAAGATTTTACGGTAAAGGTAATGGACTACCATGGAAGTGTCCTATCTGAAAGTAAGGTTTGGCCGGATAATCCTCTTTCTTTTAAACAGGTAAGTTCTGAGGATGCTGAAAACTTCATTGAGAATTTGATCGGTATTTGTGAGGTTTCACCTGAAGAATTACTTGACCGACTTTCCGATTTATCTGAGCGTGATTTAAGTCTTAAGGATGATGACGAAAATACTGTTTTACACCTCGCAGCCTCTCAGGGATTATTAAATCAAGTCCCTTTCGGTTTACTCAGCTTATCCAATCTCATTGGTAAAAATAATATTGGGGAATGTCCGATATCTTTGGCTCATGACCATGGTCATAGCTACCAATTACCTGATGATTATAAAGACCCAAATTTTTGTCGGGATTATGAGCGAAAAAACTTCGTTGAAAATTTGATGAGTAAGGGGCAGGAAGAACTGGCCCGTCATATCATCGCTAATTTCCCAAATCCACTACTGACTGATTGAAAATGTAATTTGGGACTTTATAAAATATGTCAGTTAAAGGTCTAAGTAGATTAATATATTATATCTCTCGAAATGGTAAAATCTTTGGTCCATATTCTCAAAATTCTATTCTAATTTTTATCCAAGAGGGTAGGGCTGATATGCATGACTGGGCATGGGTCCCTGGAAATAAAAATTGGATTCCTCTTGAGCAGATATTAGAAGAAAATACAAAGGGAAAAATTGAAAAGTCTTGGTTGTCCAAAGCTCTTGAGAAAATTGATTCGCTGGATGCTACGAGCACAAAACTTGAAATAATTGAATGGGCATGCAACCAATGCGGTTTGAAGCCCCTGGATGTCGATGCCAGACGAATGTATGTTACG
>CBFIBI010000068.1:0-12616 GCA_965660725.1 Opitutales bacterium
CCTCTCTCTTTTCAGAAATGACCAGTTTGCCGATCAATGGATGCTCTGGAGAAACTACCATATAGGTTGCTCCAAATAATGTGTCAGGGCGAGTTGTATAGACCACGAGGTTTTCGTTAAGGCCTTCAATTTGAAACTTAATTTCGGCACCTTCAGATCTACCGATCCAAGCTTTTTGCTGGCGTTTTGTAGAATCAGGCCAGTCTAATTGTTCTAAACCTCCTAGTAATTTTTCAGCATAGGCAGTAATTTTAAGTACAACTTGCCTCAAATTCCTCCTTTCAACCGGATGACCGCCAACTTCAGATTTTCCATCTACAATTTCTTCGTTAGCTAAAACTGCTTTTAAATTTGAGCACCACCAAACGGGTTTTTCATCAACAGATGCAAGACCTCTTTGGAATAGTTTAAGGAAAATCCATTGCGTCCACTTATAATAACTTGGGTCTGTGGTGTTTATTTCACGTTCCCAGTCGATTGCAAACCCGATACTTTTAATTTGTCTGCGAAAATTTTCTATATTTACCTTTGTCGTTTCTGATGGGTGAGTCCCAGTCTTGATGGCGTATTGTTCTGCTGGCAGTCCAAAAGCATCCCAACCCATAGGATGTAATACATTGAAACCAGAAGCTTTTTTGTAGCGTGCAAGAATATCAGATGCAACATAGCCTTCGGGGTGACCTATATGAAGTCCTGCTCCCGAGGGATAAGGAAACATGTCTAGTGCGTAAAACTTTGGCTTTTTCGATTCGTCCTCAGCTTGAAAGGTTTTTTCGCGTTCCCAATACTCCTGCCATCTTTTTTCGATTTCAGAAAAATTATAGTGTAATTCGTCAGTTGCCATTTTAGTTAATGAGAAATGTATGATGGAGAGTTTGTCATAATTTTGCAAAAGCAAAGACTTTGCCAAGGTAGTGGCTATCTGCTTCTACGGTTTTCGAAAATCTATTTTGTTTCTTTGTTCTCAAGCATTTTTTTTACAATATCGAGGTCTTTCGAAAGTTTATTGATTTGGGCATGTAAATCATTAATACTATCCCTTAACGGTTCTGGATTTGTCTTTCTACGCATTAACTCTTGGTTTACTTTCATCTCTGCATTTGATTCTTCCATACTGTTCATAATTACACCGATAACTAAGTTTAAAACGATCATCGTTCCAATAAGAACGAAACTTACAAAAAATAAAGCAGCACCGATGGGAGATGCTGAAGAGTTCGGGTTCCACTTGCTTAAATCATCTTGGTTGTATCCATAATTTTCTGAGCCATACATATTGATGTACATGACATCGGTCCAATCCTCTAGCGTAACGATTCGAAAAAGGGATAAAATGGAAGTTTGAAGATTCCTGAAATGGATTGGATCGTTTTCAGCATAAAGAAAAACTGCCATTGTTCCATAAATGTAAAAAAGGAGAAATAGTAGAATACTAACATAGAACATAGATGGTAAACTTTTGAGGAGACAACTTACCAATACCTGTAATTTGGGAATCGCAGTAACTAGTTTAAGAACACGAAGGATACGAGCTAGCCTGAGCACGGGAAGGAACTCACCACCGATATTGAGAAGTGGTTCAATTAGGCATGCTATGACAATAGCAAAATCAAAAATATTCCAGGGATTTTTGAAGTAATTTTGAGGATGTTTTCCCTCGGCGAGAATTTTAATAATTACCTCAAGCAAAAATACCGCAAGTATGAGTGTATCTAATCCGTTTAATAATTTCTCATTAGTATTAGAAAATTCTTTAAAAGTTTGAGCACCAACAACAATTGCTGCAAGGATGATCGCGAAAATGATTAGGCTCTTAAAGTATTTAGAATCGGCAATAGACTTACATAATGAATTCATTACAACTCGAATAAATTAGCATAATCCAGATAAAAGATGATTATTATTTTCGGCTTCTTGAACGATTTCGACTTCTAAATCTTTTAGCTGGTTTTTCAGTCGAATGGTTTCCAATCCAGTTTTTTTTAGTAGTTCTTTTTGATTCTTGAAGTTGATTATTTTGTTTTCTTTTTTCAACTTTAGGCAGTTCTGGGGTTTCAATAACCTGAATGGTTCTCTTTAAAAGTTTTTCTATATTGTGTAAAAGCTGATGGTCGTCTTTTGTGCAGAATGAAATGGCTTTTCCGTTTGCACCGGCACGAGCAGTACGGCCTATTCTATGGATATATGTTTCAGCCTCCATTGGAAGGTCAAAATTAATTACATGGGTTACATTACTAATATCCAAACCTCTTGCTGCAACATCTGTGGCAACTAATGCCTTCGAGGAACCGCTTTTGAAATCAGCAAGCGCTTTTGTGCGAGCAGACTGACTTTTATTACCATGAATTGCACTGGATGCAAGTCCTTCACTTTGGAGCTTTTTAACAACTCGGTTCGCCATATGCTTCATCTGTGTGAAAACTACAACACGTTCCAATTCAGGATTATTTAACAAATTAATGAGTAAGTTGATCTTATTTGATTTAGATACATGATAGAGGGTCTGGTTGATTCGATCAACAGTGGGTTCTTTTGGGGCGATTGCTACACGAGTGGGGTTTTTTCGTACCATCGAAAGAGCTAATTTTTCCATGCTTGGGGGCATAGTAGCAGAAAAAAACAGTGTTTGCCTGTCCGTTGGTATTTCTTTGAGTATTCTTCGAATTGCGTGAATGAAACCCATATCAAGCATACGGTCCACTTCATCTAAAATAAAGCATTTCACTTCATCGAGATGGATATACCCCTGATCCATCAGGTCAATTAACCTACCTGGTGTTGCAATTAAAATGTTTATTCCTCTTCTTAAAGCATTTACTTGGGGTTTCTGACCCACGCCACCAAAAATAACTGTATGCCTGAAAGGAAGGTTTTTACCATATTTTTGTATGCTATCAGCAATTTGAGATGCGAGCTCTCGTGTTGGAGCGAGGATTAGAACATTTGGATTACGACTTTTATACTGGCGATCGTTTGTTTTCATCATTTCCAATAATGGAAGAGAAAAAGCTGCTGTTTTACCAGTCCCAGTTTGTGCAATACCAATTACATCCTTTCCCTCTGTAATCGGACGCATGCATTTTTCCTGAATGGGTGTTGGTTCTGAATAGTTTTGTTCAATTAAGGCGTTTTTAATTTCTTCACAATAGTTTGCAAAACATCCCTTAAGGGGCATGTTTGAATTCATCGAAGAGGCATTGCTCTGATTTACAATATTATTCATTTAATTTTTGGACAATTTTTACCGTATCGCTCGTTGAGGTAATAAATGAGATACAAGAAGCCAAATATTTTATGCTTCATAATCAGAAACAAAAAAAACTAAGGAATCCACCACCACCTGAATTAAGATTAACACTACATAGAAATGGTGGAATTAGGCAAGCACCATAGCTTGCTTGTAAACAGTGGTGTTAAATGTATGTATGAGTGTTTCTAGTCGATAAGAGCAGGAAGGTGAGCAAAAAGCTTAGAACATCCGTACTGAATGGAAGAGACGATTTCGTCATAATGATCGTCAACATCTTCATCATCTTTTCTTTCGAAAGGATCTTCTACATAGGGATTTGAGCCGGGTGTAAAATATTGACCAATAGGTCTAACGAATCCTTTAATGTAGTGTTTGTATAGTTGGGTAAAGTCTTCGCTCGAAAGATCCATAGTAATGATAATGTCTGCACTAGCAAGGTCTGGTATTGTGGCGAATCGGGAGAACCCCTGTAAAAAGTAACCCATGTCAGAAGAAAACTTGCTCATTCTCGCATCAATCGGACATTGGTCATAAGCTTCTGTTGCACCCCTAGATGATATTCTAACTCGTCCAAAGAGATGAGAATCTGCAATGAGTTTTTGCATCATTTCACGGGCAAGTGGTGACCGTGACATGCCGCGTTTACTGAGAAAGAGAATTTTAGTCAGGTTCGCATCATAATAAGAACTATTTTGTGATGTTAAATCATCACTGTATCGATCTTTGTCGTTGTTAGTGCTATTTGAATTGAATCTGTTTAAACCTCTTCCCGCCTTCCAAGGTTTTTCTGTGTTATTCATAAATTGGCTGTGGTTTTGATAAATTGGTAATAGGAAAAAATTTCTATAATAATAAATGAAAGTCTCAAATTTTGGACGTAAAATATGCTAAAAATGGTAATATTAAAAAATTGATCAATACGCTCAAACTATACGATTGCATATCTTATGCCAAGTAAACTTGGGCTATTATTTTGTCTTTTTTTTGTAAATTTTATGCTTTTGGAGAAAATATATTAAAAATTTACATCAAATGCTCGTAATGCAAAACTTAGGCTTTTGAATATTCTTATTTTTTTGAGCGAATTATTCCGAGAATTGAATGCTAAAGAAACTACCTCATTTAATTTCAGAATCCACTTTACTTTTTGAGTTCATTTGTAAGTGGTCCGACTATTTCTACGAAATTACCATCAGGATCTTTTAATATAAGAAGACATAGTTCTTGAGGAAGGCCATTCGGCAGGATTTGAGGGCTTTTCGCATACGGTTTATAGCCATTTTTTAAAGCGTTTTTGATAACTAAATCTACATCGTTAACGAATATTGTGATATAGGAAAAACCAGCTGTTGTGTGAATAAAATTTTGCTTTATGGTTTTCGTGTTTTTTTTCCCGTTCACTTGCATAAGCTTTAATTTTGTAGCAGTTTCTGCATCACCTAAAGTCAGAACATGAATATTTAATGCAGTTCCGTCAGTCAGCCCAACATTCTTTGGGAATTTTCCAGTTACCTTAAATCCATCATTTTCTAAAAAACCAACCACATCTTTATAAAATTTTAGTGATTTTTGAATATCGGTTACGACAACGCCAAGGTCAATGGTCTGTCTACTAAAATTGTCTTCTTTCGAAGAAAGAAATGTAACTGCTAATGATAAGAAGGTTAAAATTAATGTAAGTTTCATAGTTTGTTTGTAATTAGATTAGAAATTGAATAACCGAGACATCCATAATCAAACAAATAATTTAATTAGATGGATAAACGAAATTTTTTCTGAACTCACTTTACATCTTGATTTATAAATTCCGCAGTGCAATAGATTTGTAATGAAAAATTTGTATTTTATTGGTCTCTTATGTTTCTATGGGCTTACCTTAATTGTCTCAGCAAGGGAATTTCTTCCCAATGTAATTATTATCTTTGCAGATGATCAAGGTTACGGTGACTTGAGCTGTTTTGGTTCAAAAACTATAAAAACGCCAAATATTGATCGAATTGCAAATGAGGGAAGGAAATTTACCAGTTTCATGGTAGCCTCACCAGTTTGTACGCCATCTCGTGCGGCTCTCTTGACTGGTTGCTATCCTAAAAGAGTGGGAATGCATCAACATGTTCTTTTTCCAAGTTCTAAAAAAGGCTTAAACCCAGATGAAAATACAATGGCCGATTATTTTAAGTCACTTGGTTATGCTACTGCTTGCTTTGGGAAATGGCATCTCGGGCATCACAAGCAAGTTCTTCCCACATCTAATGGGTTTGATACATATTTTGGCATTCCATATTCCAATGACATGAACCATCCTGATAACAAGGGGAAACCCAAGGGGGGTGCTGATGGCATGGACATATTATGGAATGATCCAGAATCAACTCTTACAAAGTGGAAAACACCGTTGTTTGAAAATGAAGAAATAGTTGAATTACCAGTTGATCAAAGAACGATAACCAGACGATGTACTCAAAAATCAATTGATTTTATAGAAGCTAACAAAAATGACCCTTTTTTCATATACATACCTCATTCAATGCCTCACATTCCATTATATGTCCCTGATGATGTCAGAGATCCAGATCCGATGAATGCATATATTAATACAATTGAGCATATAGATTCTGAAGTTGGCCGGGTTTTGGATGTATTGGATAAACATAAACTTACTTCTAAAACTTATATAATATACACTACAGACAATGGTCCTTGGCTTCCATTCCGTCACCATGGAGGCTCTGCTGGCTCTTTAAGGGATGGAAAAGGTTCAACATTTGAGGGTGGTCAACGAGTTCCTTGCGTTATGCGCGGACCAGGAATACCCGCAGGAACTGAGTGTTCTGCTTTGATGGGAACAATCGATTTACTTCCCACTTTTGCATCTTTAACAGGTAAGGGGCTACCTAAGGATAAAAAAATTGACGGGGTGGACGCTTCCGGTTTGCTTACTGGTAAAAATTCAACTGCGAGAAATGAGTTTGTTTATTACACATCGAGGGGAGAAGTTGAGGGGATTCGTCAAGGAAACTGGAAGTTACTGGTTAAGAAAAAGCGAGGGAAGTCTACTAAACCTGAAATCATGCTTTTTAATTTAAGGCAAGATTTGGCTGAAAAGAATAATTTGGCTGAGAAGAAAAAAGAATTAGTTGATAAATTAATGAAGAGAATGCTTGAAATAGACAGCGAGATTGAACGGAATGCCAGAGAGCCTTGGCAGGTTGACTAGTCTTCTTCAGTCGAACATGCTAATATTGATTTAAATTTATCCGAGAATTGAAACTGCCTTTTGGACTGCTTTTATAAAGCGGTGTGCTTCATCCACACTATTATAAAAGGCAAAAGAAGCTCTCGCTGTTGCTGGTACTCCAAGTGTTTTCATTAAAGGCTGACAACAATGATGACCTGTTCGAATCGCAATTCCTTCAGCATCGAGTAGCGTAGCTAGATCATGTGAGTGGACGCCATTAACTGAAAAAGAAAGAACTGATGCTTTCTCTTTCGCTGTACCGTAGATTTTAACTCCAGAGATTTCGTTTAGTGCCTTCTGGCTTTCAAGAAGAAGGCTTGTTTCATGATCGATTAGATCGTTCATATTGAATTTGGATAAATAATCAATTGCCGACGCCAGTCCAATTGCACCAACTACATTTGGAGTGCCAGCCTCAAATTTTTGAGAACCTTGGGTAAATGTAGTCTTTTCAAAGCTAACTTCATCAATCATATCGCCACCGCCTTGATATGGAGGTAGACTATTGAGCAATTCTTTTTTTCCGAATAATACACCAATGCCCATAGGTCCGAATACTTTGTGGCCAGAAAACGCAAAGAAATCACAATCCATAGATTTTAAGTCGAGTTTCGAATGAGGAGCACTTTGGGCACCATCAATGACAACCTTTACATTATTTGCATGTGCTTCCTTGATAATTTCTTGAACTGGATTAATGGTTCCTAAAGAATTTGATATATGGCAAAGAGATAAAACCTTGGTCTTTTTTTCAGCAAGAAATTGACTAAGCTGAGCCATGTTAATTGAGCCGTCTTCATAAAGAGATACGACCTTGATTTCGATATTTTTAGTTGCCTGCAGCAATTGCCAAGGCACAATATTCGCATGGTGCTCCATGTCAGTAAGCACAATGGAGTCACCCTCTTTCATATGGGAATGAACTAAACCGTGAGCAACCAAATTGATGGCTTCGGTTGCGCCGCGCACAAAAACAATTTCGTCCGTTCCCACATTCAACCATTCGGCAATAGTTTTACGTGCTTTTTGATATTCATATTCTGCTTCTTCAGCAAGTGCATAGATTCCACGATGAACATTTGAATTCTGTTCACTGTAATATTTAGAAATAGCATCAATAACGCAGGAAGGCTTTTGTGAGGAAGCAGCGTTATCCAAATAGGCTAGGGGTTTTCCCCTGTTTAGTCTTGAAAGAATTGGGAAGTCCTTTCTGATTTCATCAACATTAATTGGCATTGGATAAATTATTTAGCAAGATAGTTGGTTTTTTTTCCTGGAAATTCAAAAAAATAATAGTATATATTATTTACTATTCGTACATGCTACATTCCGCAACTGAGAAGGTTGCTAGAGATATTATCTGGGCAGGAATTGCCAAGAAGCCAAGATTCTTCCATTTTCTGATTTTCGAAATGTGATATTCGAATATGTGTATTCGCCATGTGGTTTTTTGAATTTAAATTCGTGCTGCCAAAAGTCGATCTTTTGATCGTATTTAAAGACCTTTTCGGGACTTTCAGAAGGATCCAGTCTAGAAAGAAAAAAATCAGGATTTAATAAATCAAATCTGTCGTAGCCAGTTATTGCAGTGGCATTATCTGAGAAATATGAAATAGTAAGAAAGTCATTTTTTGACTCCGCTTCTACGAGAATAGTTTTCAATGCAAATAGAATATCAGCATTTTTTGCGAGTTGGGAACCCAATTTTAGAAAAATTTGTTCAACTGAATCCTCTTCAACAGGTTTCATATATGAATTTTCCAATCCATCTAGATATTTTTTAATTGCAAATCGCATTATTTGAGAAACTGAGCGATTTTGTCTAAAGGACTGTTTAGTCAGAACTTTTTTCTCTTGCTCATTAAGTGCAACAGAAACCTGTGTTCTTTTTTTTTGATTGGGCATTCCTTAAACTATCAAAATTGCAAAATAAATGGAATACCTAACTTTTTCCTCCTATTAACAAGGCTAAGTGGGTATGATTATGAAGCGATTAAAACAAAATTTTAGCTTCTGGAAGAGCCCCTCGAAGCCTCTTGACGCCTCGTTCGGTAATATCGGAATTCCAAAGATAGAGCTCTTTGAGGCTTTTAATTGATGCTAAGGAATCAACTGCATTATCGGAAACTTTAGAACTTACTAAATTCAAGTAGGTGAGATAGGGCAACTTGGTAATATTGCTAATTCCGCGATCAGTAATTGAAGTATTTTTTAAGTTCAACCAAGTTAGGTTATTGAATTTTTTTACTTCTGATAAAACATTATCTGTTACTGATGTTCGAGAAAGATCGAGGTGGGAAATATTATTTTTAATTCCAGAAAGGGCTCCTATGGCACTATCTTCAATTAAATTTGGGCCTGATGAAAATTCGGCACGAACCATAGAGTGTCTATCCGATAGGGGAGTTACCAATGCACCCGATTTTTGTGAAGCTAACAGTTGAGGTTTAGAAGGGGGCTTCAAACGTTTACCTAACTGATCAACAATAGATTCTTTCTTGTCGCCATGAGCAATCGCTAGAGTTACCGTTTCTTTTTCTTTTTTTTCAAATACATCAGATGGGTTTTCTTTGGCTCCTTCCTCAATCCATTGTTTAAGCATTTTTATTTCCTCTTCATTTAAAGGATCTCCTTTTGGTGGCATAATTTCAGGGTCATCAGAATCAAGTGTAACTACAGCAACTAATGTGCTCTCTTCTGAGTTGCCCTTTTCAATTATAGCACCGTCTAAATTTCCTTTAATGACCCACTCGTAGGTATCCAACCTAAGACCGGCTTTAGGATGAATTGTTCTTCCATTCTTAACATAGGGTTCGCCATGGCAATCTAAACACCGATCTTCTAGAAGGGGAAATATATGATCATGAAAGCTTATCCCGTTTGACATATCAGATACACCATCTGAACCAGCACTTGCTTTTGCTCCCTCTTCAATCCACCTTTTAAGAATGTCGATTTGTACGGGGCTTAAAGGGCCGCCTTTGGGAGGCATAAACATATCATCATCTTCATCAAGCGTAACGACTTCATAGAGATAACTATCTGCTAGATTTCCTGCTTCAACGACTGTATTGTCCAAATTACCCTTCATCACCCACTCGTGCGTGTCTAAGCGTAAACCAGCCTTAGGATGAATCGTACGACCATTTTTATCGTAGGGTGCATTGTGGCAACTGAAACAACGGTCTTCCATGATGGGTAATACATGGGCTGTGAAATCTATTGGATCGTCTGGGCCAGGTATTTTTGCACCTGCTTTTTCTTCAATTGCAGCATTAGGGTCTTGTCCGAGACCGATGGGTTTATAGGCAAAGAAAGAACCTTTCCGGAGCTTTGCTTTAGGCTTGGGGGCAGGCTTCTTTATTCCTTCATCCGTGGCTTTTTGTTCAGCGACTGCAGGATCATTAGAACCTGCTACGTTATCTTCGTTTTTTTGGACAAGTTTCCGAGGATCCCCCTTGGGTATCTTTCCGCTGCTTGCTACTTCAATAAGATACTTTTGATCATTAGCAGATAATTGCTTGAAGGGTACTGGGTATAGTTTTGAATCTTTACCTTGAATGTAGAAGGTCTGCCCTTCATAGCTTAGAACTTTACCGGTGAAACCTTGACCAGTTGCCGTTTTGAATGTCCTGAAAGGTTCTTCTCCCAATAATAAAAGAGGGAAAATTAAAAGGCTTATTTGAAAAAACTTACTCCAGAAGCCTCGCATTGTTAAAATGGCATATTATGCCAGAATATCGAATAGTGGACTACCATCGTGAGCAACCGTAAATGGCCTGCCTGAAGGTGAGTACTGAACATCATTTAAAGGCAAGCCGAGGGCATGTGCAATTGTGGCATTTAGAGATGCAGGATCAACGAATTTTCCTTCTTCGGGGTTTCTTCCAACCTTATCCATTTTACCATAAACTGTACCGCCCTTAATACCACCACCCGCAAGGAAAGCAGTAAATCCATATGGCCAATGATCTCGACCATCACGCGGATTGATCTTAGGAGTTCTACCAAATTCAGAAGTCAGTACGACCATGGTTTCCTTAAGAAGTCCACGCATCTCCAGGTCTAGAAGTAATGCACTAAGAGCCTTGTCCATATCCATGCAATTGTCAGCAACGGCTTCAAAATTATTGTCATGTGTGTCCCATCCTCCACGGCTAACCTCAACATATCTTACTTGGTTTTCAATAAGACGACGGGCAAGCAAGCACCCCTGTCCAAAGTTAGATTTTCCATAAAGCTCATGCATCTGCTCAGGTTCTTGTGTAATGTCAAATGCTTTTAAGTCTTCGCTTCGCATTAACTTTATTGCATCTTTGTAAAGGTCTGAATAAGCACGAACTTGCTTTTGATCGTATTGATTAAGGTAAGACGCATTCATCTTTTGTGCCAAAGCCAATCGACCACCAAAACGACTTTCGTCCAAATAATCAGCTGCTTTACTGTTAGCAAGTCCTGCGGACGGGTTACCGATAGGCAATGGGCCATGCTTTGACTCAAGAAAGCCAGCACCGGCAGGGTTTGCACCAATTTGAACATTCATAGGAATGGTCGTGTTAATATTGCCGGATAGTTTAGAAACCCAACTACCAAAGGTCGGGTGTGCAATTGTACCACGTTTTAGATAGCTGGTGTGCATTAAATAGCTGGCTTGCTCATGAGCACCCTGACTGGTTGACATTGTACGAATAATTGCGGCATTATGCATGTGCTTCGCAGTCTCAGGAAGGTTTTCGGATAGAAAGACTCCGTCTGCAGAAGTTGCAATAGATTTAGTTGGACCCTGGATATCAGGCGCATCTGGATTGGTACCGAAAGTATCAAGATGGGACATGGCACCTGTCATGTTCAAATAAATAACATACCTTGCAGTTGCCGGTCTGGAGCCCGGTATCAATGCTTCTGCACTGTTATGAATGTAAGAACCGGCCATCGGTAATAATCCAACGCCCAAGCACGCTTTTGCAGCACTCGCGATGAATTCCCTACGGTTTAATTCGTCTAATCTAGATAAGTCTGTTTTCATAATTTATACTCCCAATATATACTGTTAAATGCTATTGAACAAACATGAATTCGTGGGTGTTCAAAAGGGCCCAAACCACATCTTTGTGGTAGTCTTCGACATCCAGTTTATTTATCATGTCTTTAAAGTCTCTGAGTTCACTTGAATTAGGTTTTCTCTGCAAAGTTGCCAGAAAGGCCAGATTTATCTTTTCTTCCATAGTCGACCCTTTGGCAATTTTAATGAGTGAATCAGATTTTTTATTGTTCACCAAATATTTTTCTACATATCCATTTATCATAGCAAGGACTTGATTGACAGCTGCTTCTTTATGAGAAACTTGTATTTGATCACGAGGTGAACCACCAAATTGAAGAACTATGTGTCCTCTGGGAGCAGGATCACCAACTTCAGCTGCACGAAGTGATTTAGTATCCCTCGTTGGTGTTCCTTTTCTATTGTGAGGGGAATGACCAGAGGAGGTGTCAGACATATTCATGCCCATCATAGTTTTACTTCCCGTTGCAGGTTCTGTTGCAGCGAATTTATTCTTACAACCATTACAGCAAAATGCGACTATTTCACCTTTTGAGTTTTTAGCTGTGATATCCGGATCAGCCCTACGATCAGGTTTAATAGGACACATTTCATTAAGTTGTGCTGCTTTTTTGGAAACCATTTCAGTATTTGCAGCTGCCGGCGAAGCCATGAATTTGTTTTTACAACCATTGCAACAAAAGGCGATCGTTTCTCCGTTTTTATTTTTAGCGGTTATGTTAGGGTTGGCCTTTCGGCTGGTCTTAATTGGACACATTTCATTTACAGGAGCTGTTTTTGTCTCCATTGCCATGTTACCGTTGTTTTTCTGAGAGTTAAATCTAGCCATGACTTCTTCGAAAATATCTTCAGCACTCATTTCTGAGAACCTTTCATAGCGGTCGAATCCATCCTCTGGAGTTCTGCTATTTATTCGATTATCTAAATCTGGATAATTTAAGGTAACCAAAGAATCCCATAATTGCTCGCCTGACATTCTGCTCAGCACAGGACCTTGATAAAAATATGGGGCGGCACCGCGCTTTGGGAAATCCGGGTTGGGGCCAGCGATTACCCATTTTACCTC
>CBFIBI010000069.1:0-12253 GCA_965660725.1 Opitutales bacterium
TATCTCCTCCTACTCAGCCAGAAAGATCAGAAGTTCTTGAACAAATGGATGTAGGGGATCTTGTATACAATCCGGATCAAGACAATGCAATCAGTGATGAATATGTTCGGTTCCGTAAGCTCACTGCTGAACTATCCAAAGATCCAACAGTGGTAAAGTTGGGCAGCAAGGAATTCGCAAAAGTTGTTTATTTTGTGGACAAATACAATCAAGCTAATTTATGGACTGAATTTCTGCCTATCCCTCCCACTCCTTCGGCGGGTGACGGGATTTGGAAGAAAGTAACCGAATCCTTGGTTGGTGAAGAACCGCTCGACTCGAAAGAAAAACAGAAAATGGATCCGGCTCAATTTGCAGCGAATCTTCGCGAATTACTTTCCATGGATGATGAACCTCTTAAAAAGAGGATCAACTTTATCAGGGATAATCAAAAAATGGACCCTTCTGCAATTTTTGCCACTCAATACGCAGAAGCGATAAAACTTCTCAAAGATGTTGATCCAATTATTTTCGAATATGAAAAATTGGCTAGTTCCTACCTTGAAAACAGATACGCCGATTTCAACGCATTGGCAAAATCTTTATATCAATCAGCAAGCGAAAGAGCTGCTCCTAAAAGCTCCACATTATTGTTTGAAAAAACTTTTAATGGTTACGAACCATTTTACAGAAGTTCTATCGCTTACATTTTCATTTTTGTTATCGCCAGTATCTCGTGGTTATTGACCCCATTTTCAAATGCCACTTCAAATAATACAAGTCTTGTTAAAGTTCTTCGTAATTCTGCTTATTATCTCACCATTATCGTGTTCCTTTGCCATACTTTTGGATTGGCTGCTCGAATGTACATTGAAGGTCGTCCCCCTGTCACAAATCTTTACTCATCCGCCCTCTTCATAGGTTGGGGGGCAGTTCTATTATGCTTAGGAACTGAAAAGTA
This sequence comes from Opitutales bacterium, assembly GCA_965660725.1. GTDB lineage: Bacteria > Verrucomicrobiota > Verrucomicrobiia > Opitutales > Seribacteraceae > Seribacter. Next base: position 941 of record CBFIBI010000069.1, read on the forward strand.
CATCCGTTTAGGAATTGCATCTGCAATGGGTTCATTAATCGGGTTTGGTAGTTTGATAATTGCTCAAAGTTTGAGTATGGACTCTTCCCTGAATCCGACCGGAGACACTATGGAGATGATGAGAGCTGTTCTTGACTCTAACTTTTGGTTAGCTACGCATGTAGTGATCATCACTATAGGTTATTCCACAACATTCCTTGGTGGCTTTCTTGGTATTGCTTTTGTAATTTATCGTTTTGGAAGCTTTATATTACCACAAAAATCTTGGCTTGGTAAAAAGTTAGTTTCTGTAGACAAAGACGCCAATCGAATTCTTGGCTCAATGATCTTTGGTATAACCTGCTTTTCCTTATTTTTCAGTTTGGTTGGAACAATTTTAGGTGGAATTTGGGCTGATCAGTCATGGGGACGCTTTTGGGGGTGGGATGCAAAAGAAAACGGTGCACTACTAATAGTTATATGGAACGCCATCATCCTCCACGCCAGACTTTCCGGAATGGCTAAAACCTGTGGCTTAGCCACCCTTTCGATCTTTGGCAACATTGTAACTGCATGGTCTTGGTTTGGGACAAACATGTTGGGCGTTGGTCTGCATTCCTATGGTTTTATGGACAAAGCATTTATTCCACTTATGTACTTTTTTGCATCTCAACTACTCTTTATTTTACTGGCATACACACCTGGCTTCACACTTTGGATACTAAAGCTTATAAAACAGAACCAGCCGACAAAAGCCGTAGATCAATAAACTCTCATCACTGAGTATCGCTCTATTTTATTTTTCGGGGTGTTTTATCTAGATGTTTTTTTAATGTATCCAGAATCTCTTCGACTGGCCGACCAAAAGAACAGGGAAATGGAATTGGCTCATCTTGAAGTCCTCGAATTTGCAATGCTTTCTTTTTCAGTTGAACGGTTATTAAGAGACGTCCCCCGTAATTCTCAGTAGCAAAAAATTCAATTTCCTCATGCCTAAAATGTTGCTTCCTCCACCATCCTCGAAGGTGGTATCCATCTTTATCTATTAATAATCTCGACCATTCAAAGAACAAATCTAACAAGTTCATTAATCCAAATGAGGCAAAGATTAGTGTCCCAAGCCAACTGAAAAAAAGCCCAATATAGCTAACGAAAGAGAAAAAAAACGCAGAGATGAATAAAAAGCCAGCGAACGCAAATTGTCTCCAATTTACCGGTTTAATTACGACTTTAAAATTATCTCTCATTCCTGATTTATTGTAAATCGAAGGAGAGATCTAAAAAACTAATCACGATGGACGCAATGTAGGGAACAGGATTGTGTCCCGAATATTGGCAGCTTTTGTAAGAAAAATAACCAACCGGTCAATTCCTAAACCCATGCCACCAGCCGGTGGCATACCGTGTTCTAAAGCTAAAAGGAAATCCTCGTCCAATTCATGCGTTTCCTCTCCGACCTGCTTAACGAATGCATCCCTCTGAACGGCAGGATCATTCTGCTCAGAATATGCAGGGGCGATTTCCTGCCCATTGATACAAAGTTCAAAAACATCAATTGTGCTTGAATCATCCTGTGTAATCTTAGCTAAAGGACATAACTCCCTCGGTATGTGGGTAACAAAAGTTGGCTGTACTAAGGTATGTTCAATGATTTTTTCAAAAACATCATTGGTTACCTCAAAATCCTCCAGATCAGGATCAACATCAATTTTTAATTCTTTGGCTTTTTCAAGCTTCACTGATTTTGGAAGTTCGAACCAGTCATCTCGCCCGACAGCCTCAATGATTAAATCTTTGTATTTCGCCTCTTTCCATTTACCCGAAAGATCAATGGTATCGCCTTCATTTCTTTCCAACTGAAGCGTACCCAAGGCTCGCTCCGCAACCTGTTGAATCAAAGACTGGGTTAACTCCATCATTCCACGATAGTCCGTGTATGCCTGATAAGCCTCCAACATTGTAAACTCCGGATTGTGTCTGCGTGAAAGACCTTCATTTCGAAAGACTCTACCAACTTCAAATACACGATCAAACCCACCAACCAAAAGTCTTTTTAAGTGCAATTCAAGAGCGATCCTCATATTAAAATCACAGTCTAATGCATTAAAGTGGGTTCGAAACGGACGTGCTGCTGCACCTCCCGAAACAGATTGTAACATTGGAGTTTCAACCTCAAGGAAATCCCTTGTCCAAAAGAATTCACGAATCTCACGGATTATCTGACTTCTTGTACGAAAACGTTCACGGGATTCCTCGTTTACGATCAAATCTAAATATCGCTGGCGATAAATCTGATCATTATCAGTTAAACCATGCCATTTTTCAGGTAAAGGACGTAGTGCTTTGGAAACTAAACGATATTCTTTCGCACGAACTGTTACCTCTCCAGTTTTAGTTCGAAATAGTTTTCCGCGAATTCCTATAAAATCCCCAAGATCAAGTTTTTTAAAAGTTGCATACTCCTCTTCTCCAATCTCATCCTTTCGAACATAAGACTGAATTCGCCCATCCCTGTCCAAAACTTTCAAGAAAGACGCTTTACCCATCAAGCGAAAAGCCACAATTCGCCCAGCAACTGACACTTCCGGTCCCTCTTCCATTTCATCGGTCAGTAATGCATGAGCTTCTACAGAAGTATGAGTCTGCTTCCAATTTTCAAGAAATGGATCAAATCCATTTTCACGCATCTGTTCGAGCTTGGCCTGCCGTACTGCAAATTGATCACTTCCATCAAGGACAGCTTCTTTTTTGGGTGGATTACTTTTCTTGTTTTCGCTCATTTTAAGATGTAATTTAATGACTTCTTATTATCGAAAGGGCAACGGAAATTCCGTAGAAATCAAATTGATCAGTGATTAGGAAGCCGTGCTAAAGCAACACGAAATCCCAAGTTTCTAAAACGATGATAAAGTGAGTTAGTAGATCTGGTGGAAGACTGACATTCAGCTGCAGTCTTCATGTACCCCCCTCCCCGACTGATTCTAAATTCATCCTGCTCACTGTCATTAAGAAGCGTGTTCACAAATGAATTACCCACCCATTCTCTCACATTTCCATACATATCATATAAATTCCAAGGATTTGGATTCTTTAATCCAACAGGGTGTATTCTTTTCTGACTATTTCCACGAAACCAGCCATGATTATGAAGCTCACTGGGATCGTCTCCAAAATAATAAGCAGATGAAGAACCCGCTCGACATGCATACTCCCACTCCACTTCAGTGGGAAGTCTGTATTCATGATCTTTAGGCAGTGTCCCCTGATTAGCGGATAAAATAGTTAATGCCTTACAAAAAGCAACGGCATCTAACCAGGAAACATTGTTAACGGGTAAACTGTCTGAAGAACCATTGCTCACTGAATCAGTAAAACTAGGATTCGCTCCCATTACCTGGCAGTATACTTCCTGGGTAACCAAATACTGGGCAAGCCAAAAGCTATGCTCAACTTCAACCACCCTTTGCTCCTCTGCATAAGGCACCCAAATCGATAGCTTACCTGAAGGAATCCATGAGAAAGTACCTGCATAAAAATCATTATGATTTTGTCTGGGTAATTCATCCGAGCTGGGTGGCTCTTCATTTATCGAAACATCAAATGCTAAGGGATGGCGAGTTTTTCCACGACCTGGGTGAGGAGTAAGCTTGGCCTTGGCAGGCTTTTCAACAATCGGTTTTCTTGGCACAACAGGTTGATCAGTAACCTGAAATGGAGAACGGGTTGGCTCTCGTTGACTTTCTTTATTGCTAAGGCCCCGTTTTAACTGATTTGCCCATACACGATCCCAGGACTTCCATAAATCAGCACCGTAATCAATCCCTTTATCGAGATCATCTTCCAATCCAACTGAGCTAACAACTAGTGGAAGTTCATTAATTTTTTCCAGCATTTTGGAACTGGCTTTTTGCTGCCAATTCTTTTCGGATACAAAAATAGACTGAAATTGCTGTAAACACAAAGACAGACCTGCAGGCAAAGTCGTTTGCTCCAAGTAAATCGTCAGGATATCCTTGTTTTCACTAAGAGCATATCCTACTTCACTCTTAACAAATCTAGAATCCACAGAACGGGGGGATACAAAAACTACAAATAATGCAGATTTTTTAATTGCATGGGCAATCTCCTCGACCCATTCACCCGCGGGTTGTATGCCCTCATCATACCAGAGATTAACACCAGCTTCCTTAAACTCACGCATCGCTTGATACACTGGGATTTTGTCAGCGTGTGCATAACTTACAAATACATAAGGACCCTCTCCAGAATATGATTCAAAGGGTTCTGGAATATCGCCAGATGAAATCATTTTGCTAAAAGATTATTCATCATAACTGTATCCAGTTCTTTGTAAGATATAAATTGGATAACTTCCAAAATTCTTGGCTAATTCCAAATGCCCCACATATTCAAAATCAAACCCCTCATATCCAAAAGATATTAGAGCAGCGACCGTTTCGGAAACAAAAACAGAACCCGGTAAAACAATCGGCTCAATACGAGCAGCCTGATTCACATGGCTTCCAAAAAAATTGAGCTTTCCCAAAATTGGATCAAATTTTTCATAGGCCGGGCCAGCGTGCATAGATATACGGACCTCCATCCCCTCACTCAAGCCTAACTCGGTCCAATCCCCTGCGGAGAAATAATCTCTCAACTCAAGGGCTAACTCCAATCCATCATCCAAATTATCAAACACGGCAAAAAAGCTATCCCCCCATGTGTTTACGAAAGATGGCGGTGAAGATAACTTTGAAAGAATACTTGAAATTCCACCTAGGAATTTTTCAACAAACTGGGGTGTTTTATTTTCCTCTAAACGGGAAAAGCCCTCCACATCTGCAAAAAGCATGGTTTTAATTGATCTTGGCAGGATCCTATCTGAGCCCTTACGAAGAAGGAAAGTTGGATCAGTCTCTCCGCCATGAGAAATTTTCTCCATAGACTCGGGCGCAGACTCCAATACTTTTCGGGCATCAATAATCACAGGCTCATTAAAATTCTCCTGCCATTTTTTGACCAGTTCCCCGGTGCCTCCCTCACCTCCTGGTTGACCGTCCCAAAAGACTAATAATCTTGGATCTTCATCAAGCCCCCTGCCCCGCATGGCAGCAAAGCCAAGTAAAACATCGTTACAAAAAGAATATAACGAGTCCTCCCCGTCATATCCATCCTTTGTGACATAATGAACCGAGGTTGCCTGATCTAACACACTTTCAAACCTAGCTACCCAATTTCCTCCTGCCCGACGAACACTTGTTTCAATGAATTCTTCTTTGGCAAAAGGAAGAAATACATGAGTTTCTGCACCTCGTTCATGCATTGCTTCTAAAAATAGTATATCGGTTCCACATGCGGCAGAACTGTATCCGCAGCTTGCCCCCATTTTTTCAAGTGCATCAGCAATTTCCTTTTTTGCAATCAGCTCAGCTTCTGGTGGAAAGCGGGGGATCGAACCTGGCTGATCGAGAACATGACCAGAAAAAGCGACAATACCCAGAACCGGAAAAGCAGATTGAATTTTTTTCTTTATACTTTCTTCCTCATAGGCTCCGGCAATTTGCAAAGCTTGTTTTCTAGTACTCGCAATCCAAGACGGCTCAGCATTAGGGATAGAAACGGCTTCAGAATAAGCATAAACTGCATCATCGACTGAACCAAGTAATAAGAGAGCCTCTGCCTCAGTAGCCTGGATCCAATAATCCACTTTTCCTTCACCTTTTAATTTTTCGCAAATTTTCCATGCTTTTTCCGCATATTCTTTACCAGAATCATAATTACCAGAGAAAAAATGCATAAAAGAGATATTGATGCAGGGATAGTATTGAGTTTCCAAATCCTGCCTTTGACTGGTTCTTAAATTATCAAAGCTATTCGTGGAAAAGCCTGCCTCATATCTTGCAATTGCGAGTTCGGCATACTTTTGCTTAGACTCAGCATCGGTTGATTGTTCCCACAAATCTTTATAGGCGCTAGCTAGTAAACTATGTGTTTCCACTCCTCGATCACCACCTGCAACCAATTCCTCCAATAATTGGGAAGCCATCTTAGGGGAACCGGCTTTACTAAGTGCATGAGCGGCTCGTTGGCATAACTTCCGATCACTTTTATGGATTTTCAATCCTGCTTTTGCAACATCATGTGCAAGAAGAAACTCCCCGACAGAAATCATTTTTTCGCATAAAGCGAGAAACTCTAAGGAAGAAGACTTTCTTTGGTCAAAAAGTTTCCATTCAGTACGGAGACTTGGGTTTAAGCGACTTACTAACTGGGACATCTTTTAAAACGATCTCCCTTTCGCCCTCAAATTAATAAACTGAAATCCTCAAAAGGATCCCAACTCGACTACATTTTTTCGTAGCGGGTACGAAGCATTTGAGTGAAAGCGGCTACCTTTCGTGCTTCCCTCTTTTTATCCGAAGGTTTTTTGAAATAACGCTTATCACGCACATCACGAATTGTTCCTTCACGATCGAGGCGCTTTTTTAAACGACGAATTGCCCGATCCATGGGCTCGCCTTTACGAAGTTTGATTTCAATAGTCATAGGGAAAACTCATTAAAATAAACAACTGCAAGATTAGGTCAAGGCGTAAGATCACCTAGGACTTTTTATTAGCAAATTTTCTTTCGGGTGGTGGCTCTGGTTCTCGCATAATAATACGGGCACCACGTACAGATTTTCTTTCTCGCCATTGCTTGAATGTTTTCGATGAAAAGTGCATACAAAACCGACTGTCTGTCTCCACTACAAGACCCTCTGTCTCACCAGTCTCTGCATAAGCGAGTCTTATTAAAGTCTTACCATCACCCTTATTTCCAAGGGCAAACATTTCGCGTGTAAAATCTTCACAATCTGGATTGGCTGGGTCAAGAAGCCAGGTAACTTCTTCAACATTTCCAAATAATGCACTTTCAACAGGTTTCAAATTGGTTACACTAAGCTTGGTCTCGTCATCTTTTCGTGAAGCCACACCTTCCACAACAACAATTCTCCCTTCCTCCAAATGCAATCCATATTGTTCAAATGCCTCAGTGAACATAGGGATAGAAAAATCTTTTTCCTTCGCCATTAGATTAAATCGAGCCCACGGCTTGGCATCTTTTTTAGTGTAGCGCCGTTCAATCTCCGAGAGTACACCGCACAATCGAAAAGATCGGCGTCCTTCTAAGTTTTCGATTTCATCTGCAGTTATGTTATCAAGTAGTCGACCAATTCCACCTAATGTATCAACTGGATGTCCGGATAGAAAAAAACCAAGCAACTCTTTTTCATATCCAAGTTTTTCAAGTTCGTCCATGGGCTCGACTTCAGGAGTATCTGTAATGGAAGAAAAACCCCCACTATCTGAGGAATTGTCTTCTCTCTCGTCATCCCCCATCATATCAAAAAGATTTACCTGACCGGCTTCGCGGTCCTTTCTACGCAACTGGGCTTCGCCCATAGCCCGGTCCAAATCAGCAAGCAATGCCGCACGACTCTTCTCAATTGAATCAAAACCTCCAGCTTTAATTAAATTTTCCAAGACCCTTTTATTAACAGCTTTTCCGTCCACTCGCTCAACCAGATCAGAAAAACTTGTATACGGACCATTTATTCTTTCGCCCACGATTACGCTGGATGGTCCATCTCCAACTCCTTTTATCGCAGCCAAACCAAAGCGGATTGAGTCGGGTTGATCGCCCTCACCCTCAACGGGAGTAAAATTCTCTCCTGATTCATTCACATCAGGTCCAAGAACGGATATCCCCATCTCTGTACACTCTCCAATAAAATGAGAGAGCTTATCAGAGTTACCCAATTCACAGGATAACACACCAGCCATAAAGTGAACGGGAAAATTAGCCTTTAAATATCCTGTTTGGTAACTAATGATGCCATAGGCAGCAGAGTGTGATTTATTGAATCCATATCCAGCAAATTTCTCGAGAATACTAAAGATCTCATTAGCCTTCTTCTCGGGAATATTATTCGTTTCTTTGGCTCCGTTTACAAAGATTTCTCTTTGCTTTGCCATTTCCTCTGGCTTTTTCTTTCCCATTGCACGGCGTAAAATATCCGCACCACCAAGTGAATACCCGGCAACCCGGCGGGCAGCTTCCATCACTTGTTCCTGATAAACCATAACCCCATAGGTCTCCTCGCAGACCTCTTCAAGGAGAGGGTGTGGAAATTTAATAGTGGATGGATCCTCTTTACCCTTTATATAATCTGGAATCCAATCCATCGGTCCAGGGCGATAGAGTGCAATCAAAGCGATAATTTCATCCACATTGGTAATCGTCATCTGTCTGCACAAACGACGCATCCCATCTGATTCCAATTGAAAAACCCCAATTGTACGGGCCTCATTTAATAATGCAAAAGTCTTCTCATCATCAATGGATACATCCGTGACCCGAAAATCAGAAAAACCATCTTTTTCACGAATATGTTTCTCTGCAGCCGCAATCACAGTCAGGGTTTTCAAACCCAGAAAGTCCATTTTTAAAAGCCCGAGGTCTTCCACTGGGTCCTTGGGGAACTGAGTGGTTAGCACCCCGTCCTGAGTGGTCAAAGGAACCAACTCCTTTAAGGGCCGGTCTGCGATAATTACACCGGCTGCATGCGTGCCCACATTGCGCACCATTCCTTCAATTACCTGTCCGGTTTCAATAATCTGCTTGGCAATTGGATTCTTTTCACACTCCTCTTTAAACTCAGGACTTTTTTCCAAAGCCTGTTCAAGAGTAATATTTAAATCATCCGGTACCATTTTAGCTAATTTATCTGCCTCCGCATAGGGAAGATCCCGAACCCTGGCAATATCACGCACCACCATTTTGGCACCAAAGGTGCCAAAGGTCACAATATTAGCAACACAATCACGGCCATATTTTTCCCGGACATATTCAATAACTTCAGCCCGTCGCTTCATGCAAAAATCAATATCAAAGTCAGGGGGAGAAACCCGTTCCGGATTCAAAAACCGCTCGAATAGCAAACCAAACCGAAGTGGGTCAATATCCGTAATCCCCAACACATATGCCACCAGACAACCCGCACCAGAACCCCGTCCAGGTCCAACCGGAATTTCCTGCTCCCTGGCCCATCCCATAAAATCAGCAACGATTAAAAAGTAATCATTAAATCCAGTCTTTGCGATCACGCTCAGTTCATAATCAATACGCTCACTTAGCTCTTTTACTTTTTCATCAGTGTCTTCCCCACGCTGATCTTCAGGCTGATAGATTTGGTCATACCTCTCCTTCATTCCCTCAGTACAAAGATGCTTAAGGTATTCAACATTATCGGGAATCTTCGTTTTAATTTCGGGAGGCAGAGTGAACACTGGATAATTATTCTCACCAAATGGTAGCTTTAAATCGCACATTTCAGCCACTGCAAATGTATTGGTTATGGATTCAGGTGCTTCTTTAAAAAGCTCCTCCATCTGCTCTCTGGATTTTAAATAAAATTGCCGGGCATCATACCGCATTCGGTTTTGGTCATCAATTTTCGATCCCGTCTGAATACATAGGAGCGCATCATGCGGTGCCCAGTCTTCTTCCTTCACATAGTGAACATCATTGGATGCAATTACTTTTAAATCAAACTGTTTGGCCAGTTTTAAAAGAATGGGAACCAATTGTCTCTGTTCCTCAATTCCATGGTTATGCAGTTCAACAAAGTAATTTTCTTTGCCAAATATATCAACCATTTGCCCCATTGCCTTTTCAGCTTCTTCTTCTTTTCCCCTTAGAATTAACTGAGGAACCCAGCCTTGCATACATCCGGTGAACCCAATCAAGCCCTCTGCATACTCAGCCAATGTTTCCAAATCTGTTCTTGGCCGATAGTAAAATCCGTCCACATGAGCATCAGAAACCACTTTGGATAAATTTTGATATCCTTCATAATTCTTCGCAAGCATACCAATGTGATAAGATTTATGGTTCTCCCGACCCGGTTTCTCGTCATTTTTATGATCCGTAACCAAGTACCCCTCACAACCGATTATTGGTTTAATGCCGTGCTTTTCAGCCTGCTTGATAAAGGAAATGGTACCAAACAAATTTCCGTGGTCAGTAAGAGCCATTGCCGATTGACCTAATTCCTGTGCCCGTGCCATCAAACGGTCCATCCGACAGCATCCATCAAGCAGACTAAAATCTGAATGAACATGCAAGTGAACGAAATCTTTATCTTTGATCGACATAAATCTAAATTATTCCTGATCTATCCATCGCCAAAGAAACAGAAGGTTTCAAGGCAATCTTGCGCACATTTATAAACACTTACTTTTTATTGGGATTGAAAGGCGAAACATCCAGATGCTTTTTCATCGCTTTTCGGCATAGTGAAATTGCCCATATGATCATTGGGAAAATCAAAAAACTTAGTATTGGCATTTCATCCTGAAACAGAACAAAGTCATAAGCACCATGTAGAACAACTGCATAAAACAAGCCTTTTAAACTTTTTTCGGTTCGGGCGGAACCCTGGTAATATTTTGATAATCCGATGTAGTAACCCATGATCACCGCGAATGCTGCGTGCATTGGTACTGCGGTAAACATTCTCATGATTGCGACTTGGGTGCCCCCCTCCATCACATAAATAATATTTTCAAACGCGGCAAAGCCCAGACTGACCATGACCGCATATACAATTCCGTCAAAAGGTTCATTAAAACTTGGTTTTCTAAATGCATAAAGAATCACCACTAAATATTTCAGCAACTCTTCGCCCAATCCCACCACAAAGAAAGCCATAAAGAAAGAAATGACCATCCCATTATCCTCATCCAGATCATAGCCAAATAGCTCAAACACTCCTGAATTCCAAAAGCCCGCAGGAAAACAGATCAACACCCCAAAAATAAAGCACATCACCAGCACACCAACCGGTTCTTTTTCATGTTTATCTTTCCAGTAAATAAAGAGTGCAATGGCAAAAGCAGGGGCCAAGGCCATAAGGAAATTTACTAAGGTCATGGTTTTAAATAAAACGGGTCTATTTGCTCAATCGCTTAATTGAAGTCAGATCAATTCTGCGAAACTCAACTTCTGAACCTTCTGCCTGAATTGACAACTTGCCCTTTTGAGCCGTGCAAGCATTTCCATGGTTAACAAGTTCCCCATTTACCCAAACCTTCACCTCATCCTTCAGGCATTCAATCTTCATTCGATTCCATTCCCCAACCGGATTCTCAGATCCGTCTGTTAAATTGAGTATCCTACGGGCCTTCCCTTCAGTAATTCCCCACTTTTCCTTGGCACCTCTTCTTTTTACCATATTCGGAACCTTTATATCCTCCACAATGCACCAAAAATCTCCAGCATGGGTATGGTT
>CBFIBI010000070.1:0-12091 GCA_965660725.1 Opitutales bacterium
AGCACTCAATTTTCATTTGGTTCCATTCCCCAACCGGTTTCTCAGAACCGTCTGTTAAATTAAGTATCCTACGTGCCTTCCCCTCGGTAATTCCCCATTTCTCTTTAGCCCCTCTTCTCTTTGCCATATTGGGAACTTCAATATTTTCCACGATACACCAAAAATCTCCAGCATGGGTATGGTTCATCTGAACTTCAATTGATTTTGGATACATTTTATAAAGACTTCTCAATTTTGATGCATGGACCAGAATTCCACAGTTTCCCGGCTTATCCGCGAATCGATACTCCGCAATCAATTGATAATTTTCATATTCCTTATCCGTTAATAAATGCCCGAATGGTTTCCCCAAGCTGACAAGCATACCATCCCGAACAATAAATGACTTTGGTAATTCAGGCTTTTTATCATGTGCCGGAATATCCATCGACCAACCGGATAAATCCTTACCGTTGAACAATGACTGTACTTTTGACTTGGAAACTAAGGGAGATGAAAAAGCAATAAGAAGTAAAAAAGCGGGTTTCATAATTAAATTTTTATTTAAGCCAGCAGGTATTAACAAAAGGAACGGTTAAAGTATTTTCTGCACAATAAACGCCAGGTAATTATGATAAATGCCGTAAGAGGAATACCGAAAATCATTCCCAGTATTCCTCCCAATGCTGTCCCCCAAAAGAAGATCGAAACCATGACCACAACCGGATGAAGACCGGTTTGTTGACCCATAATCTTTGGTGTCAAATAATAACTCTCGATTAACTGAACGACCACAAAGGAAATCCCACAACCCAATAAAACAGTCCATTCCCCACTCTCGGCAATTCCACCGGGTTGTAAATACGAAACTAATAAAGCAGTTGCAATCCCCACAATTGATCCTAAATAAGGTACAATATTAAGCAGACCAAAAAGCAAGCCCAGGGTAATACCAAATTTCAATCCACTGATGCTAAATCCGATTGCATAGCCAATACCCATTAATAATCCAATTAATAATTGCCCACGGAAAAAGCTGACCAAGATGCTGACAAATTCGCGAATTAAAAAGATTACATCTTCCTTAACTGATTCAGATAAAAAACTAAGTTCTTTTTCCAGATCATCAATTAAATTACGGTTGGAGCTGAGGAAATAAAAAAGATATATAGGAATAACCGCAAGGTAGGTCATTTGAGCAAAGAATCCAAGTAAGCCACTCCATGCTGACTTAATAACCGCTGCGGATTTTTCAGCAATATCGCCTCCCTGCTTTTCCATAGCTTCCATGGCCCGATTATGAATCTCGGTGGCTTTTCGTTGAAGATATTCGATTTGAAGATTTTTTTCTTCAATTGCAAAAAGGGCATCTCTTTCATCAGGATCAAGGGCTCGAAAAGTTTCTCTTTGTTCAATATCCAAGGAGTCGTAAATTCTTTGCTGATCCAGAGGAAGGGTCAAAAGAGGAGTTTTTTCCTCACCCAGTATCTCTTTCCAGTATTCCTTAAAGGCATCAACTTGCCCGGAAATTGATTCCCAGGTCTCAGGGGGCAAAGATTGTTTTGCTTTTTCTTCTAGCTGTTCAGGCCAATCAGCAGCGGTGCCCAGGAACTCTTTGGTTTGGTAAATAACTTTTCCTCCGAGGAACCAGGTTGCTGAACCAGCAGTTATAATGACCAAAGCATACAACAGCAAAATAGAAGCAAAACGGCCCAGCTTTGCTTTCTCCTCAAAAAAGGAAACGATTGGCCTGAGCAAGATTGCAAGCATACCTGATATGGCAAGGGACCAAATAACACCACCGAAAAGATCAAAAGCACGATTAAGAATAAGAATTACCGCTGCAAACAAACATCCAAGCAATAACGCTCCCGCAAAACAGGCAACAAATCCAAGGAACTTCCTCTGCCTTTCGGACAGAATATGCGGGGAACTGGTGCTATCTTTCATGTATCTTTTCCTTTTGTTTCCTTGCTTTGCTCTACCCTCAAGGATAGATATTCCTATTACTTATGTCGAGATTGTAGTCAAACGAATGCACTCTTTTGCCTCGCTTTTACATCAATATGAAATCCAATAATATATTCCTTATCCAACTCTTTTTGATTTCCCTTTGTGGAGTCTTACAGGGAGATCAAGAAAGAGTATCTTCCATACCACTCGCACAGGCAGTGGAAAACGTCTACCCAGCCATCGTTCGTATCGAAGTGGTTTCGGAACGTGGGTCGAGTGGAAGAATGATGAAATCTCGAGCTACAGGAAGCGGGGTAATTATATCGGCAGACGGGCGCGTTGTGACCAACCATCATGTTGCCGGAAAAGCAACACGGATAACCTGCCGTCTGCATGACGGAGAGGAAGTTATGGCCGATTTGCTGGGTGCTGATCCAATGACCGACTTGGCAGTTTTAAAATTGCGCATGTCTGATCGTCCAAAAAAGAGCAAGCCATTGGCGATGGCTACCTTTGGAGATTCAGATAAGGTCGAGATTGGAGATGTATGTTTTGCCATGGGAAGCCCTGCCGGACTGTCCCAGTCTGTTACTAGAGGGATTATTTCCAATGTAGCACTGATCTCTCCAAATTCGGGCTCATTTCGACTGGATGGAGAAAATGTGGGGGAATTAGTGCGCTGGTTGGGGCATGATGCAATCATTTTCCCTGGAAACAGTGGGGGTCCACTTGTGGATGAAAAAGGATTCATAATAGGAATTAATGAGGTTGGAATTGGTAGTTTAGGTGGAGCGATCCCCTCCAATCTTGCTCGTTCTGTCTCAAAAGAATTGGCTGAAAATGGATATATCGCCCGTTGCTGGACAGGGTTAGAATGTCAACCAGTTTTGGACCCCAATCAAAGAGGTCTTTTAGTAGGAGGAGTTATAGAAAATTCTCCAGCCAATAATGCTGATTTGCGACCAGGGGATATAATTCAGACCTACGATGAAAAGAAAGTCATGGCCCGAATCGCAGAGGATCTTCCGATCTTTAACCAACTCTCCTATGGGATGAAGGCTGGAAAAAAAATTAAAATTACCGGCCTTAGAAAGAACAAAAAAATGTCTTGGAACTTAATCACTGCTAACCGTGAGTCTGCTTTTGCGAAGGAAAGAGAATTAAAAAGCTGGGGTTTGACGATTCGGGATTTCACTCTGATGTCCGCGTTGGAAGCTCGTCGGGAAAACAAGAAAGGTGTCCAAATTCATTCGGTTGGAAGAGGCGGCCCATCAAACAGTGCAAAACCATCCTTGTTGCCCGGCGATGTCATTACCGCGATTGATGGCAAACAAGTGAGTAACCTAAAAGAAATGATAAGCCATTCAAACAAAATCACCCGTGGGCAAAGCGAACCGGTAGCCACCCTGGTTTCCTTTGAAAGGGATATGGCAAAACTGTTGACGGTTGTTAAAATTGGCCCAGAAGCAGAAGAGAATCGTCCAGTGCAAGCCTGGAAACCATGGCTTGGCGTTTCCACTCAAGTATTAACCAGAGACCTTTCGCAAGCACTTGAATTGCCCAAAACAACCCGTGGGGTTCGTCTCGCACAGGTGTACCCAAGAACCCCGGCCGAAAAAGCAGGTCTGCAAGCTGGAGACCTTCTGTTTAGAATAGATGGCCAAATCATTCAGGCATACCGAACAGAAGATGCAGAAATTTTTGGAAATATGATCAAAGAATATAAACCTGGTTCGCTTGCCCTGTTTTCCGGTATGCGCAACGGAGAGAAATTCGACTTCAATGTTACTCTCGAAAAACGCCCAGATCCCTCCAATGAACTGCCAGACTATGAAGAGGAAACTTTTGAATTTACGGTTCGTGAGTTATCTTTTGGAGATCGGGTAACTAAAAGGCTTAAAGAAAAGGAACCTGGTTTAGTCGTAGAGAATGTGGAACCTGCTGGTTGGGCATCCCTCGCCGGTTTAAGACAGGGTGACCTTATTCTAAAGATTAATGATGAAACGATGAATGAAGTGGATTTCTTGGAAAATAAAATGAAACAGTGGATAAAAGAAAAAAAGAAGAGAATCGTTTTCTTTATCAAAAGAGGAATCCATACACTCTTTCTTGAATTAGAACCCGACTGGGATAACGCATAAATAAAAAACTAAAAATTCTGATGAACAAAATTTTAATATCTGTTTCCCTTCTTTGTTTATTCGTACTCCAGTCCTCAGGAAAAAAACCTGAAGCGGTTTGGAGACAGCTTCTTAAAGATCACGCAAACTGTGTGACTTGGGTATCGGTCACGGTAAAACTTGAAATAAGTGCTGGTGGCAGAAGTATGCCCCCTCAGGAACAAAAACTTGAAGCCCTTGGAACCATTATTGCCGATGATGGATTGACCGTTCTTTCATTGAATAAAGTCGATCCCACTGCAAATATTCTTTCCCGACTTCGATCTTCGAGTGGTTCAGTAAATGTGAATTACACTGAAGTGAATTTACTCATGCAGGATGGAACCGAAGTCCCAGCCAAGCTCCTTCTTAAAGACTCTGATCTTGACCTTGCATATGTCCTTCCTATTAAGGAGAGGGGAGAGGAATACAAGGGAGTAAATTTTAAAAAAGTTCCTCAAAAAACGACCATTCAAACAACCCCAGCAATTTTGGATGAAGTTGTATCAATAGGAAAATTGAGACAAACCTTGTATAGACAGTCAACTCTGCGACGTGGATGGGTCAATGCGGTTATCGAAAAACCCAGAAAATATTTTGTAATTGAAAATACCGCACCCGGTACTCCCGTTTTCGATCATCATGGTAATTGGTTAGGAATTGTTGTATACAAAATGATTGGTAGTCGTCCCTCAGAAATTGTGACATTACCTGCTTCCGATGTTATGGAAATTGCTGAGCAGGTTCGCACTCGAAATCAATAAGTTTTCCATTGCGAAAATTATCTTTTTTTCGCTATTGTGTTTTGTAAATGGAAACTAGAATTCATCAATTTATGAAAAGCATGCCAAAGTTTGTGTTTTTCTTGATGGTTCTTTTCGTGTCCTCTTGTGCAGACAAAGAATTACATCCTGATGATGTTGAATACAGAAAAGACGAAAACGGAACTGAAGTTTTATACCAACTAGGAAATGAAAAGCCTTTTGGTGTAAACAAAAGAGCCTATATCGTGGATGATCATCCTAACGGTGAGAAACACTTCAAAATAGGATTCGTAAATGGATTTAGAGATGGAAATTTCACCTTTTGGCAAGAAAATGGATTAAAGCTTATTTCTGGTGCCTACAAAGAAGGTAAAAGACACGGTTTATTTACTGCTTACGGAAAAACTGGTGAACTCGTTTATGAAAAAAAATATAAAAATGACGAACTTGATGGAATTTTTATTCTGTACTACCCGAGTTCTCCCAGTGATGTTACTCGATATTTTGATAAGTTAAATGAGGAAGGTAAAGACCCCGGTGAGTTAAAAGTCACCAATCATTTGCGCCTCAAAGCAAATTTTTCAGATGGAAAACCTGTGGGGCCTTATGAAGCCTATTATCATCCGCGCGGTAAAGATTTAACTTTAGACGAACTGTTAAGGGAACAAGGTTTGTTTGATGAAAATGGAAAATTATCTGATCAACAATTCTCCTACTATCCACAAACTCATGCAATTGTTGTCAACATGCCTGACAATAAAAGATTGGATACAGTTCATCCAGCAAGTTCAGATGGATTTTCCCGTGCAATTGATGAAGCGGCCAAAGAGATTCTTACCATCCCATCATATCGAAACCCAAATAATGAACCCGCATTGGTCTTCGCCATTGATGAAAGAGGCAACGAAATCATGCCAATTTGGTCGTCTCACATCATAGAGATTGCAGTTCGTAACATGGACGGTTTTTTATTAAAGACTCGCTTTCCTCCCACCTATGAAGCTTTCGTATTCGATGCAAGAAAACTTGCAGATGACACTCTTCTGGCCATTGACACAAATCTCGATCCTGAAATCTTGTCTCAA
Source organism: Opitutales bacterium (assembly GCA_965660725.1). Taxonomy (GTDB): domain Bacteria; phylum Verrucomicrobiota; class Verrucomicrobiia; order Opitutales; family Seribacteraceae; genus Seribacter. Next base: position 5,941 of record CBFIBI010000070.1, read on the forward strand.
TTCGATAAGGATGGTGCCTCAGTAGAAATTGTGGGACTGAATAAAAAAGGTGAAATCATTGATATTCTGTGGTCAAGCAGACCATCCCAAGAAGTGATTCCTCTTGATGAAAGAATCGATCGAAAGAGAACAAAGCTCAGAAGGTCATGGGAGGAAGGTGCAGCTAATGAAGCTAGGTGGCTGTTATCCAACGGTTCTCAAATAACAATTAAAGACGAACAACGCGCTTCAGGTTTCTTACCTTTCTGAAAAAGAACCTTACAGGTAAAGTTATTTTGGAACTGCCTCAAATGGATTTCCTGGCAAAGGCACATTTTCGAAGGGATTCCCAGGTAATGGAGTATCGTCGAAGGGGTTTGCTTCTTTTGGATCAGGACTGGGTAATTTTTCAAAAGGGTTTGAAGGAATAACTGGTTTTTCTCCCTTCATCTTCTGATCGACTTGTTCGAAAGGATTGTCAGATTTGACTTTGTTATTTTCAAAAGGATTTGCACGACTGGTAGGGACTTGATCAAATGGACTTTCAGAATTTGTGGGTACTTGATCAAATGGATTTGAGCTTGGCGACACTTGATCAAATGGACTGGCATTTTCAGGCACCTGATCGAATGGGTTTACGGATTTTACGGGGTTTACCTGGTCAAAAGGGTTTATCACAGGCGAAACAAGTGGTGCTGATATAGGATCGGACAAATTGGGGTCGGTTTTACCTTCATAAAAAGGCACAAATACATCATCTTTTTCTTGTTCCATGAACTTTTCTATCCTTGGCCTAAAATCATAACTCCAGGCAAATCGAACTGGATCATTAATCTTAAAATTATCGAAAAACTCGACGGTTTTCGGGTTATAGCCACCTCCATCCTCAGGTTGTCCACCGACCCATCTTGCATAAAACCGCCAAGGTGTTTGATTTTCCTCACTTTCAACATCAATCCATCGAGTTCCCTTTTTAACAAGGGTTCCGTTAAATATTCCCGATTTTTTTGATGGTTTCAATTCTTTGATTTTGTTAACCCGTAAATGACCATCCCAGTACCATTCAATCCATACCCTATTACCCACGACTAATTCCTTGAATCTTTCAATGGATTTTAAATTAAAGCCACCACCACGAGAGGGCGATCCTCCTTGCCATGGAGCTAAATAACGGGATACTAATCCACCGTCCTCTTTTACTTGTACCCACGCCTCCCCTTTTGAGGTAAGAATACCCAATAACTTGCCAGATTGTTTGATTGGAAGCTCAGCCGATACATTAAAAGAAAAAAGGCTGAGAGAAAAAAAGATTTGAATAATTTTCTTGATCACGAAATCCATTCAACGGTTTAAAATCTATCAATATACATATCGGTAATAGACCTCGAGCATTAATGTGCAAAGCGTAGTTCTATATACCTCGGCATCTCGTCCTCCCCGACTAGATGTTTTACCACTCCCCTCTTTTGGCCAACTTCCATCTGCAAGTTGGGAATTAAGAAGCATGGGCTCCATCTTTCTATTCCAAGCAGTCCAAAAAGCACCTCCATAGTTGAATAAAGCCTGTGCATCATAATACCAGGAATATAGATTTGCATCTCCACTATTATAATCCATTGCCAAATTATTCTTCAAAATATGTTGCATTGCGTGCTTTAGAGTTTCTTGTTTTTCCTCCGCAGAAGGATGTCCAAACTTCCAGGACTGTAAACCTAAAGCTCCTACTCCAGTCAATTTATGCTTTAAATTTTTTGCATCGGATGCCTTACGGTAACCAAATCCTCCATTTGAAGGAGAATAAACACGGTAGAAATTTTTAACAGCAGCCTCCAAGGCAGGCTCGATTCCTGGGAAAACTGCCCCCGTATTGTAAGCTGCCTTGAGGGCTTGTAATTGCCAACCACTCACGGATGTATCGCTTGGTGCTCTTTCATTTTTTCCAAAATCAACCATTCGAGCATTTCCTTCAGCTGCTCGTTCCTCCATGTAAACCCAGCCACCGTCCTGCTTCTGACCAGCAACAATTCGGTGGACAGCTTTCTGCAAAACTGGAAGCATAAACGCTTTCTCAGTCATTCCATAAGCTTCGGCTAATGCATAGGTTGCAATTCCATGAGCATAGGCAGATCCATGCTTATTATTTGTAACATAAAGCCATCCATCTTTTTCATCTCCTAACTCAACTAAATATTTAATTCCTTTCGCGAGAGCTTCACCATATTCAGGTGAATCTGTAAGTTCGCAATGGCCAAGGTAACATAATAAGGCAAAGCCTGTCATGGCTCCTTTTGAAGTTTGCCCCCATGAACCATCAGGATTTTGATCCCGAGTTAACCAATTTAATGCCTTAATAACGGCGTTTTCAACTCGGTCAGGATTCTTTACTCCTCCTCTTGCTAACCTGGCAACACGTCCCACTTTATCACATCGACCACTCATCGATTTAGGAACTGAAACCCCTAGGGAATTTACCGCAGCACGTAAGTTTGTAATATTATCACCTTTTGCTCGGGAAAGAATATCTGAGGGGTCTTCTGCTCCTTTGAAAACTGTAGGATCAAAAGCTAAAGCATTATCTTCTTTTTCATCAAAAACCAATGCGTTAGGATCTCCAACATCTTTATTTTCATCATCATCTCCAATGCGGGATATGAGTAAATCCTCTCCATTGTTCAAACCCTGATCAAATTCTCCAGCATTCACAATTTCCTCAACATTTTGCGAAGAAACTTTAGTTTTCATAGATGTACCTGCTTCTGCTCCGGCAATTTCGGGATTTAGAACCTGATCCTCACGCATTGCATTTTGATTATCGGCATTTGCTCCACCCATTGCATCAAGACCTTCACCTTTTCCATTATTTCCTAACCTCGCCCGTTCCCCTCCAGACGCTGTATTTGTATTCTCACTCTGAGGAATCTTTGAACCATCTGTCTCTTGTCCAGATGTCTGACCTGCTTTGGCAATGGTTTCATCATAGATGTTGGTAGGATTCATTAACAGGAACAGAAATGAACCCAAACCTAACAAAAGGCACCCATATGACATTGCTAAATTAATCCATGAGACAGGTCCAACTCCTTTTGGCTTTTTTCTCTTCTCCTCAAAAAAAGCAATGTGCGAAAGAATACCCACACCTAATACTGCCATTACGAGACCAGCCCCAACTAAAAGATTGCCAGCAAAAAGATTACCAACTACCGCCAAGCTAAGAGTGGATAAAAGAAGAAGTGAAAGAATAGTTTTTGTATTCACAACAAACTCCTAACTTGAAAAATGAATCAGCTTTCCTTCGATCAAAGAAGGAAAGCTGACAAAGGAAAAGGTTCTAAGGTTAATTTGCGGAAGCAAATTTGTTTTTGCACCCCTTACAACAAAATGCAACGGTTGCACCTCTGGAATTCTTTGCTGTGATAGAAGGATTCGCCTTTCGATCGGGTTTAATGGGGCACATTGTGTTTAAAGAAGAGTTGTTACTGCTCGAACCATTACTGGTCTTAGCATTAAAGCGTCCGTCTTCCTGCCCCCCCCCATACCGTCCAAGATCAAGTCCTACTTTGCGAGATGCTTCCATGATTAAATTCATGTAATACGCAGGGTCACCTTCTGAATTCACATGGTATTCGTCACTGAATACAATGCCGTCTCGATTACGAATATGATCGCCATTTTCCTGCCAATAATAAGGTTTCAAGTTATTTCCTGCACCAGAAAGGTATCCATCTCCTCGCCATGCATTCTCAACAAATTCTTTAAATGATTTTGCAAAGGTCTTTCCACGATCGACTTGGAACATAATTCCACGATACAGCCCACCATAACCATTTAGACCATTCTTTAATTGTTTGAGGTCGTCGATATAATGATCTTCTGGTTTACGGTTAAAATTGGGCAAATGATAGGCAGGTTGTGCCTCATCTTGGAATACGAGTGCTAACACATTATCTTTTTTGGCTGCATCTGCGAAAAATTTGAGAGTTCGTTCGCCTTCGCCATCTACAACTAAAACTCGACGGTTGTAGAGATTTTCGTCATTTTTGTAGTAGGGAAGAAGAGCATTTTTCAATAAAGTGTCCTTCATTTCCTCGAGAGCTTTTCGAGTACTCAAAATAGAGCCACTTCCATCGACATGCATCATAATGTAGAGATTACCATCTCTGGGTAAATGATCATAGTTCCACTCGTCATGCCCATCGCCATGACCACCGCGACCATACCCAACCCCTGGACCAGGTTCTCCGACTCCAAGCCCTAATGGGTGAGACACTCGCCCGGAAACAAGTCCTGCTGCTGCTCCAGCACCAGCTCCACCAACTAAACCCGCAACTCCACCAGCTACTCCGGGTGCAACCGCAAGTGCAGGACCGCCCATTTCTCCAGGATTACTGGCTGGATTAGTGGGACTTGTCATAGCAGAAATCTCTTCTCCATCACTAAAACCGTCACCGTCAGTATCCGAGGAAGACGGGTTCAAGCCGTAGAGAGATTCCAAAGATGCTGGAACACCATCCTGATCGTTATCTGGTCCAGGAGCAGGCATTCCGGGTTTGCTGCGAGGGTCACGCGGATTTGACATACCTTTGACTTCATCCGCATCGCTCACACCATCATTATCTGAATCACTAGATTGGGGATTTGTACGAAACGAAGCCTCCATAGCATCCGAAATTCCATCATTGTCAGAATCTGGACCTTCAGGCTGTGCAGGTGCAGATGGAGTGTAAGTTCCAATTCCTCCTAATGCTGGCACAGCCTGGCCATCCATGACAGCCTGACCAATCCCAGCACCAAGACCGGCAAACCCAGCTGCAGCTCCAACTGCAGGACTTCCTATACCTGCTCCCACCCCTTGCGAGGGAAAGTTGTACGCGTAAACTTCAGTCCCTTGACCAACTCCGGGCATTGTGCCTTTTCCAAAGCCAGCACCGTCTTTATCAAAATCACCAACCGCACCAAGCTCTTCATCATCAAAGTTTCCACGACGAGCATCTGGCACAAAATTACCAACATCGACTCTGTCATTTCCACCACGATCCAATCCAATATCTTTACGATCTAAACGAGCAACTAAATCATCATCCTCAATAATAACGAGCTCATCGTCATCAAGATTAGCTAACCTACGATCAAGCAGCCCGACATCGACATCTTCTTCGACGGTGACTCGATCACGGCCTCCACGAATGCGTCCATTGCCCCCAACAACACGACCATTCCCACGATCATGGCCAGCGAGGCGAAGGTGGCGGTCATCGTTGTCGAGGTAAACAATGTCATCATCATCATCTCCAATAACAGCTGTAACTTTTTCGTCGACCACAATACCATCTAAACGATCGTTGTAAGCAACATTCGCACCGGGAATAAATCCACCAGCATTAACCGTTACAAAACGGTCAACGGAATCCAAGACATCTCCAGTTTTTGAATCCTTTATGGTGTAAATAACTTTATACTGACCCGGAGTATTAACATCAACAAAAGATGCTGTTTCAACAAAGGCGGTCAGATCTTCACCATCAACTACTGCAGTGTAACCTGGGTCTACCCATTGTTTTCCAGCAGGCCATGGAATACTGTTGCCTCCAGTTAAAGTAATAACAGAAGGCAATTCTTGTTCACTCGCTTCGGCAGACAAAATTTCACCTTCTTGGGCATCTACATCGTTTTCTACAACCAAATCTTGATCATTGGGATTAAGAACTAAAAGTAGGCAAAAACCAGCAGCAAGAGCATATCCAGCAATCAAACTAGACAGAGCAACTGAGCGGTGTTTTGGGTTTAGCTCAGTAGTTTGTTCCTGAGACTCCTCGATTGTGGATTCTTCAGTCGTCGAATCCGTCGGTTTCTCGTTCTTTTCCTGATCGGTCTCTTCCTTCTTCATTTTCGTCACTTTCTTTTGTAGGTTGCGTAGTAAGGGATTTGTACTGGTTAAATGCCAAGTGTGCCATAACGACTTGTCCTAAAATGATCGCCAATCCAAAAAGCAAAAAAAATGGATTGGATAAAAGAGTAGATTGAACGAGTCCGATTATCATGCAGCAAAGCAGTACTGCACCTAAGACTAGTGATATTGATAACTCTTTTGACATTTCGTATATTTTCCAAGCAATTATTGTTTTACGCAAGATAAAAGAAGATAAGTTCGAGCCAATATACTGAAGCACCCATG
>CBFIBI010000071.1:0-12089 GCA_965660725.1 Opitutales bacterium
GGAGAATTTGAGAAGATGTATAATGCTGAGTCAGAAAAGAATTTTGACTCTTGGCACCAAGAAGATTCGAGGCAAACGCATCGAGAAATCATTTCCAATTTACTTAAACATTGGCAGTTTGATTTCATAATTGATTTAGGTTGTGGGAAAGGAACCTTTACTCATTTATTAAAGAAAAGAAACAATGATGTGCTTGCATTAGATATTTCACAAAAAGCGATTTCGATCGCACGTTCTCGCTACCCCGATATCGATTTTCAAACTTTGGACCTTCAAAATCTAAATGAAACTAGATCTCTTTTAGATAATCTCGGAAAGAAGATTAGTCTTTTCGTAAGTTTAGAATGTTTCTCATATTTATTAAACTGGAAAGATATACTGCATTATATAGCTAAGAAGAAAAGCTATGTTATCATATCAGTTTACATTCCTGAGCACCCAATAGGCTTTGTTAAATCCGATCAACAACTAATAAGCGAGTTCTTGATCTCTTTTGAACCCATCGAAATAATTTCTTTAAAAACTTCAAATTTCATCATTTTGTTCGGTAAAAGTAAAATGGTATGAACTACAAAATTCCTTTCTCTGGGCGTGCTCATTCATACAAGCAGTCAGAAATAAAAACAGTTGTGGAAACAATGGAAGAAGCAGAACCACTTACTCAAGGTGCTCATCGAAATCAATTCGAGACAAGCTTTGTTAAGTTCCAAGGAGGCAAAGGTAATGCGTTTGCGGTAGGTAGTGCGACCGATGCTTTAGAGATTACAGCCCAACTTTGTCAGTTCCGACCAGGCGACGAGTTTATTATTCCAGCACACACATACACTGCATCTTGCTATCCATTTATAAAAAAGGGAGGCACACCTGTCTGGGCAGATATTGACTCACACACAAGAGTTGTAACAGTTGAAAAAATAGAGGAATGCCTAACTCCTAAAACCAAGGCAATTATAGTCGTTCACTTATATGGCTATGTTGCTGACATGGATCCAATACTTCAACTAGCGAAATCAAAAAACTTGATCCTGATTGAAGATGCAGCACAGGCAATTGGTTCTCTATATAACGGGAAAAGAGCTGGAAGTTTTGCGGATTTTGGAATTTTCTCATTTCACTCACATAAAAACATCAGCACATTGGGAGAAGGAGGAATGCTTTGGGCAAATGACCCGAAAGATGCAGCACAAGTTCCATTACTCAGGCATAATGGACATTGTGATTTTAATTTTGCACGAGAAGACTACTGGATTCCTGCAATGGGAAATGTAGACTTGCCTCAGTTAAATGAAAAAACAATGATGCCCAACAATTACTGTTTAGGTGAAGTACAATGTGCATTAGGTCAAAAACTGCTCGAACGAGTAGATAAAATAAACTCAGAAAAGAGACGAAGGGCATTGTTGTTTATAGATGATCTAAAAGATTGTCCTGAGCTTGAATTTCACCGAGTTGAAAATGACCGACATAATTACCACCTCTTGGTTGCAAAACTAAAAAATGGCAGGCGGGATGAATTTATCCGAATCATGTCAAAAAGGTATTCTATTCAGTGTGTTGTACAATACTACCCCTTGTATCGTTATGATCTCTATGCAAAGCTAGGTTTCGATAATGCAGAGGTCCCTAACACGGACGACTTCTTTGATAACATGATTTCTTTTCCTTTCCAACAAACGCTAAAAGATTCAGAACTAAGCTATATTTTGGATTGCACTCGAAAAGTCCTTCAATCTTTTCGCAAAGATAAGCATGCCTGAAGTAAAACCTTTAATTTCTGTAATTGTTGCAGCTTACAACCAAGAACGCTACATAGGCCGATGCTTAAGATCGCTTCTGCACCAAACCTTAGATCACAGTAAATATGAAATTATCGTAGTAGACGATGGCAGTACCGACAAAACACCTTATGCACTAAACCTCTTCTGTGATCCTAAAAATTCAGTTGTGAAAATTATTACCAATAAGGTTAATTTGGGATTACCTGCTTCCCTCAATCTAGCAATCAAAGCATCTAAATCCGAATATCTAGTAAGAGTAGACTCCGATGATTTTGTTAATGAAAACTTTTTAAATCTTCTACATTTATATTTAGAAACCAATCCTTTATCTGACGCGATTGCCTGCGACTATTTACTCTTAGACGATAACGAATCAGTATTAGAAAAGGTCAACTGCATTGATGAACCTATTGCTTGTGGAATCATGTTTCGAAAAAAACAACTCATCGATATCGGATTGTATGATGAAAGCTTTCGATTGCATGAAGAGAAGGAACTTCGAATCCGATTTGAAAAAAAGTACAACATCAAAAGAATAGCGATTCCTCTATATCGTTACCGCAGACACTCATCAAACATTACAAATGATCCAAAAGCTATGGAATTTCATAAGGAAAAATTAAACAAGAAACATAATCTTAATACATAGTTTCATATGCCTACTTCAGTACAATTAGGTAAAAGAATCTTAAGCAAAAATAGTGAGCCATATATTATTGCAGAAATCGGAGTTAACCATGAAGGCTCGCTCGATTTGGCCAAATTGTTAATCGATCAAGCAAAAGAGGGTGGAGCTGACGCAGTCAAATTTCAAAGTTATAAAGCAGGGTCTCTTGCCTCTAAAAATTCTCCCTCTTACTGGGACACCAACAAAGAAGCGACAAAGAGTCAGTACGAGCTTTTCAGCAAGTACGACTCCTTTGGAGAAGATGATTATAACGAGTTATCCGACTACTGCAAAAAAGTTAATATTGAATTCATTTCCACACCCTTTGATGATAACGCATTAGAATTTCTAAATCCCTTGATGTCCTTTTTCAAGGTGGCATCCGCTGACCTAACAAATACTCCTTTTTTAAAAAAAATAGCAGCTAAGCAAAAGCCAGTAGTTCTTTCCACCGGAGCATCTACCCTACCCGAAATCGACGAAGCCGTTCAGAGCCTTGAACAATATGGATGTCCAAGCATCATCTTGCTACACTGTATTCTAAATTATCCTACCCCTATCGAAAATGCTCATATCAATATGATCAAAGGCTTGGGTCGTGCCTTCCCCAATTACATTATTGGTTACTCTGATCATACTTTGCCAGATGAATCTATGACTCCTCTGCTTGCAGCTTGGTTACTTGGTGCTGTTGTGCTGGAGAAACACTTCACTCACGACAAAAGCTTACCAGGCAATGACCACTATCATTCAATGGACAAGCAAGACTTATTAAATTTTCGTAAAATTGCGGAGCGATCTTCGCGACTTCTCGGACCTTCCAAGCACAAGCATCCAATCCCAACAGAACAAATTTCCCGACAAAATGCACGAAGAAGCATTGTCATTGCAAGACCTGTCCCGAAAGGTCATTTACTTCAAGAGTCGGACTTGACATATAAACGCCCTGGAACTGGTATCAGTCCATTGCACTGGGACCAAGTTATTGGAAGTAAAGTATTATTCTCTCTTGATGAAGACCATATATTAAAATGGTCTGATTTAGAATTATGAAGACATATAATTTGTAGAATTAATCTATCAAAAACATCTTCTACAAGCGTATTTTTAACATTGAGCATTAAACTATTTAACGCAAACCTTGATTCATTACCAGAAATCATCGCGTCAAAAGACCAATGGTTAATTGATAGAAATGGCAATAAACTATTCGATACTTGGTTGGGATCTGGAACTCTTATATTTGGACATGAAAAAGCATCAGAAATTAAAATTGACATGCTTCCTCACGGCGTCGAGTTCGATCATCAAATTAGAAATTTATTTAGTAAACTAGTTGATTTTGAAGTTGGTGGAATAGGTCTTCAAACAAGCGGTTCTTCTGCAATAACGCGAGCAATCAGATTGGCAAGGTCAATTACTAACAGGGATAAAATAGCGGTAATTGGAGATTTTTGGCATGGATCAGATGGAGACTTTCTATTTAAAATGCAAAAACAAAAAGTTTCTTCAGGAATTCCAAAAGGATATCAAGACGAGATTGAATGGTTTCCCTGCCTAGAAGAATTTTTTTTAGCTAAAAACCTTGATCAATTTGCTGGGGTTTTGATCGAACCCTATCAAGGTTCAAACCCTAGTATTTCGATGCTAGAAGAATTAACTAATCTGAATAGAGAAAAACTACGTGAACGCGGTATTCTTTTATTATGTGATGAAATTATTACTGGATTTAGAGAAAGATATGGATCTTGTAATTCCTCAAGAAAAGCTAATCCTGACATCGTAATCTTTGGAAAAACCGCTGCTCTAGGATTCCCAATTGGAATAGTTTTAGTGAATAAAGAAATTGTGCAAAAGCTTGTTACAACTCCATTTTGGGGAGGAACATCATCTGCTTCTCCGACACAAATTTATTATTTAAAAAAGTCATTTTTAAAATTAATGCAACTTGACTACTCTATCATAAATAAAAATTTATTAACTATTCATAAACTATTAAACGATTCAGTTGAGAATGCTGGTTTTGTAATAAAGAGTGGTTGCCTATTCTCGAGAATACTGATGTCAGATAAAAATAACGACTCGAGAGCGTTCATATCCAATGATAGTAATTTTAAGATGTTACAAAAAAAATTGTACAATCTTGGTTTTTTCATTGGAAATAATGCACTTGTTTTTCCATCAATCAACAACCCCACTACTTGAAATAATTAAAATGGATATTTTCGACAAAGTAAACGAACTTGAAATCACAGAAAAAACAAAACTTAATATTTTAAGAAAATCTGATTTTATAGATGAGGTACATTACGATGAGGAAGGTTACCCAAAACCAAGTTGGATAGATATCAGCATTACAGAACTATGCAACAGGAGATGTGTTTTCTGTCCAAGATCTGACCCTGATTTTTACCCTAATCAAAACCTTCATTTCTCGATTGATTTAGCAAAAAAAATAGCAGATGAACTTAAAAAAATTGAATACAAAGGCGGTGTTGTATTTTGCGGTTACGGCGAACCACTTTTACATCCAAGAATTTTGGAATTAATCTCCGTATTTAAAGGAATTCATCTAGAAATAGTTACAAATGGCGACAAACTTTCTGCCGAAAAAGTTAAATCCCTATACGCAGCAGGTGCTAGTTTTCTTTGCGTTAGTATGTATGATGGGCCTGAGCAAATAGATAAACTAAATCAAATGTTTACGGATGCTCAAGTTGATAAAGAAAGATATATACTTAGAGATAGATGGCACAAAGAAGATGATTCATTCGGGTTAAAATTAACAAATCGATCCGGTGTCATGGAATTTGGTCCAGATAAAAGCGAGTTTAAGACGCACCCTTGTTATTATACCTCTTACTCTATGGCAATTGACTGGAATGGTGATGTCCTGCTTTGCGTTCAAGATTGGAACAAAAAAGTCAAACTTGGTAATGTGGCAAACCAAAAAATAATGAATATCTGGCGATCAATTGTCATGCACAAGATCAGAAAAAAACTTGCGTGTGGTGACAGATCTTCTTCGCCTTGCAACAATTGCAATGCCGATGGGACAATCCATGGATTTAATCACGTAAATGCATGGGGAAGAGTTGATAATGAATAAATCCGTCTTAGAGTTCAAAGATATTCATACCAAGAAAAAGAGAACTTTCCTTCAAAGTGAAATGCTGAAAGTTGCCAATCAAATTCATGAGAATTTTGATACAGGAGATTTACTTACCAATTGTCCATGTTGCGAAAGTCCACATATCGAAAATTTCGCCACTAAATTTGGATTTCAACTAGACATATGCAGCTCATGTAATCACATATTCACTAATCCTTTTCCTAGCAAGGACGCCTTAAATTATTATTACAACAGTCAATTTAAAGAATTTGAAAACGAGTTTTTTTTAGAATCATTTAAGAAACGTATCCCGATTTTTGAGCAAAGACTCGATCTAATGTCCACGCTGAATTGTGGTAAAAAAGTTCTAGATGTTGGTACTGCTGTTGGAATATTTATTTCTGCGAATGAAAATACTGGGAAAAGATTCGATATTACCGCATGCGACTTAAATCTTGATGCATGCAATCATATCGAGAAAAATTATCCAGATACTAAAGTTTTAAATAAAGATGTTCAGGATTTGCCGCCAGGGAATTTTGATGCGGTTACTTTGTGGGACACCATAGAACATATTCCTTGCCCGAAAGGACTTCTTACTTCTATTCAAAACCAACTAAAGAAGGATGGCTATTTTGTGTTTAGCACACCAAACACAAAAGGCTTTGAGTGGGAAGTTATGCAAACCGCTCATGTTCAACTACTGCCACCCGGGCATGTAAATTTATATAATACAGAAAACATTACCGATCTATTAAATAAATATGGTTTCTCTGTGAAAGATATTGTAACAATGAATCCGTCCCTAGACTTAACTTACATCCGAAATGAAGTTGAGAAAGATTCTGAAAGTGTTTCGAAAATAGCAGCAATTTCATTACTAGATGCTATCCTTCAGGATGACTTATTTGAATTAATGCAAAATGAAATGAGAAAGAATAAAATGGGAGGTAATATGGTAGTTGTTGCCCAAAAAATATGACAGAATATATTTTTAAAGATTCACCAAAGGGTATAAAATTTGTCGGCGATTTCGAATCTCTTTATCAAAGTGAAAGAGATCCGTGGGAGCAAAGTGCAACAAATCATAATGATATGACAAGCTTTTATAAGCTTTCAAGACTGAAACTTTTAGATTTCCTTGAAAATCACATAGTTGACAACGGTTCTATTTGTGAATGTGGATGTGGAATAGGTCATGTGACAAAATCTCTACAATTGAAATTTCGTAATCATGAAATTTCGGGTTGCGACATCTCCAAAACTGCAATCGAAAAAGCTTCAAAAAAATTCAAAAAGATTAATTTCTTTCAGCATGATATTTTAACAAATCCACTACCTCAAAGTTACAATGTTCTTATACTCAGTAATATATTATGGTATGTTATCCATGATTTTGACAATCTAATAAAAAATTCTATTGGGAGCTTAAACACTGAAAAAAAAAGTTTTTTAGTCATACAAAATGCTCTATTCAAATCCAAACAAAAATATTTTCAAGACATTGTAAACTCTATTGGAACTCTCACAGATTTGTTTGTTAAACGGTTATTAGAGTTGCCACATATAGGTGCTGATTTCAAAGTTAACACTCAATTCTTCAGAAACAATAAGATTAGTCATGACTTTGGAATACTTATTATTGAGATACCTAAATTTTAATTTTTTCTATCTATTAGATAAATAAAATATGTATTTTTTAACAATTTGGTGGGGTTATGTTTCTGGTGCCTCGTTGCATCGTGAAAATTTAAATAAAAGCATTGAATTAGTTGCAGCTTCCTCGGAGGAAAGATTTTGCAGGATTAAAAATACTTCAAATTTCCCAGTCCAAACTATCGAGTGGTTAAAATCTTTCCTTCAAAAAAATGAGCACATTGATAAAATCATCTATACATCTAATGATGTCGGAGTTGATTACTTGCTTTGTGACAAAGGTAAATGGTCAGTTAAAAAACATATTAACGAAAATATCAACTTTTGGAAACCCTATCTATTAGAGGGATTTCAAGGAGATTATCTTGATTATTTAAAAGACGAGTTAAATTTGGAGACTTGGCCTGGAGAAAAGTTTTGGCTTTCTATTGGTTTAAACAAAAAGCATAGGTTAAACTCAAAGAAAATAAACGAAGCGTTCTCAAAAAAATATAGTCAATTACTATCTGAGCATTTTAATGTCGCGACTAAAGATATTCACAGGATTGACCACCATGCATCTCATCGCCATTATGCAATTAGCAATCACCCTAATTTGCCAAGAAAAAGTTTAGTATTTACTGTTGACGGATGGGGCGATGGGCGGAACGCCACAGTCGCCGTTGTTGAAAACGACGAGAATCAACTTCAAGTGAATGAAATTTTCAGTTCTAAGAGTTGTAGTCTAGCCAGAACTTACAGGTTTATAACTCTTTTGTTAGGAATGAAACCTAGCGAGCATGAATTCAAGGTTATGGGATTAGCATCCTACGGCAAAAAAGAATATTCAGAAAACGCTCTCGCTATTTTCAGACAATCAATGTCATTTTGTTGTCAGGTTGGTGATTTTATTTTAAATAACGACTTCAAAGATAGTTTTTTTACCTTTCGAGACCTCCTTATAGGTGAGCGGTTCGATAATGTTGCATCTGGTTTACAACTGTGGTTGGAGGAAGTGCTAAAGGATTGGGTAACCTATTTTGTTAATAAAACAGGTGTTAAAGATATTATGTTTTCTGGCGGTGTAGCAATGAACGTGAAAGCTATATCAGAATTAAACTCAATAAAAAATGTGGAGAGTATTTTTGTCCCACCTTCCGCGAGTGATGAATCTCAAATATTTGGTGCATTTTACTCTTACCATTACCAACAAACCAAAACTTTATATAAATATTCCAAGATTCCCTATTGTGGGTATATGGACAAAGAAGTTTGTGAAAAAGATTTTTTTATTAAAATTCCAAAACAATACAAAATCTGCGAAATAGATTTAGAGTATTTAGCAAATAAGATTTCAGAAGGCAAAATTGTTGCCATTTCTCGCGGTAAATCTGAGTTCGGTGCAAGAGCGCTTGGGAATCGTAGTTTCTTAATTGACCCTACTAATCTCGATGCCAAAAATCGTTTAAATATTGCTGTTAAAAACCGTGATTTTTGGATGCCATTTGCTCCCATAATACTCGATAAGCATATCAATAAATATATTCATAAAAATGATATTAAACACACTCAAATGAATAGATTTATGACATCGATATTCAAAACAAAACCAAACGGGAAAAATCATTTAAGTACGGCTTTACATTCTTCTGACCAAACATGTAGGGCACAAGTATTAACAAAAGAGGATAATCCATTTATTTATAAATTAATTGAACATTTCTCCACTGTTTCTGGAGGCATAGGTGCTTTGCTCAACACTTCCTTTAATGTCCATGGGTACCCAATAGTTAATAAAATTGAAGATTCATTCCAAATATTCGTTGATACGCCAACCGACTTCTTGGTAACAAATCAATACATGGTAAGCAAACCTGATGATGCTTAATAAACAGGAAAAAAATGTTATAATTTTCCATGTGAGCCTCATAAATAGTATTGATCATTATGCTCCTATCATTACAAATTTTCTTCAGAATTATAAACATTTACAAATTACAGTTTATGACATTAAAAATCATAGGCAAGATTTTCGGATTCAGTACTTTTTAACATTTGAAAAATTTAAATATGTAAAAGAAACTAAATTTAACTTCTACAGAAGAAGGATTATTCACAACAAATTTTTATTAAAAATTTTAAGAAATAACTCCTCATTAATTCATATATATCGTTTTTTTCTTCTTTTTATATTTAAAAACTTTCATATTTCTAAAAGAACAGCATGCTGTATTTATGATTGGGGCCCCCCCTATCGGGCGAATCATACGGATGCAATTTTATCTGACATTCCAACTATTGTTTTGCCTCATGGTACCGCGACGACCCGAGAATTAGCAGTTGCAAAAGTCCAGAATCAGCCAAATTTTTCAAACCGAAATATCTTTGATCTCTACATATTTAAAACAAACGATCATAGATTACAATTTACGAAAATTGGTCTTTCTCCTAAGATATCAAAAGTTTGGGGAGATCCAAGATTTTCTCAAAAATGGTGTGATGAACTTTTAACTATCACTCCAAAATACCAATCTAGATTCAACAACAAGTACATAAATTGTCTTTTTTTCGTAGTTCCACTACACTACGGAACCAATGAAGATCAATTTGCAAAGCTAATTGAATCCTTCTCTAAAGTGAAAAAAATGAATTTCATCATTAGTATCAGAGAGGATATGGTCAAAGAATTAGGTATTGATATTCTTGATATTCAGAATAAAAATTTATTATTTGATTTTCTAACCTCACCCTCTGCTTTAATTGAATGGTCTGATATCGTTTTGGATATGGGATCTTCGATTACAATTGAGGCAATTATCAGGAAAAAACGTGTTATCGAGCTTAGTTTCATGAATGAATTGCAAAGTATCCTTGAAGATTTACGCTACATCGAAAGCCCAAAAAGTATAGATGAAACAATTGAGATGCTAGAAATTGAGGATAACACAAATTCAAAAATAAATGATTCAGCACTTTCTCACTTTACAAAGCTTATAAATTCAAAAGACATAGATGGTATTGGTGTAACCGAGTACGCTTGCCGTGAAATAATAAAAATATTCAACAAGAAAATTTCTTACCGAGATAAATCTTTTTTTGCAAGTTGAGATTACAAAAGATTTAGGCAATGTCGTTGCCTTAATCCAAGCGAGGATGGGATCTTCTCGTTTTCCTAATAAGATGCTGCAAAAGCTTGGTCCGCGTACTATTCTAGAATGGGTTTTAAGAAGAACACACAAAGCTAATTCGATCGACTGTGTAGTTTTGGCAACGAGCGAAAACAAAAGGGATTCACTTCTTGGGGATAAAGCACAAACATTAGGTTCCAATGTTTTCTACGGTTCTGAGACCGATGTCCTGAAAAGGTTAGCAACAGCAGCAACATTTTACAATGCTGATACGGTCGTAAGGATTTGTGCAGATAATCCCTTTATTGATCCAAAGGAGATCGATAGATTAGTTTTAAGTTTCCGCTCTAATGCATGTGACTATGCTTGTAACCACCAAGACCGATTGAATAGCGAATATGCCGACGGTTTTGGAGCGGAGATACTATCAAACGATTTATTTCAAAAAGTAAATAGTTTAGCAACTTCTTCAGACCACAGAGAACATGCGACTCTTTATTTATGGGACAATCCGGATGAATTTCGCGTATATTCTCTACCTGCTCCTTCAGAATTAGCGTATCCTTCAATGAAATTTGATATTGATACCCCAGAAGATTTAGAAAATCTAGGAGATCTCGTATCAAGAGGAGTCTCGTTAAAATCAACTGCAAGTGAAATTATACAAATTGCTTTAAGCAAAACTTCCTAAAATAAATGATTATTTTTGGTTGCTCTGACATCGGACCTGCAAAGTATATCGCTGAAATCCAAGAAAATTTCCCGGATTCCTATGTAGTTGCAAGTAAGTTGAATAGATTCTTATTTAGAACTAATAGTTGCATTACTTTTGCAAACCATAATCATTTAAAGCCTAACTTAATTGTAACCGGTACTTCTCTCAATAAGTTGGATGACAATATTGATAAAAAATTGCTCATTTGGGCAAATCAAAATGGCGTACCGAGCATTTCCATTATAGAACATTGGTCTTGGTATATCAAAAGATTTCAATGCAAAGGATCTCTACTTCTTCCAAACTACATAATTTTAAATGATCAAAATGCATTTGAACAAGCAATCAAGGAAGGTCTGCCTTCAAACAGGCTTAGGACTTTAGGGAACCCATACCTTGAACGAATCTTAAATATAAATAATAAGGGCAAAGATACAAAGAGTATTAAAGACTTTTATAATTTTCCTCCTGGCAAGAAATTGATTTTTTTTATTTCGGAAGAATTAAAAAAGGACTTCCCACCAGATAGTAAAGATTATTTGGGGTATGACGAATTTATGGTGCTTGAGATTTTAAAATCTACAATTTCACCCAACGACCATTTAGTGATCAAGCTACACCCAGAAGAATGTAAGAGCAAATATATCCATCAAGTCAGCGAGCGGATATCGATTGTGGAATCTTTTCCACTGGGAGAAATGGTAAAGCTTGCTAATAAGATAATAGGAATGGGGTCAATGCTACTGCTAGAAGCATCATTGCATAGAAATGACGTAATTAGCTTCAGGCCCAATGCCAGCAAGCAGTTCATTGGCAATACCTTAGGAGTTCTCACAGAAATAAATCGGGAAAAGGAACTAATTTCTGCTTTAAGGTTTGGGGTAAAGGCAAACAATAGTTCTGCTATGAATTTCAAGGGATCAAAAAAACGAATTACAAGTTTTTTAAGAAGCATGTTGAGTTGAAAATTGCTGCAAGCATACAAGCAAGAATGGGTTCAACTCGTTTACCGGGAAAAGTTTTGGCGGATGTTTGCGGTAAACCTATGTTGCTT
>CBFIBI010000072.1:0-11905 GCA_965660725.1 Opitutales bacterium
AAGGACTGGGAGCACATTGGCGAACTTCTTCATCCTGATTTTGACGAGGAAAAACTGGGAGTCAAAAAAGAGGAGGATATCTCGTGCCCCAATTTCTTTAAGCTGGGAGACAAATGGGTTCTTACCTGCATAAGTCACAGGCTGGGCTGCCGATATTTCATTGGTGACTTCAAGGATGAAAAGTATTTACCTGAGTATCACGCGGTGATGGGAGGAAACAGCCGCAGATATTTTGCCCCTGAATCTTTGCAAACCCCGGATGGGCGACGAGTGAATTGGAGCTGGTTTATCAATGGGAACGGCAAAGACCACCGAGGCACCCAGTCTCTTCCTACTGAAATGAGTTTGAACTCCAATAATCAAATGCGCTTCCGTCCCATTCAGGAACTGGAAACTTTACGACACGAAAAGAAAGAAAAAAGTATGATTCTGGTTAAATCAGATGTCACACTAGCCATTGATGAAATGTTGGGAGATCACTGTGAGATCAGACTGGAAATCGCAAAGAGTGGAAATAAAAGTTTTGGAATTGATGTTCTATGCAACGATGAGGGAACAGATGGACTACGGATTCAAGTAAACCGTGAAAAAAATCTCCTCGAAGTGGGGGATCAGAATGGTGATTTCACCCTATATTCAGACGAGCGATTATCCTTACGGATTTTTGTGGATGCATGCCTAGTGGAAGTGTTCGCGAATGAAAAACAAGTTGTAATGGCGGATAAAAAGAGACCGGCAGGTTCTCAAAAAAAGAACCGAATTGCCCTTTTTTCCAGCGGTTCCGATCTTTTGATTGACCGTCTTTCCTTTTGGAAAATGAAATCCGCCTACAATTAAATTACCCTCTTTCTTTTTGATCCTCTGCCTAATTCCAACGACTGGGTCCCTTCTTCTCAAAACAATTCGACCTCGTAGTTGAGGATTTATTTTTAAAACCCGTACGATATTCCGGGCAGCTTTTTGAGTTGAAAGATTCCATTCCACAAAAGCGGCGGGATGCCCCAGAATTCTTAAAACCAAAAAAATAGAAATTATCAACTATTTCTGAATTTTAGAGTCTATAGCGGGTTCAATTGTTTATTATCTCGACGGATTGCGCGAAGTGGCAAATAAGGTAGAAGTTCATTATTTAAATTCCATTTTTCCTCTCTATCCATTCCCATTTTTAACCTACTTACTGTACCGTGTATCAGACCGTGAATAATCCGCTGACCATTCTCAAGCAGACTTATGGTTACGGGCAGTTTCGTGGTCAACAGGCGGAGATTATTGATTATGTGAACCGTGGCGGAAGTGCGTTTGTACTCATGCCCACCGGGAGCGGGAAATCGCTTTGTTATCAGATCCCCGCACTTTGCCGGGACGGAGTCGGGGTGATAATATCTCCCCTCATCGCACTCATGCAGGATCAAATCACCGCCCTTGAACAGCTCGGAATTTCGGCGGGGGCGATTAATTCGGGTATGCCATACGGGGAGGTTCTCCTGGTCAGAAAGAAACTGGAAAATAATCAGTTGGATCTTTTATATGTCGCCCCCGAGCGTTTGGTCATGGAGGAGTTCCTTGAAATATTGGATCAGGTAAACATCGCACTCTTTGCCATTGATGAAGCTCATTGTGTATCCCAATGGGGGCACGATTTCCGGCCGGATTACACCGCTCTTTCGCTCCTCGCCAAAAGATTTAAGGGAATCCCTCGAATTGCACTAACCGCTACTGCTGATCAAGCAACACGGAAGGACATTGTAAATCGGCTCAAATTGGCGGAGGGTAAAACCTTTATCGGTGGATTTGACCGGCCGAATATTCACTACTCCATTCTGGAACGGAATAATCCGAAAAAGCAGGTTTACGATTTTGTCAGGAACCATCACTCGGGGGACAGCGGTATCATATATTGCATCTCTCGAAAAAAAGTGGAGGACATGGCCGAGTGGTTACAGGGAAAAGGAATAAACGCCCTACCTTATCATGCGGGACTCAGTCCGGAGGTAAGGAGCAGTAATCAGAATCGCTTCCTGCGTGAGGACAACATTATTATCGTCGCGACCATCGCCTTTGGGATGGGGATTGATAAGCCGGATGTGCGTTATGTTGCTCACATGAACATTCCAAAGTCTATCGAAGCATATTATCAGGAAACTGGCCGGGCTGGGCGGGACGGGCTCCCTTCGAATGCTTACATGATATACGGTATGGACGATGCCGCCACGCAACGCAACTGGATCGAAAATTCGGAAGCCCCAGATATCCAGAAAAGGATTGAGCATCAGAAACTCAATGCCCTTCTTGGTCTTTGCGAAGCCGCAATTTGCCGGAGGCAAATACTTCTTGAATATTTTGACGACCAATGTGAACCATGCGGAAATTGTGATACCTGTGACACAAAACCAGAAACTTTTGATGGAACAATCCCCGCACAAATGGCACTCTCAGCAGTCTTCAGAACGGGGCAAAGATTTGGTATGATCTATGTGGTCGATGTCTTAATGGGCAAAGAGGATGAACGAATCATTCGTTTCGGGCACAACAAGCAGAGCACATTCGGGATTGGAAACAAACTAAGCAAAAACGAATGGCAGAATATTTTCCGGCAACTGGTATCCCAAAACCTCCTTATGGTTGATGTCAATGAACATAACGGTATCAAGATAACCGAGAAAGGATTTCTTTTTCTAAAAAAGAAAGATCATATCAATTTCCGCAAACTTACTGAAAAACAGAAATCCAGAAGAGAGAAATCATCCAGAAAATCACGGATCGAATTGGATAATAATCTTGATCAGTCTCTCTATGAAAGCCTAAGACATGCCCGCCAGCAAATGGCCAAAAAGAGGAGGGTTCCTGCCTATGTGATCTTCCACGATAAAACTTTGATCGAACTTGCCAAAGCACGTCCTCAAAATTTCGAAGATATGCTTAAAATAAACGGGATTGGCGAAGCCAAACTAAAGAAATTTGGGCAAACCCTCCTCGATGTAATTTTGGCGGCTTAATGACTAAACCATTACTCAGCAAAATAATTTTGAGGTTAACCCTTAAGACGATTGAGCGTGTACCAAGCCCTTGTGTTACTCATTTTTGATCCGTCTTTCGCTAAAATTCTATCTAAAGTGAATCGGTATACCCGGTTAGTTTCCAGAGTTGTCTCAATATTTATTTTTAATCCATTTTTTGAAATTTTCACATTTTTGGGTTTCTCGTTTTTTAAATTAATTTTGGGCGAGCCGTATTTTGGATGGTAATGATAGCCCCACCTTTCAAGATTGTAATTATTCAAGTCCTCAGCTAATTTGCGATCAACCGGTTTTGTGAAAGTGATCTGAAAGCCTTTTTGCGTAAGTTTTAAATCATGCATAGAAAATGGAATCGTTTTCCCATCCCAGCTTACCTGTTGAAGCCCAAACTCCTTCCCCCCAGCCGAACCCCAGCCCCGTCCCGTTTGGCCAACCCACATGCTTCCGTCCGGTGCAAAAACCTGACGGATACATCCAGTTTGCAATCGGTTCACAAAGTCAAAAATTACGCCCTGATACTCACCACCCACCTTATCAAGGGATACCCGCATAATATTAGATCGACTTTGATCTCCAATAAACATCTGCCCGGTAAAAGGTCCAAATTTTCCTTTTGTATAATCGAAAGTTGGTTCTCCGGGTGAGTTCGCTAATTCTCCGTGGGGAATCCAAACGGCGGGCTTTTTTCGAAGCTTCTCATATTCTCCAATTGGAATTGCGTTCAAGTCTTTGCCCTTAAAGTCCGGATGATCCATCAGGGAGGATGGATGTCCGTGGAAACGCCCCTTTACAATGTGATGCAAAGAACTACTGGCCTCCCAATCCCCCTGATTATCCGTAAAAAAAAGTTCATCATCCTGGTTCATTCCAATCCCGGCTGGAGAACGCATACCCGAAGCAAATGGAACAAACTTACCATTGGGTGTGACCTGAAAACCCCAACCCCGATATTTTGCAGCCCGTCCCATTTTCCCCTCAGTGTCATTATATCCTTCTGTCCATACTCGTCCAATATCCCATTTCTTACTCCTCGCCCATCCGGGCCAAGAAAGTGAGGTATTTAGGGTTCCATAAAAATTTCCTTCTCCATCACGAACCAGACCAAATGCATATTCATGGTAATTATCAGTTACCCCCCAAGCTGCATTCACTGTTTCGTACAGGTCCGCCCGTCCATCACCGTCTGAATCAACAAGCTTGGTTATTTCTGGACGATGAATAACAAACACCTCCCCATTCTTGGGGTCAATCCATATGCCCAGTGCTTCGTGCAACCCATCGGCATAAAGACTCCATTTTTTTTCATCCAAAACATACTTCCAAACTTCACCCTCCCGTGTGCAAATAAACAAATCACCTTCGGGGGAAAATTCCATTCCACCGATTCCCATAAATACATTTTGAGGAGTCTGTATCGTCCGCACGGAATACCCATCCGGAATACGGTCGGGCTGCTCGTCTGCAAGGCATGGAAAAAAAGTAATAGAAAGTAGATACAGTATTGAATGAAATTTCATTGGACTATCTTAAATTTGTTCTACGCTGATAAAAAACTCGTCAGCTTCGTCGGCGGGAATTCGAATCAACCCACGACCACGCTTCCAATCACCTGCTGTGGTGGAGACGCGAAGCCCATCCGGATTCAATTTAAAATAAACATCTCCATGGGCCTTCGTCACTTCGAATCCATAGGTCAGACCTCTTCTGTCCGGACTTCCAGTTACAGTCTGAGTAACTTTACTCCCATCCACTTCATACATAAACTTCGGATTACCCAATCTTGAATATCCACAAAATCGAACTGAAGGGACTTTATCAGGATTTCCAATCCGTAACGGAAATTCACTCGATCCAACTTTAAACTGTTTGCCCAGTATCGAACAGGGCCCACCTCCCCGGCTTCTCCGATCTCTTGCCACGTTGAGAAACGGCCCCGTCCAACCTGTTCGCACCATTAATTTCTCGGCATCGAATAAATAATTAAACCCATCAGGAAGCCCAACTGCAATCGAGCGACCCGAATCCACTCCGGAAATATGCACCCGAATGACCCGTGCTTCGCTTCCAACCAATAAGACTCCGTTTTTAGGGGTGGTTCCACGGTCCGCAGACTCAATTTTAGACTGAGTCAATGCACCCGGATCATCCATCACCTTCATCACTCCACGCATCGATAGGGAATGACCAGGAAAGGTGCACACAAATGGATAATCTCCTTTCAACAGTGGAGCGGTGAATTTGACGGATTTTTGTTCACCAGGTTGCACCAGACCAATTCCTGCAATAATAGAAGGGTCGCGTGGAATAAAACCCATTTCCATACCCTTTTCGCCAAGTTTCAAGGCGGATTCAGCCAACTGGTTGATTTTTTCGGAATCTGCTTTCGCAAGTACCAGATTGTGAATCATCTCATCAGTATTATCCAATATCAGGCTAACTCGTGAACCCGGCTTTACCGCAAAGACCTCCGGTGCATAACGCATCTGTGCATGTCGAGTACCAATGGTAATCTCGAAATTTGGATTCGCCAATAATGAACCATGAGCAAAAGCAAATAGAAGGAGAGTAGTAAAAAAGGTAATTCGGTTCATTAAATGCAAAAAGTTTATTTTTTCTGATGGTCTACAATTTAAAAACACAGCAAATGGAAATTAAATCATAATTTGTCAGCATTTCTTGAAGTCTAATTTTTAATAAGATGATACGACAAGTAAATCTAAAAAATATTTTTAAAAATAAAAGGCTAATTTCTTACATCCGGTAACTTAAGTGTGTGATGTCAATTGTTTCGTTTATTAAACTTTTTTCGTAATAAAATTTGTGAACAAAATATTACTTCAAAGCTATGTTCTATAATTTAATAAAGCGACTGGGTACTGCTTTGAACTTAAGTCCTGATGAAGCTATTAAATCAGAACTTGTTAAAGAACTCTGTACAGACCTTGTTTATGGACATATTGTTGTGATTGATTCCAAAAAGAATCTGGTATTTGCAATTAAGGATGATTTCCAAGTAACGGAAAGAGATTCTGTTTAAATTTACGCACTTTGATCTTTCCTAAAGTATATATCTGCCTGCTTTTGATTTTTTCAGTATTCTTAGTACCACTTCGCTGTAATTATCTGGAAAACAGATTAAGAATCTAAAGATTTAATTGGTTAAAAACTCTGAACATGTTGAATTTTTATTATTCGCAGATAACTTAATTTTCATGAAACTTCTATCATCAATTATATTTTTTAGTGTTCTTGTATCAAATCTCAGTGCGGTCACAAAAATTTCTATATCCGGAAATGACCAAATGCAATTTAGCCTCAAGGAATTTGAAGTAAAAGCTGGTGAGCATGTCGAACTGGAATTTAAAAACGAAGGAAAGCTTCCCAAAATTGCCATGGGGCATAATTTGGTCATTCTCAATGAAGGTGTATCCGCTATCGCTTTTGGCGGGAAAGCATTACAGGCAGGTGCAAATGCAACCAATGCTCTCCCCGATGCAGTTAAAGGTGATGTTCTTGCCTACACTAAACTGTTGGGTCCTGGCGAATCTGAGGTAATCAAATTTAAGGCTCCCAGTAAACCGGGTGTTCATCAGTTTGTATGTACCTTTCCCGGGCACTACGCCATGATGCGTGGAATTATGATCGTAAAATAACTCACTACGTTCATCTACTCACCAATCTTAAGATATTTCTCAGCAGATTTGCTCCATTCCTCATATTGATTAATCTCATTTGGTTTTGATAACCTGCTTAATTGGACATCGTAAGTTGGTATTATTTTCTTAAGTATAGCCTTACACTTATCATTCCTACAGTGTTCAGGAAAACATTTCATAATCACTTCAAGAACAATGTTAACGCACACAGAAGCACCTGGAGATGCTCCTAAAAGTGCCGACATACTTTTATCCTCTGTGGTTACAACTTCAGTGCCAAAATGTACAATTCCAGCATCCCCGTCCTCTTTCTTAATCGCCTGCACACGAATTCCGGCATCAATAAGTTTCCAATCCTCAGACCGAGCATCCGGATAAAAATTCCGTAATTCCTTCAACCGGGTTTTCATACTTTGCATACCTTGCTGAATCAAATAAGAGACAAGTGGTATATTACTTATCCCCACCTTAATAAGGGTAAGAATATTGTGAAACTTAATCGAACTTGGAAGATCGAAAAAACTTCCGCCACGGTGTAAAAACTTGGTAGTCCAAGCTGCATAGGGACCAAAGAGAAGAGTTTTCTTTCCATCTAACCATCGACTGTCCAAATGTGGAACTGCCATGGTTGGTGCCGCTCCGGGGGAAAGTCCATATACTTTGGCTTCATGTTTTTTTACGATTTCAGGATTATCGCAGACTAACCACTGTCCACCGATTGGAAATCCACCATACCCCTTAATTTCGGGAACGCCTGCTTTTTGCAAAAGCAAAAGGGATCCTCCACCCGCTCCTATAAAAACAAATTTCGCTCTCTGGCTGCGGGTGATTCCAGTTTTCAAGTCCTTGATCGTAAGCTCCCAGCCACCCGTGCAACGATTCAGATCAGTGACCCGGTTTTGAGAATAAAAAGAACAGCCATCCTGCATGCCCAACCAATGAATAAGCTTACGGGAAACCTCACCAAAATTAACATCGGTTCCGGCTTTCATTTTGGTGGCAGCGACAGGCATATCTTCACGGCCTTCAATTAATAAAGGTGCCCATTCACGAATTACATCAGGGTCCTCCGAGTACTCCATTTTTGAGAAAAATGGATGAGCGGACATTCCCTCAAAACGGGATTTCAAAAAATCCACCTGTTCCTGCCCATATACAAAACTGATATGAGGCACAGCATTGATAAAGTCACCCGGTTGATCAATCATCCCAGTACGAACCGCATATGCCCAGAATTGTTTTGTCTGTTCGAACTGTTCGAAAATTTCCACCGCCTTCCCAACTTTAACTTTTCCATCTGTTCCCCAATCAGGGGTATAGCTCAATTCACAAATACCAGCATGTCCAGTTCCGGCATTATTCCAACCATTGGAACTCTCGTGGGACAAATCCTCAGTTACTTCATAAAGTTCAATCTTAAGACTGGAGTCGATCGATTTCAGCAGAGCACCCAAATTAGCAGACATAACTCCACTCCCGATAAGGGCAACATCAAGAATCTTATTTTGAGAATCAGCACTCATAATAATGAAAAAGATTTAAGCTTGGGTACCAAACATCCGGTCTCCGGCATCACCCAGACCAGGAACAATATATCCACGCTCATCAAGTTTTTCATCAAGTGATGCAGTAAATATAGGCACTTCTGGATGAGCCTCTTTCATTCTTGCCACCCCTTCAGGAGCAGCAAGTAAGCAGAGAAGACGAAGATCCTTGGCTCCCTCTTTTTTTAAACGATCAATCGCTGCGACCGAGGAATTTCCAGTTGCAAGCATGGGATCAACTGCAATGACCTGGCGGTTTTCCAATTCAGCAGGTACTTTGCAGTAGTATTCAATAGGTTCAAGCGTCTCTTCATCGCGGTACATTCCCACAAAGCCAACCCGAGCCGCCGGTATAACCTCCAGGATACCATCCAACAATCCATTACCAGCCCTCAAAATAGATATAAGTGCTAATTTCTTACCATCTAAAATTGGTGAACGGGTACGGCATAGAGGGGTTTCAATATTTACATCCACAACTGGCAAATCCATTGTAATCCCATAGGCAAGAAGCATGGAAGTTTCCCAAAGTAACTGACGAAAGGTCGAACTGGGAGTTTCCTTTCTTCGCATCAAAGTGAGTTTATGCTGAACGAGGGGGTGATCGATAATAGTAAGATGTTCTGTCATGGTTTTTAAAATGAATTAATCAAGGAGATCGTTAACGACAAGACCGAGCTGAGGTTGAACGGAGCAAATTGTAAAGGCAGACAGAAGATTTTTCGATACCGAATGAGCGGAATTTTCATCTTTTGCATGAATTCGGCAAAGTAGATCACCCGATGAAACCGCCTGCCCCCGTTCAGCAATCTGATCCAACCCGACGGACAAATCTAAAATATCATCCTGTTGTTTACGACCGCCGCCAAGTTCAATTACAGCATGACCGAGAGCACGGACATTAATTTCTGAGATAAATCCATTCTCAGTGGCATGTAAATCGGTGATAAAAGAGGCTTGCGGCAACTGTTTTGAGAAATTGTCAATTAAATCAATCGGCCCCCCCAGTGCCGAAACCATCCGTGCAAAGCGTTCAGCTGCCCGGCCATCCATAAGGGTCTGGGCAATATTTGCTTCCCCTTCCTTTGCATCATTGGCTAATCCACCAAGGGTAAGAAGTTGCCCGCCAAGTGCAACCGTCACCTTTCTTAGGCGTGGAAAGTCTTTTAAACCACATAAAAACTCCAATGCATTTTTTATCTCGAGAGAATTGCCCGCCACCGGAGCAAGAGGTTGATCCATATCCGTAAGAAGTGCCGCCGTTTTACAACCTGCTCCATTTGCCCCGTTCACCAAGGAACGGGCAAGTTTTCGCGCATCCGAGGGATCACTGATAAATGCACCGTTTCCCACTTTGACATCCAGAACAAGACATTCCAGACCGGCAGCCAGTTTTTTCGATAGAATGGAGGCGGTGATCAGATCAATACTCTCCACCGTGGAAGTTATATCACGAATGGCGTACAGCCGCTTATCCGCCGGGGCAATCCCCTCCCCCGCACCAACTATAGCACACCCTTCCTTAGCGACAATATTTTGAAAATCGTCTTCACTCACCGAAGTTTCATAACCTGGAATGGCTTCCAATTTATCCAAGGTTCCTCCGGTATGCCCAAGACCCCTGCCGGAGATCATTGGAATGTAGGCCCCGCAGGCAGCAAGTGCAGGAGCAAGAATGAGGGAAACATTATCTCCCACCCCACCGGTGGAATGCTTATCGAGCACCGGACCGGGAAGGTTCCATTTCTGTACCTTTCCACTGTCTCTCATTCCAAGGGTAAGACCAATGCGTTCGATTTCTGTAAGTCCATTCACACAGACCGCCATAGCAAAAGCACCCGCCTGAGCATCGGATACCTCACCCGAAGCCAAACCCTCTGCAAAGGCACTCAACTCTGCAGGAGAAAGCTCAGTACCATCCCGAACTTTTGCCAGTACAACCGGAATATTCATTCCTTTGGCAGGTGAGATTGGGAAAAAGAATCCGGTAATAATTCACCAATGGTTCTGCGAATCTTTTGGCCATCCAAGCCGGCTAATAATACAGGAGTGTCCGGCTGGGAAAACTCTGCAATCTTTTGACGGCATCCCCCGCAGGGTGAAACCGGAACCGGACTATCCGCAACAATACAAATTTCTTCAATACAGGTTTCTCCTCCGGCAACCATAGCCGCAATGGCACCCGCTTCAGCGCAGGTTCCTTCGGGGTAAGCCACATTCTCAACATTGCACCCGAGAAAAATTTTTCCCGAGGAACTCCGGATTGCCGCACCCACCTTAAAACGCGAATAAGGAGCATAAGCTTGCTCGCGAACCTGAAGAGCTTGTTGAAAAAGTGACATAAATAGATTGCTTTAGAATTCTATTTTGAATGGATGCTGAAGATCTGGCAAGCGAATGGTGAAAACAAGAAACTTGCCACGAACGGATGGAATAACAATTATAAACTTACACCCTTTCTATATCACTGTGCCTTGCTCTATCTTAACTAACGATTTAATCCACCATTCTCTTCCAAGAAATCCGGGAATGGAACTGGATCTCGACTGGGCTCTTTCTGTACAGGCAAATACTTCGGCCATTGAACGCCGTTGCAAAACCCTGCCTGGCAGACGTTCGATTAAGAAAGCCAATCAGGCGGCTTGGCTCCTCAGGGCCATAGCCTGTATTGATCTGACCACCTTATCCGGAGATGATACCGAACAACGGGTCCGAAGGTTGTGTCAAAAAGCGAAATATCCAGTGCGAAGAGATTTACTCGATGCAATGGAAATTGAACCGGGTACGATCCATACCGGTGCCATTTGCGTGTACCACGAAATGGTTCCCGCCGCCGTTTCCGCACTCAAAGGAACTGATATTCCAGTGGCGGCAGTATCCACCGGATTTCCCGCCGGACTCTCCCCATATGCTCTGCGGTTGGCTGAGATTGAAGAATCGGTCAAGGTTGGAGCCAGGGAAATTGATATTGTAATTTCCCGACGTCATGTACTAACCCAAAATTGGCAGGCTCTATATGACGAAATGAAAGAATTTAGGAAGGCCTGCGGCGATGCTCATGTGAAAGCAATTTTAGCCACTGGAGAACTGGGAACTCTGCGCAATGTGGCTCGTGCTTCAATGATCTGCATGATGGCGGGCGCAGATTTTATTAAGACTTCGACTGGCAAGGAAAGTGTCAATGCCACCCTGCCAATTAGCCTTACCATGATCCGGCAAATCCGCGATTATTTTGAAAAAACTGGTTATCATGTCGGTTACAAACCGGCCGGAGGAATATCCAAGGCAAAGGATGCCCTGACATATCAAACATTAATGAAGGAGGAACTGGGTAACCGTTGGCTTCAACCCGATCTTTTCCGCTTCGGTGCTTCCAGTCTGCTTGGGGATATCGAACGGCAACTTGAACACTTTGTAACCGGGCACTACTCGGCCAATTATCGACACGCAATCGGATAAGAAATGAAAGTTAAGGAAATTTTGGAAACAATGGATTATGGAGAGGCACCAGAAAGTGCTGAACAGGCAAAGGAATGGATTGCTAAACATTCCGGAAAAATGGGACTATATATTAATGGATCCATTGAATGCCCGGAAGTACGCGATTCTTTGGAAAGCAGGAATCCTGCAAACGGAGATCTCCTAGCCCATGTCTGCCAGGCAGATAGTGAGGATGTTAATCGGGCAG
>CBFIBI010000073.1:0-11873 GCA_965660725.1 Opitutales bacterium
CTTGCAGTCGGATATTCTTTGGACGAGTTGCAAAACGACGTAACTAAAGAAACTCCAGCATGTTTTGAGCCTTCTATTGATTATGTGGTAACGAAAATGCCACGATTTACATTTGAAAAATTCCCTGAAGCAGATTCAACCTTAACATCAGCAATGAAATCGGTCGGTGAAGCAATGGCTATCGGTCGCACATTTAAGGAATCTTTTCAGAAGGCTTTGAGATCATTGGAAACTGGCTTGTCAGGTTTTGATGCAGGAAAATTAAAAGACCTTGAGTTAGATTCTTCTTCTATTCGTGCGGGAGTGAAAAGACCATCTGCTGAACGAACGCAGTATCTTTATGCCGCTTTTGAATCAGGTATGACTGCAGAGGAGATTTCGGAAAAGTCTGGTATTGACCGATGGTTTACGGAACAATTAAGTGAGATTTATTTGCTTGAATTTGAACTTAAAGAAGTAACCTTACAAAATATTGATAATGAACTTCTTCGTGCAGCAAAAGAATCTGGATTCTCGGACCGTCAACTAGCTAGCTTATGGTCATGTTCACCTTCTCAAGTTAAAGCACAGAGAGAATCTCTAGGTATTTCCACAACTTTTCGCCTGGTTGACACATGTGCAGCAGAATTTGAGGCTTTTACTCCATATTATTACTCTTCCTACGGGGATGAAAATGAAATTAGCACATCTTCTAAAAAGAAGATAATGATTCTCGGAGGTGGTCCTAATAGAATTGGGCAGGGTATTGAATTTGATTACTGTTGCGTGCATGCTTCTTTTGCCCTTAGAGAAGCCGGCTATGAAACTGTGATGGTGAATTCAAATCCTGAAACAGTTTCAACTGATTATGATGTTTCCGACAGATTATATTTTGAACCTCTTACTCTCGAGGATGTGTTGGAAATTTATCATCAGGAAAAATGTGATGGAGCAATTGTACAGTACGGCGGGCAAACACCACTTAATCTTGCCAGCGGCTTAAAGGAGGCGGGTGTTAATGTTATTGGTACATCGCCTGAAAGCATAGATCTAGCTGAGGATCGGGAGAAATTTAAACAAATTCTTAATCAAATTGGCTTAAAACAACCAGACAACGAGACTGCTCTCGAACCAGAAGATGCAAAGGATGCTGCTGCAAGAATTGGATATCCTGTTTTACTTCGTCCTTCTTTTGTCTTGGGTGGGCGGGGCATGTTCATTGTTTACGATGAGAAAGAATTAGAAAATGTGGTAAAAGAAGCTTTCGCCGTTGCACCCGGGAAACCGGTCCTGCTGGATAAGTTTTTGGAAGAAGCGATTGAGTTGGATGTTGATTGTATTTCTGATGGAGACACTACGGTTGTTGGTGGAATGCTTCAGCATATTGAATTTGCGGGGGTTCATAGCGGAGATGCTGCCATGGTTTTGCCTCCGCATGATTTACCCAGCGAGATGATAGAAGAAGTGAGGCAAGCTTCTTATAACTTAGCAAAAGCTCTTAAGGTAGTTGGGTTAATGAATATTCAATTTGCGATTAAGGATGGAGAATTATTTTTAATAGAGGTGAACCCCCGTGCATCACGAACGATTCCTTTTGTGAGCAAAGCAATTGGAGTTCCTTTAGCCAAATTGGGTGCTCGGGTAATGGCAGGTGCCAAACTAAAAGACTTGGGCTTTGTCGATGAAATTATTCCTAAACACTGGGCAATTAAGGAGTCAGTCTTTCCATTTAGTCGATTTCCGGGTGCACCAATTGTTCTTACCCCCGAAATGAGAAGTACTGGTGAGGTTATGGGGCAAGATGAAGACTTCGGCATCGCATTTGCCAAAACTCAAATGGCCGCAAAGCCATCCTTGCCACTCGAAGGGAACGTTTTTTTGAGCGTTAAGGATTCCGATAAAGAGAAAGCTTTGTTAATTGCCAAGGGGCTTTCTGATTTAGGTTTCTCTTTTTATTCAACTGAAGGAACAACTGCTTTTCTAAAAAAACACGGAATTGAAGCTAAAAGTGTTCTTCGAATCAGCGAAGGTCGTCCAAATGTTGCGGATCTGATCAAGAATGGTAAGGTGCAACTTGTCATTAATACGCCTCTTGGTCTTATCCCAAGAAGGGATGAAAACGGGATTAGAAGTGAAGCAGTACTAAATGGTGTTCCTGTAATTACCACCCTAGGTTCTGCCTTTGCTGCGTTGGATGGCATTCGATCCCTTCGTGATCGAAATTTTTCAGTAAAATCGCTCCAAGATTATTCGGTTAACTGAATAGACTTTGAATTCAATAATCGCATTACTTTATGGAGCGGATCGACCGGGTATTGTTGCACAAGTAGCGGGTTGGATCCTTGATCGTGGGAGTAATGTTTTGCATGCCGATCAACATTTAGATCGTCAGGAAAATGTATTTTTTCAACGCGTTGAGTGGGAATGCGGACCAAACAATGATCCTGTTGAGGAAGGTACTTCCTTTCAAAAAATGGTGGTGAGCGAACTATCAATGAACGTTCGAATTGGTTACAGCGAAGATAAACCTAAAATAGGAATTATGGTATCTAAGGCAGATCATTGTTTTCATGATCTTGCACTTCGGGTTCGATCCGCAGAGTGGAACGCAGAAATCGCTGGTGTATTTTCTAACCATATTGATTTAGAAAAGGTAGTCTCTTCATACGGAATTCCCTTCCAATACCTTGATTTGTCACCTGAAAAAAAGCAAGATGTTGAGAAAGAACAGATTGCGTGGATCAAAGAGGAGAAGATCGAATTATTGATTCTCGCACGTTATATGCAGATTTTAAGCAGTGACTTTCTTAATCAGGTTGATTGTCCTGTGATTAATATCCATCATTCATTTCTTCCTTCTTTTGCTGGAGCTAAGCCATATCATCAAGCTTACAGGAGAGGTGTAAAATTAATTGGTGCAACTGCACATTATGTTACTGAAGACCTCGATGAAGGTCCGATTATTGGACAAGATGTCACTCGGGTAAGCCATCGACATGGACCGAAAGATCTGATTGAGAAAGGTAGGGACTTGGAAAAGCTGGTACTTTCAACAGCGGTGCGCAGACATTTGCAAAAAAGAGTTCTCGTGTATCAGAACAAGACGGTGGTCTTCGATTAATATTTTAAATATAGATTGCATATAAATTTGGCTTTCATGTTTCAAGTATTCCTAATTTTTTCTTTTCGCAAGCTTGACCAAATTAATTTGGCAAAATAAGGATTTATTAATGATCAAACAGCTATTTGTTTTTATATTTGTTGTTGTTTTTGTACATTCCAAGCGTCCAAATATTCTTTTTATCCTTACAGATGACCAGGCACCTGATACGCTTTCTTGTTATGGTAATAAGGTAAGTAATACCCCTAATATTGATCGCTTAGCTTCATCTGGCGTTGTTCTTGATAGTGCTTACCATATGGGGTCTATGAGTGGAGCTGTTTGCTCTCCTTCCCGCACGATG
Organism: Opitutales bacterium; assembly: GCA_965660725.1. Classification (GTDB taxonomy): domain Bacteria; phylum Verrucomicrobiota; class Verrucomicrobiia; order Opitutales; family Seribacteraceae; genus Seribacter. The sequence continues at coordinate 3,444 of CBFIBI010000073.1, forward strand.
ATAATGTCTGGCCGTACTCTTTGGCATTTACCTCCAAGGGGAAAGAAACATTTACAGAAAGAAGTAGGTAGCAAAACAGAAGGCAATATTTTGGAAAATACATTGCCAGCAGTTTTTAACCGAGGCGGTTATGATACCTTTCGTACTTGCAAAAAAGGAAATAGTTATGCTCTTGCGAATGAACTTTTTAATACCGTTAAAGATAAGACTGTGCGAAAAGCGGGATTAGAAGATGGAAGTCAGTGGCACGGAAGCCAGTTGTTAGATTTTTTGAAAGCTCGAAGTCATAAGACCGAGAAAAAGCCTTTTTTAGCATACTTTGGATTCTCTCATCCGCATGATGAAAGGTGGGGTAGAGACGACTTGTTGGAAAAATATGGAGTTCGTAATGTCAAAAACCCTCCTGATACAGTCAGTAATAAGGCACCGCTTATTCCGGTATCTTGGTTGCCAGAGCATCCTTTTCATCATGGACATCCTGGTTTAAGGGATGAGGTTCGGGTGCCTGGAGTTATGACTTCTCGAACTGAGATAACTGTGAGAAATGAACTTGGTCGCGAATATGCTTGTATAGAAAATATTGATGATCAAATTGGGCTGGTTTTGGAGCAGCTAAAAAAAATGGGTGAATTGGAAAATACTTATATTATCTATACTTCTGATCATGGAATTGCAGTAGGTCGTCATGGATTAATGGGTAAACAGAACCTGTATGAACATTCTTGGAGAGTACCTTTTATTGTGAGCGGTCCTGGAATAAAACCTGGAACGAGAGCACCGGGTTTTAGTTATTTATCGGATGTTCTGCCTACGCTTTGTGATTTAGCCGGTCTTACCATTCCAAAGACTGTTCAGGGTAAAAGTTTGAAGCCTGTTTTGCTTGGGGAGCGCCGTAAAGTTCGTGATGTGCTTTACGGTGCTTATTGTGGAGGAACAAAGCCCGGAATCCGATCCGTTCGCAAAGGTGATTGGAAGTTAATTAAATATGATACTATGGATGGAAATGTTCGCCAAACTCAACTTTTCAACCTTAAGCAAAACCCAGATGAGCTTTTAATTGAGCATCATTCAAACTTTGTAATACAAAAAACAAAGAACAAACCGAAAGTAAATCAAGTGAATCTTGCCACAAATCCAGAATACAAAACAAAATTAATGGAGATGGAGTCTTTACTGTTAAGTGAAATGATTAGGATGATGGACCCTTACAGATTGTGGGATCAAGAGGGGATCAAGTAATAAACCTTTGAAATATAGAACAAGCTGTTTTTAAATGAATATGTATGGTTGATAATAGTAAAGCTAGCCGTTGACTTTATTAAAAAAATAAAGACTATATTCCCTTTTCCATACTTAGCCCAATGGCCAATAAACAAGATCAAGAACCTGAAGATAATAACGATACCTCCATTCCTGAAAATAAGGAATCGGATGGCCTTTCTGCTGAACAAGTTGCTGAGCAAGGTTACAGCGAGGCTGATGCTTGGGACAAAAGTAAGAATTCACTGCTTATTATTCTTGGTTTTATCGCACTCGTAGTGGCAGGATACACTTTTTTGGATAATGCGAAGGTTGAAGAACAGTCGGAGCGATCGTACCGTTTCCTTTCTGCTAGTATTGACGATGAGGGGGCCGAGGAGCGTTTTTTATCGTTCGCTGATGATTATGATGATAACCTTGGAAGTATTGCAAGATATCGGGCTGCTGTTTTGCAGTACAAAGATAAGCGCTACGCAGAATCAGCAAAGAGTTTTGAGCTTGCAGTCAAAGATTTAGGCAACGACCCTCTTGCTGGGCGTGCTTTGCTTGGACAAGCGGTCTCCTTAATCAAGGACAAATCAATGAAAGGAGGGGAGGGGAAAGCTATTTTGAAAAACCTCGCCAATGGAGAGGCTTACTTGGCAACCGATCGAAGGGAAGCACGCTTCCTTTTGGCTCTTCAGGCATTGTCTGAGAATAACTCAGATTCACTTTCATTGCATAAAGGTAAACTGTCAGAGGATGAAAATGCCACTTATTTTTTAGGCCGTCTTAGTGAGTTGGTAAAGACAAGTAAATTCTTATCGATTGCACAGTCGCTTCCTGATATTAATTTGGAAAAGGGTCAGTCTTTTCTTGATAAAAACAGTAAGAAAACTGGAGTTGTAAGCTTAGAGAGTGGACTGCAATATAAAATTATTAATAAAGGTAACGGATCTAGTCCTGATTTGAATGACACTGTTGAAGTTCATTACGAGGGCAGTCTGATTAATGGAGAGGTTTTTGATTCTTCAGTCGACAACGATGAACCGGCTTCTTTTGGTGTAAATGGTGTAATCAAAGGCTGGACAGAAGCTCTTCAATTAATGAAAGAAGGTGCAAAATGGAAATTATTTATTCCATCCGATCTGGCTTACGGAGAGACCGGAAATAATTCTATCGGTCCGAATGAGACTCTAATTTTTGAAGTGGAATTGATAGGGATTACCCCGAAGGAAATTTCTGAGCCTGAACCCGTAATTATGGATGTCAATGCCACTGATGCGAATTCCTCTTCCGCTGAAGCACCATTGATCATTGCTGAAGTGGATGCGAATCAGACTGCACCGGTGGTGGAAGAGATAGCCACCGAGACGACTGACGGGAACACGACGAAATAATCCTTACTTTTTTATCCTTGGGTGAAGCGGATGGTTGAAAAATTAAAATGACCGTTCAGGTATCTATTATACTTCTTTGCATCCAGTGCTTTGCGGGAACCGAGATTTTAACAGTTTTGGGAACCGGGGAAGCAGGTTTCTCTGGTGATGGTGGCTTGGCTACTAAAGCTGAAATACGCGGCCCTTTCGGGGTAGTGCGAGGCCCCGATCGTTATCTTTATGTTTGTGATACCTATAACCACTGTATTCGAAAAATCGATTCGAATGGGATTGTAACCACTGTGGCAGGTATAGGCGGAAAGAGAGGGTATACTGGCGACGGTGGATTAGCAACAGAGGCATTGTTGAACGAACCCTATGAGGTTCGGTTCGATAAGGCTGGTGATATGTATTTTGTAGAGATGATGAATCATGTGGTTCGAAAAGTCGATGTGGGGTCGGGTAAAGTCTACACAATTGCAGGAACAGGAGAGAAGGGGTTTAGTGGCGATGGAGGACAGTCGAAGAAAGCCAAGTTGAACCGTCCGCATAGTATTCAGTTTGGGCCAAATGGAAATTTATTTGTCTGTGATATAGGCAATCACCGAATACGGAAGATCGATATGAAAACGAGAAAGATATCCACTTTTTCAGGAAGCGGAAAAAAAGGGAAAACTAGGGATGGCGGGAAAATATGTGAGGTCGATCTGAACGGTCCACGGGCGATGGATGTGGTTGGAGATACCATGTGGTTGGCTTTGCGTGAGGGAAATGCAGTGTATCGATTGGAATTAGATAAGGGGACCATTCATCATGTAGCGGGAACCGGGAAGAAGGGATTTACCGGAAATGGTGGACCAGCCAAAATGGCAACACTTTCGGGGCCAAAAGGTATAGCTGTTGGCCCAGAGGGGAATGTTTATCTGGCCGATACGGAGAGCCACACATTGCGTATGATTAATGTGAAAACGGGTAAGCTCGAACTGATCGCTGGCGATGGCAAAAAGGGCGATGGTCCGGAAGGGAAGAATCCAAAAAAGTGCCGTATGGACCGTTTGCACGGAGTGTTCGTGGATAAGGATGGGGCTATCTATTTGGGAGATACCAATACCCATCGTATTCGGGTAATCCGGTCCTGAGGTTGAAATCTCTTAAAAGAAATTAGGTGCAGTCTAGTATAACCTTGGTGACCTCTAACTTTTCGCTTTCGATAAACCCCCTGTGTGCATCGGAGAGAGAATAGTTCTGAGTAAGCAGCGAGGAATCCACGGAGCCATTCTGTAGCAGTTTAAATGCACGCAGATAATCATCCTTGGATGAGGCATAGCTTGTGCGCAGGTCTATCTGTTTACGAAGAAATTGGGTGAGATCGAATTCAATCGTACGGGAGTAAAGGGCAACGGCTGTGACGATGCCGTTCGGGCGTACGGATTGCCAGGCATTGGCTAGGGCATGGGCGGACCCAGAAGCTTCAACCAGAGCGTCGGCTCCACCGGGAAAGGATGTCGAGATTTGTTTGTGCAGGGGTGGATTGTCCGGTCCGACCACAAGAGTCTTAAAACCAATAGCTTGTGCGGCTGAGAGGCGTGCGTGTTCGTCCTGTTCCGTGCCGGAAATGATGACTTCAGCCCCTCGATTTCGGGCACAAATCGCGCAAAGCAGGCCAATAATACCCGGGCCGCTGATGATAACTTTGTCATTTGGACCGATGGATGTACGGTTCTCAATACAATGCTCTGCAACAGAGAGAGGCTCGGTGAGGGCGGCGAGTTTTAGATCGAGCCCTGCAGGTATGGGGAGTAAAAATTCATCTTCAACAGAGACAAATTCCGCCATGCCTCCGTCTAGGTGAAGGCCCTGTACACGACGACGGGAGGAGAGTTGTGGTAAACTCATTCGGCAGAAGGGGTCATTGTCGTCATGATGTGTCTGAAGGGCGATCATTACCGCCTGATCATCAGTTTTCCAATTAGTTACTGCGGAGCCCATATCCACGACGGTAGCGGAAAATTCATGCCCGAAGGTGACCTGAGGAAGGACGGATTCGTATCCTTTGTGATTGAGCCAAGCGTGGAGATCCGATCCGCAAATTCCGCAGTGGGCTACACGGAGAAGAACTTCATTCTCTTTCGGGGTGGGGATGGGAACATCGACCAGGTGGGCGGCTCGCTCCTCACGGGCATATCTGCGAAAGGCTTTCATTAGAGATCAGCGTGAATTGATATCCGGATTTCTTTTTCTTTATTCGAGCCGAAGAGATAATTAATCAAGGATAATCCAAATTCAACGGAAGTACCTGCACCCCGTGAGGTGATAATTTTTCCGTCCTGAACTACGGCATGGTTTTGCTCGATGTTGTCAAGTTCGTTTGATGTGGAATCATGAGAAGTGTAAGTAGAGCCCTTAGTGATCAGAATCGCATCGAGCAGGAGAAGAGGAGCGGCACATATAGCACCAATTGGCTTGCCTGCATTACCAAATGACTTAATCAGGTCAATGATCTCGGACCGTTTGCGAAGTTCGAAAACTGCTGGACCGCCTGGGATAACCAGTAAATCAAATGTAAGAGGATCGGGGATCTTAGAAAGAAGAATATCGGAACGCAGAGTTATATTTGAACGTCCTGTGACTTCGATATCTTCTGAGCAGGATGCAACTGTTACCTTTGCATCTGCCCGACGAAGCAGGTCGATCGGTGTGATAGCTTCAATTTCCTCAAAGCCATCGGCAAGCAGAGTGAGTACAGTCGTGGCCATGAAAAAGAAAAAATCCGTAAAAAACTTATTTTTTTTCCTTCTTGGTCCCCGAAGATTTTTGGGTTTCCTTTTTGGTGGAGGAAGATTTGGAGGAGTCTGAAGACTTTGTGGAGTCAGTTGATTTGTTGGAGTCGGAAGGGGCTGAATCAGTCTCGCTCGTGCCTTCTTTCTTCTCACTCCCACTTTTACTCTTATAATCAGTTTCGTAAAAACCTGATCCTTTAAAAATAATTCCTGCTCCTAAACCGAGAAGCCTTTTGGCTTTCTTTTTCTTGCATTTTGGGCATGATTTGTTTGGGGAGTCTTTCATCGATTGAAATAATTCCCATTTGTGGTCACACGCTGTACACTGGTAGTCGTAGGTTGGCATAGGTAAAAACGATTTAATTTGTTTTGGAAAAATTAATTGCACTTGAATAAGCAAGTAATATCCAACTTCCAAGGAAAAAAGATACACCATAGAGGGGTAACGCGAGAATTAAAATTCCCCAAAAAGCGATCACTGGTAAAATCAATTTTGGAGCTAAGATTTTAGCAATGCGGAGAATTATCCCGATTCTCCATGCATCCGAGAATAAGCCATCGTTCACGAATGCTTGAATTGCCGCCAAGCTTAAGAACGGAGCAATAAATGCCGCTAGAGATAGAGGTAGATAGCAGAGGACTCCAATAAGACCAAAAGTAATGGTCTTTAGTAAAAGGCTTAACAGCCATCCTAAGAGAATTGGCAAACCCGCAAAGCTAAGTAATATTAAAAGTGCTTGGATTCCATGTGAAAAAAGTGAACTTAAATTATATTCTTTCCAATCAGGCAAATTCCATTCTTTATTTCTCCTTAATCTTATTGTGTATTCGAGTAGATATCCTAGAGAAAAAATATTCAGAATTGGAAAGAATGACAAAACACCACCAAGGGCAACCTTGGAGACCCATCCAGGGTTACCAAAAAGCTTTTCACACACCGCTTCCAAACTTGGCATAAGTTGCTGATTATGACATCGTGTCTATTATTCGCAAGTCATGAATTTTAAACAAAAGCTAAAAAAATGGCAGGAGTTGATCAATCAGCGTCTCGTGCAAGCTTTACCGAGTGACCAGGTTAAGCCGACTCAACTGCATCAGGCTATTCTTCATAGTATGAATGCAGGCGGTAAACGTCTCCGTCCAGTTTTGGTTTTGGCTGCACATGAAATTTTTCCAAATTGTACAGATCCCGTTCCGGCTGCACTTTCAGTTGAATGTATTCATACCTACAGCCTCATACATGATGATTTGCCGGCGATGGATAATTCGGATTTCCGTCGTGGCAAAGCAAGCTGTCATAAAGCATTTGATGAAGCTACAGCTATACTCGCTGGAGATGCCCTTCAACCACTCGCTTTTGAGATTTTATCGACCTCTTATTTAAATAACCCAAAACTTGCAATCGACTTAGTTGCAATTCTTGCACGAACAGCAGGCAGTCAAAAATTAGTTGGTGGTCAGATGCAAGATTTGCTTTCTGAAGGTACTCTGCCGGATGAAGAAAATCTGTCCTTTATACATTCTAATAAAACGGCAGCGATGATAAAAGCATCTTTACAACTTGGTTTTCGTTTAGGAGCTCAAGGGACAAATTCTGAAAAGCTTTTGAGAATTGGGGATGTTGGTCAATCTCTTGGGCTCGCATTTCAGGCAATTGATGATCTTTTGGATGTTACCCAAAGCACGGACCAACTCGGGAAGGATGCACAACATGATGGAGAACGAGGAAAGGTGACATGGGTATCACTTAAGGGTAAAGAAGAGGCTCGTAGGCTTGCTGCCCATCATAGTCAAGAAGCACAAAAGACACTTGGTTTAATCGGAGGAGATTCCCTATTTCTTGAGGAATTAATTCAGTTCATGCTGGATCGAAAGTTTTAGTATTAGCCACATCATTAAGATGAAAAGCGGAATTAATGATGAACGAGACTGGCGGGTTCGCTTAAATTATTCCCGCAGTGAAGGTACTGGCTTTGCAGCTCCAGGAGGAGAATTCACGAGGGCACTCTACGAATGGTCTTTTACTCCGAATGGTAAATTTCTTAATTCCCTCCTTGTTGGCAGACGAGTTGTTGAACTTGGAGCAGGAATGATGTCTTATGGTTACGCTTTAGCAGCTGTATGTGGAGCCAAGAATTTTGTTGCCGTTGAACCTTTTTATGCTGACATTCAAAAAAAGTCTATATCGAGTTATATTTCAGATAATGTTGGTATTTGTAAGAGAATCCCTTACAAGGTTGCAGATCATGATATGCTCGATTTTTTGAAAAATGAACCCGATGACTTGCTTTGTATTGTTGCCTGCGGAATTGAAGATTGCATTCTGCCGGGGTTCGATTACCGAACAAAAGTAGAAAATGAAATTGTAAGAACAATGGAAAATGATTCTTTTTTCCTGAGTTCTCATAGTGATTTATTTCCGAAATCGTTAAAGCAGATTGAAATGACTTTTCCAAGACCTTCAAACCCAAGAGTTTTTGACCGATTACGTTTGCACGGGAAGAAAGAAGCTTTTGAAAAATATGAATTATTTAATAGCAAATAAGAATTTTGCTCGGCTATGCACTGAAGGTGTTATCAATTTAACATCGATGTTTTAATTTCTGATAGCAATGGAAAACCAAAGCATAAAATATTGGGTCAATAAAAATGGTGAAAATCTTGGACCTTTTTCCTATCCAGAATTAGTAAGTGGAGAAGAAAGAGGAGAGCTCGAGAAGAATGATTTAGTCTGTCCAGTAGGAGGAGTTGATTGGGTAAGTGTAGGGGATACTTTAGGCTTGAATTTTGAGCATGAAGTTGAAACTGAAGTTGGACCGCAACGAGTTGTTGTTTCAAAACGAGGAGGAACTTCTTTGAACCTATTTTTAACCGCATTTGCACTGTTTTTACTTCTGATCTGCGGTGGTTTGTTTCTTTACTTAAGAATGAATCATTTAGGTCAGGAGGTTTACAATGAAAAATCTCTAATTCTGAATGAAGAGGGAAATCTAAAAGAAAGAGTATCAAGTGCGGTTGATTTTTCTTCCCTT
>CBFIBI010000074.1:0-11838 GCA_965660725.1 Opitutales bacterium
TTGGAACTCCAATAGTAGAAAATGAACCGAGTGGAGAAAAGCCAACCCCTGCCCCATTCTTCATGAGAAAACGGTATTTGTATGCGGTTCCTGATTGTAAACCATTAATAACACGCGAAAAAACGCCCAGTGGTTTATTCCCAAGGTCAACAACGGTTAAAGGAAGTTTTTTGCGAGGAGGAAAAAAGCGGTGCGGGTGAGTAGAGACCAATGAACCTGAAATTCCCCATTTATGTGCGAGATGACCCTCGATTGCATTTCTAATTTCCGGTGAAGCGGAGCGAACACATATCACCTCAGCCACTTTACCACCAATAGTTAGCGGAGTGCCTGCCCTATTTCCCATTAGAGTAATTTTTTGCTTTTCCCAAATCCCAATCGGATCATGAACCGCGTTGGTCTGGATTTGTCCGTTTACCCAGTTCGAAAAACTAGAATTATTCCGATCAGCAGTCAGGGTAAAAAGGTGATAATTATCAAGAGAAACTGTCTGGGTAACGGTGGGCAACCATGATGAATTCTTGGCAATTTTAGAATTAAAAGTATTTTGGTTTTGGGACCTGAGTTCCCATCTTCCCTCGCCACTAAATCCATAAGAGAGAAGAGAATCCCCATTATTATCAATTCCACCTGAATCGACCCGTGCGACAATGAACCAGGTCTGACTGAAATTAAGAATATTGGAAAAGGCACGCTGTAAAAAATCATCCCCGTCAAAGGAGACCACGTTGCTCCCATTCTGCGTATACCCACCAGTGAAGGGTTTAGAAGCATTGGTATCCTGTGTTAGGTGTAAGTTGTTTCCGCTCTTATCACTCCATTGGCTGACATTACCATCATCATCAATGATTGTGGCGGTATCATTTGCATCCAACCACAAGGCAAGTTTTGGTCCTACCTCATAAGGAGTGTATAGTGCATTTCTGATTTGGTTGAAGGATGCATTATCATCATAATGTAATTCTATGTTGGGTTGTCCTCCAAGGTAAGATGTCAGGTTGGCATCAATGGATACCCCATTCGTACTGATAGAGGAAAGGTTTTGAAGAATGTTGATAACCGGTGATTCATTACTGTTTACTACATTCACATTTAATGTCTGAGTGACCTGATTTTGACCGTCCGTCGCCTGAATAATAACCTGATAAACATTGTTAGCTCCATTATCCAAGGCAGTTTCGAAATCAGGTGATGTGATAAAAGACAAATGACCGGTAGTCGAATTAAGCTCAAAAAATGATTGATCCGTGCCACCACTGATTGAATAGGAAAGCGTTGCATTCTCCTCATCCATTGCGATTACATGTCCAACAAAAGAATAATTCTCCATTACATATGCAGGCGAGGTGGCGGCACCCCCAAATGAAATAAGGACAGGGGGTTCATTTTGATCGATTAGGGAAAAGGTGAAATCCTGCTCAAGAAAGCTAAAATATTGGTCGGTTACCCGAATTCTTACAGTGTATGAGGATGCGTTATTCTCGAAGTCAAAAGGGACTGTCGAGCGTAGAGTCCCATTCTGGTCCAGTGTAAAAAGATGATTTTGAGTCGTATTGTTATTATCCACCAGAGCGTAAGTTAAAACTGCTCCAGAATTTGGATCACTTGCATTAAAATCTCTAATTACAGAACCGGCCGGTAAATTCTCGGCAATTTGTAAAGGTCCATCAGCTGTGATCGAGGATGGTGGATCATTAGCGATTGCCGAGAAGGAAAATACCGGGGACCATGAGCTACCCGCGGAGTTTGTTACCTTGGCGGTAAAATAGTGGGCAATACCGGACTGCAAGCCAGTTACATTAAAACTCTGAACACCGGCTCCAAAGGTCCCGGATAGAGTCTGATTAAAGTCCCAACCAGCCCCTTGATTACTCGCATTATTATCTCCCCAGTAAAAAGTGACCTGAACATCTTCTCCACCAGTTGATAGAATATCAGCCCGTATCGTTGCAGAGCTAGCTGTCATATTGGTGGGGAATACAGTCGATACAATTCCCGTAGAAACCGTTGTAAAATAGCCGTATGAAGAAAATGCATTCCCTAATGCATGAACGCCCTGAAATCTGTATTTATAAGTAGTAGAAGCTTGAAGACCAGTAAGCGTATGAGAAATGGGACCAACAGCTTTATTTCCAAGTGAAACTTGGGTTAAAGGCTGGGCAAACATGGGGCGAGCAGATTTGTAAGGATGATTGGCATCAATCACCGATGAAATTCCCCATTTATGGATTAAATAACCCTCAAGTCTATTTCGATCATCAGGCAAAACTGAACGCATGCAGATTAACTCAGCAACTTTTCCACCCAGTGTCTGTGCATTTCCATTTCGATTGCCCATTAAGGTCATTTTCTGTTTTTCAAACAAATCAATAGGATCGGATATTGCATTGGTTCGGATCGTACCGTCCACCCAATTGCTAACTCTCTTTAAATTCCGGTCGAAGGAAATCGTAAAAAGGTGATATGCGTCCTGGGTAACCGTTTTAGTTAATGTACCACTTAACCAGGGTTGCCCCTTTGCCAATTTTGTAGAGAAATTTGAGTTATTATTTGCTCGAAGTTCCCAGCTACCAGTTGAAATATACCCATAAGACAACAAGGAATCTCCTCCATTATCAACTCCACCGTTATCGATACGGGCGACCATAAGCCAAGTCTGGTTGAAATTTAAAATATTTGAATAGGGTCTTTGCAGAGTATCATTCCCATCAAAATGAATTACATTCCCTCCATTTTGATTAAAGCTACCGGTAACCGGTTTCGAATCATTGTTATCCTGAGTAAAATTATGATTATTACCGCTTATGTCATTCCATTGACTAACCGCTCCACCCGTTGAAACAATACTGTTCGAATTATTAGCATCCAACCAAAGAGAGAATTTACCTGACAGGTTTTCAGGTACGAAAGGATCGATTCGAGGAGAGTCAGCAGTGGTATTTTCATCGTAAAAAAGTTCAACTGCAGGCTGATTATTACCCGTAAAAGAAGTTAAATTTCCTTCTATAACTACAGTAGTCGCAGTAATTGCACTAGGAGGCAAAATATCAATCACCGGTGGATCTTCAGCATTAACCACAGAAATGATGAATTGTTGGTCCACATGAAACTCTCCATCACTCGCACGAACCGTTACATTGTAATCATTATCAGAATTACTATCGTTGGCCGATTCAAAATCAGTATGCGAAATAAAGCTCAAAATTCCAGTACTCGCATTTACATCGAATAAGGACTGATCCGGACTCGAATTAATCGTGTATGTGAGATTAGAATCTATATCATTCGCACTAATTTGAGAAACAAAGAACTCTCGTTCAAGGCGTCTTAAAGAAACCGAAACCGCACCTTGATAGGAACTTAAAACAGGTGGTTCATTTTTATTTAACAGAGAAATTAAAAATTGTTCATCACGGTATGCAGAAAATTCGTCAGTAGCACGGACCCGAATCATATATGTTGAAGAATTACTTTCATAATCAAACTCGACTAAATTCGTTAGCACTCCTGCAGAATTCATCTGAAAAAGATGATTTTGAGTTGTGGTATCGAGATCAACTAAGGAAAATGTGACAGAAGAATTAGCATCAGAATCTATTGCTGTGAAAGTTAAAATTGGTGATCCGATAGGTAAGGTTTCGTTCATTTCCAAAGGAGCATTTGGAACGATTTGACTTGGAGGCAAGTTGCCGTTGGCTACGAATGTTCCAACATTCGACCACGAGGAACCAGCGGAATTTGTTGCCTTGATAGTAAAATAATAGGTTGTGTCAGAAATCAGACTGGAAACAGCATGGGAATGAACGCCAACACCATGTTTACCGGCTAGAGCATATGAATTATCCCAACCGGCTGCTTGGTTGCTAGAATTATCATCCCCCCAATAAAAAGTTAGATTGGGGTTCTCTTGGCCGTTTGACAAAATATTTACCTTTAGTGTAGCAGAATTGGGAGAAACATTATCAGGATAAACAGTTACTAGGTTTGCCAAGCCAACAGTTTCAAATGAGAAATAATCTGTAAGCATATATCCCTCAGAGTTTTTACCAAAATATCGATACTTATAAACAGTCCCCATTTCTAAACCAGTAAGATTTGAATCAAAAGTCCCGGCATTTTTTTGACCCAGCACAACTTTGGTAAGAGCTGCGTTTCCAGCGGGTGGAACAATTGAATAAGGATGAGTGTTATCAAGAGACCCTGCAATACCCCATTTATGAGCTAGATAACCTTCGATTTTTTGGGTATTCTGTAAGGATACATCTTTTAAGCAAATAATTTCAGCCACTTTTCCCACTGGACTGTGAGAAATGTTACTAGAAGTAAAAACTCTAATTAATTTGTTAGTTTTTAAATTTTCTGAGTCGATTACATCAAGATCATTAGTTGTGCCATTCAAACGGGATGAATATTTCAAATTTAAGCGATCAAAAATAATCGAATAAATCTGAAATCCAACTAGATTACTTGTGCTAAAATCACTCGTTCCCAAAGAATTACCGTCTTTGTTTACCTTTCCCCTGAATTGACTGCCATTATTAGCACGAAGATGCCATTGTCCTGCACCCCATGCACCGTAAGTGAAAATTCCATCTCCGGCAATATCCACCCCACCTGAATTAATTTCTGCCACAATAAACCATGACTGATCAGAGTTTTGTAAATTTGTAGAGCTTCTTTGCAAATGATCATCCCCATCAAAAAATAAAACATTTCTTCCATTCTGTATTTGAGAATTTGAGTCGGGTTGTTTGGAAACAGTTGATTGGGAAACATGCAAATCATTGCCTGATTTATCCCTCCATTCTGAAACAGAACCCGAAGAATGCGAGATGGTTGAAGTATCATTTGCGTCCAGCCAAAGACTAAATTTATTTTGATTTAAGAAATAGTATGGAAAATATGGATCAAATCTTGGAACTGAAAAATTACCATCGCTGTCATAAAGTAGAGAGATTTCGGGTAAATCATTCCCAGAAAAAGATAAAAGATTACCCCTTAGCTCAGCATTGTTCGATGAACTATTTATAATACCACCGGAAGAAATATTTGGCTTTGCAGACAAGTAACATCCAAGTGGAATTGAAAGCAGGACTATTATTAAGAATTTAAAATAAGCGGGCAACTTAACTCAAAATTTATAAATTCGTAAATATTAGTCAAAAACAATAATAAAATACTTAAAAAAATATTAAATATAAAAAATATGTAACATTAAAAATGCTTTAAAAGCCTTATTAAATTGAAATTTTTACCCCTCTTCTGAGATATGCAGGCACATCCAAGTCCTCCCCAGCATACAGATTTCGAGTTGGCAAATCTCCGAATATCCCTCTTTGAGTATCTTCCAAGTCGAACATTCCCTGATCGAGTTGGACTTGTTTGCGCTTATTTGTTTTTTCAGAAACCCTTTTTAATTTAGAGCTTTTCTTTTCTTTTTTAAGCTTTGAGGGATGGGCCACCTTTGCTTTGGGGACGACCTTGATCACATCGCTTGCATCGGGTGCCACATCAGCAGTCGGAAGGCCAGCCTCCAAATCAGTTGCTCCTAAAACCGTAATTTCAACCCGGTCCCCCATATTTTCATCAACATGTGCTCCAAAGACCACATGCTCACCTGCTTTAAACTCTTCTCTAATTTCAGTGGATACCTGTTGCAATGCAGCCATTCCCAATCCAGTACCACCCGTAATTAAGATTAAAAGGGCATCGGCTGCTTTAGACACATCTGGCAAGTGTAACATCGGGCATATCATCAATTCTCGAACTGCCTGCCTGATCGCATCCTTCCCCTCCCCCTGTCCATATCCAAAAAGTGTACGACCAGATCGACGATTAAAAGCCTTACGCAAATCTACAAAGTCAATGTCGATCATCCCCCGTCTAAATACGAGTGAACAGATCGCTGAGATTCCCTGGCTTACATTTCTTCCAGCCTCTGCAAAACACTCGAGTGCGGTAGCATCCGGGCCACCCATTTGCAAAAGTGAATCATTAGGAAGAGGTATAACCGCATTAGCAAATTTGCGAAGATCGGAAAGACAATCCTCAGCCATCGAATGCCTACTTTTTTCCCAGCTGAAAGGCATTGGGGTAAAGGCAAAAACTAATGCCCCTGCCTCCCGAGCAAGACGGGCAATAATAGGTGCAGCTCCCCCCCCTGTACCACCACCCAATCCAGCTAGTAAAAAGACCAGGTCAAAGCCCTCAAGTTTTTTTCTGATAATATCTTTTTCTTCCTCCAGTGCTTTTCTTGCCAAAGTGTGCTCACCACCTGTGCCCATACCCCGGGTTAACCTTCGACCAAAGGAGAGCTTTTCCCCGGCAATCGAATCGGCCAAAGCCCGGCTGTCCACATCAACTGCCAAATGTTCAACACTTTGAAAATTGTCAAAGCGCAACCCATCCACTAAAGATACTCCCGCACCGCCTATTCCAATTATTTTTGCACGAATTCCCGGGATCTCATTATCAGGTGAAAAATTTGTTTCTTTTGGAAAGAGTTGTTCCTGGCTCATAATTTTACCTTATTTTAAATTTTAACTTTGTATTTACTCCTGTATTCCAAGTCCGACCATCTTGCGAAATTTATCAATAAATCTAGAGTCAGCTTCATTCTTTTTTCTTCCTGGCAAACTATGGTCTTCCAATCCGTAGTGTAATAACCCGAGCACAGTGGCATTTTCAGGCTGAGCCAGTTCAGATACGATCCCAGTTGCAAAAGAAGCACGCCGTGCGGGGAATCCCAGAATTTTGGAAGCTACCCGTTCAACTCCCGGCAATAATGATGCCCCTCCCGTAAGTATAATGCCACCCTTTAATTCATCTGGATCTAACAGTCCTTCCAATTCTTTAACCATTATTTCAAACAACTCGACTATTCGAACATGAATAACATCAGTGATTGCTTTTCTTGGAATAGCCCGGTCTCCAATCGTCTTATTTCCGATGATCCAAACATCTTCACCTTCATCCATTTCATCAGGAAGTGCTTTTCCATGCTCTACCTTTAATTTCTCAGCATATGCCTCAAGGACGCGCAACCCCATACTTAAGTCTCCGGTTACATGGTCCCCGCCAACTGGAATTACTCCTGTCTTCACGACAAAACCCTGACGATATAATGCAAAGTCAGTAACCCCGGCTCCCATGTCAATAACCAGTGTACCCGCTCTCCTAAGATCAGGGCCAGCCATCATTGTTGCAGATGCAATCGAAGAAAGGATCAAATCCTTCACTTCAATACTGTAATTACTGATTACATGTAAAGCCTGCTTGATTAACTGCTCTTCACCATCAATTGACCAATAACCAAGATCAACCTTGGATCCAATCATACCAACGGGGTCCTGAACAATTCGCCCATCCAAAAGGATTGGAGTTCTTACATGGTGAACATATGTGCGCCCCTCATCAGGCTGTTTTCTTTTGGCCTCTTCCGCTGCACGCTGTAAGTCTTCAACCTCAACACGATTGTGGGCAGAGGATACGGAAGATGACCCACGGAGCATATGACCACGAAGATGGGATCCGGTCTGAGCAAGATAAACTTCGTCCACCGTCGTACCAGACATTTTCTCTGCATCCTCTAAAGCAGAATGAACAGCTGCAGCTGCTTTTCGAAAATCTACAATTTCTCCCTTTCTGACTCCCTCATTTGGGCGAGATGCCATACCCACCACATTTAAAATTGAGTTTTCAGAAACCTCACCAATTAAAGCTTTTGCCTTAGAAGTTCCAATTTCAACAGCACCAATAATTTTGCTCATAGTTTTATTTAGTCAGGTATGGTTTTAAATTATGAAGGACTAAGTTTTGCAAAAACCGAACGGTCATGTGAGAGGTCAATGGATTCCACAAGAGGGGTCCTTCGAAAATCCGGTTCAGTTAAAAGATACTTCAGACGGCGTAATTGTTGGGCATAATTATTGGGTGAAAATCGAAGCTTTTTCACTTTCCGAGATTTGATCATAATATGAGCACCTGGATCATTATCATTAGGTCGTTCATATGATACGATCTGCCAATCCTGATAAAGCCCAGGAAATTCCCTTCTGGCCAAATCCAAAAGAGGGGCAATTTTTGGGATATCCTGAAGGTTCCGATATCCTTCCTCGTTTGGTAATGGAATCAGAAACTTGGGGTTAATTTTTAAAAAAGGAAGATGGGCAAGACTTGGAGCACCGTAACCAGAACCCAAATAAAGCGAACCATCAGTTCCCACTATCCAGGTTTCCTCACCTTTTAATTTGGTGCGAAGACATAGTCTTAATACCGGTACTTTTTCACTTACTTCAATCTTCAAAGTATCAGGAAAAATTCTACTAACCCTTGCAAATGAGATCTGCTTTTCATTTAAAAGATCTTTCTGGAGTTGAACGATATCAATGTCCATCAATGTACGATTACGAAGTGGACCAAACCAGTTTTTAAACCAATCGGGTCGAAGTACCCCATCTGAAGAAAAAGAAACTTTAGATATAGCAAGCCCCGGACCTGTTAAGTCAAAAGGTCCGGAGTCTATTGATGTTCTTTTGTGTAAAAACCAGACCCCTGCACCGACAGATGCCAAAACTACAAGTAAAATAAAAATTTTGGACAAAAAAAGCATCCGTTTACGAAAAGCTGCTCTTGAGGCAGGTCTGCGGGAAGATTTAGGTGCCAGGTTTTTCCAGTTAGTGGCAAACCCATTTTGACTAGTTTTCTTTTTCTTTGTCATAAATTCATCCTAAACAGCAACAAGTACATTATGTGAAAATCGTTTAATCGCCGGTTCAACCAAACATCCGCTTAACTTATCAAAATCGTATCCCGAGCATGATGCACTCTTGGGAAGCAAACTTGTTGGAGTAAGTCCGGGAAGGGTATTTAATTCTAAGAAGTAGGCATTACCATCTTCAGAAATAATAAAATCTACCCGAGCAAAATCCCTGCATTGACATGCCTCAAATGATTGAAGCGCAAAAGATTTAACTTCACTTTCAATATCACAATCAAGCACGGCAGGATAGCGATATTCTGTCGAGCCTTGAGAGTATTTTCTTTCAAAGTCATAAACACCGCCTTTTGGAATAACCTCCACTACACCGAGAGAAGAATTGTCTAGTATACCAACAGTTACTTCTCTACCAAAAATCCTTTGCTCGACCATCCAATTTCCTTTTTCCATCTTTCCAAGGGTATCTTTCAGTTCCTGCTCCCCGTTAATTATATAAAGAGCAACACTGCTTCCTTGATCGATAGGCTTGATCACTAAATCCGAGCCAAACTCAGAAATTATTTTTCCGGGCTTCAACAATGCTGGGTTTTCAAAACCCAAACCGGGAGCCACCCTTACCCCTTTGGAAAAGACCGCTTTCTTGGATTCTGTTTTATCCATGCATAGACGACTCGATTTTGAATCACTACCAGCATAAAAAACACCTCTTTTCTCCAATAATTCCTGCAATCTGCCATCCTCACCAAAAGTACCATGGATTGCCGGAAAAACTACTGATTCATCTGGTAGAATTCCCTCAGGCAAAATCTCATCTGTTAGATCAATCATAGAAACTTCATAATGATGTTCCAAAGAAGCACGCAAAGCATTACCCGTTGAAAGAGAGACCTCCCGTTCAGGACCAACTCCACCTGTTAAGATAACTATATTTGGATTTTTCATACAGAATTCAGGTTATGATAAATAATCGTTCCAAGACTTTCCCATAAGAGTGACTTCAGGTTCCAGAAGCAGACCATTTGACTCCTTTATTCTTTCCCTAACTCTACGGATCAATGAAATGACTTCTCCAGCAGTTGCCCCTCCCTGATTTAATATAAAATTAGCATGACGATCCGAAACAATAGCAGCCCCTTCACTTTCGCCTTTTAGTCCACTTTGTTCAATTAACCACCCCGCAGAAACTTCTTCCGGATTCCGAAAAATGCATCCTGCACTGGCCTCCCTTGGCTGAGTTGCACGCCGACGTTTTGCAAGGTTATCGATCGCCTTACGAATGGCCCTGTGATCCGACTTGCCCTCTGATTTAAGTTTAGCCCTAAGAGCAACTCCATCATATGCCTCACGGCAATAGCGGTAACCAACATTCAAATCAGTACCAAGAATCTCTCTTACAGTGCCATCAGGAAGTAAAAATGAAACCCATTCGACTAAATCGAATGTTTCCCAGCCCATTGCACCTGCATTCATTCTTAAAGCACCGCCTAAAGTTCCGGGGATTCCTTCAAGGAATTCAAATCCCGATAAGCCGTTATGACAGGCATAACGGCAAATGTCATTCAACTTAGCTCCTGCACCCACGATTAAAGAATCTTCCGAGCGTTTAGATATTTCTTTCCAAAAGTTTCCTCTCAACCTAATCACAAGGCCTCCAAATCCTTCGTCTGGTACAATTAAATTTGACCCACGCCCCAACATTGCACGAGGTATGTTGAAAAATTGACATGCTTCAACCAACAAACGTAAATCTTCGGAATTACAAGGTTCAGCATACCATCTAGCGGATCCGCCAACTCCAATCGTAGTTTTATTTGCTAAAGGCTCGTTTTCTTTTACGAGAGTTTTCTTCGAGAGCTTTTTTTCTAAATAATAAAAGAAAGCTTCAAGCTTTTCTCCCCTAGATTTTTCCCAGGCGGTAAATGCATGTGCCCATTTTTCTAAATCTCCTGCCCCAACAAAGAGAACCTGGTCTTGATTGTTTTTTAATGGAGTCGGTCCGATAGAATCACATAAATCAGTAAAATATTTAAAGGTTTTGGCCCGTTTTCTAAGTCTTGGTGGAAGATAGGCAACTAGGCTTTCAACTGAACCCGATGGATCAAATTTCTCAAAAGCACCATAGGTTGGTAACAAATGAAGATCATCGGCCTGGGATAATTCTTCTGCAAACTTCTCTGCCAATGCTTGAGTCCTCGAATATCGGTGAGGTTGAAATACAACCTGAAGAGAATGCTTGGGCATGAGGGAGCGGCGTTGACTTAAAAATGCATTAATTTCTGTTGGATGATGGGCATAATCTTCAACGATGGTTCGCGTTGCCGAGTTATGTAATATACTTTGCCTTCGATCTATCCCTGGAAAAAGTGTAAAATCGATCTCGGACAAATCGACCCCCAATGAACGACCAGCCTCTATTACTGCGGCTATATTATTCTGATGAAACTGGGAGGGCTCAGGATGAATCTGGAAAGTGAAAATTTGCCTGCCTTTGTTCGTACTTGCCCAATCTGCCAACTCAGAGCACGCAGGGACAATTAAATTTGTTTTGGTTCGCTCAAAAAGTTCACGAAAAGTATCCCCCATCGACTCCTCGGATTTGTATAAATCCACATGATCCCACTCGCAATTAAGTGCAAGGGTGGTTTCAGGAGAAAATAAATCTATGGTACCATCACTTTCATCGACTTCTAAAATTATCCATTTACTCTTTTGATAAAAACCTGGAGAGATTTCATTATTTTTGAAAAGTCCTCCGACTAGATAAGAAAAGGAAAAACCAATTTTCCTCAAAGCCCAGCAGAGCATACCCGTCGTTGATGTCTTACCATGACTTCCAACCACAGCTAAAATATTTTTACCTGAACAAAAACGGGCTAAAAATTCACCTCTTCTGTAAACTGGTTTTCCTTCTACAATCCATGGCTTGACCGATTGGCTATCCTCAGGAACAGCACTTGAGCGGATAACGCAATCCGGGCTATTTAATGGAATGGGCTCACTTAAAACTCGGACTCCAAATTCTTCCAATTGAGAACGGGTTGGTTCACGAAACCTATCATCATATGCTTCTACCTCAACTCCAGCACCCTGAAGATACAGAGCTAGCGGAGCCATACCCA
>CBFIBI010000075.1:0-11230 GCA_965660725.1 Opitutales bacterium
GAATGTCAGTAAATGAATGGATTAATGCCTGGCTACGGACCAGGAGGTTGGGGGTTCGACTCCCTCCGGGTGTGCCACTTTTAACACGCTTTATGCCTGTTAAATTAAGGTTTTCCGAATAGATGCCTTTTTTATCGATAATTCGTTTTCATATTTATGGAATAACCGCTAAGCAAATCTGCTTTGGGGATTAAGCAAATTTCTATTCAAGTCTTTGGCTCGCTGAGTTTAATATCGATATACAGATAATTTACCGTTGGGGAAGAGGTAAAATTTACAAAGACGAAGTTTAATATCCGCAATTCGCCTATTCATATTTTTATGTACTTTGATCGTATACTTAATATTTTGCGAAAAATTAACTCAACTACGAATAACTATTTTGATGATGGAAGTCTGTTTTGAATCATTTATTCCTCACACTTTTGGATGGATAACCCAACGAAACAGGAAAACTTATCCAACGGTATCGATAAATCTGTGGATTATTTACTGGTTTCGAGAAAAAGGGTGGGACTTCTAGTTCTGCGAGTTAATAGAATTCGTTTATTGTTAGAAGATAGCTTTTTAGCTGATACAGATATTCTGATAAGTTCGATAAACGAAAAAATAAAAAAATTAGTCAGTTTTCTTCTCTTCAGCAGAAGGAGTATCCTTTTTCTCAGATGGTTTTTCGTTGTTACTTATCTTTGGATTTTTAAATTGATCCGATTTACTATCTTCTGATTTTGAAATGGGTTTCTTTGAATCAGCGTCTTGTGAAATTTTATCGATATTCTTTTTGTTATCATTGGAAGAATCGATTTTTGATTTCTGATCTTCTTTTATTGAAACAGTCTTTTTTTCTGCATCATCTTTTTTACTACTAGATGAGGGGCTATTATTTTCCTTGGGTTGTGTTTTCTTGGATTTATCTTTATCCGCATGCGGTGAGGTTTTTTCTTTCTTTTCGGCAGCAATCTCGGGTTCTTCTTTTTTGAGAGAAGTAGATTTTGACTTTTTGTCTTCTTCGGAAATGCGATTTTTTCGGGCTTCAATGAAAGAGACAACGCAAAGAATTACGAAAATTAAAAGTAAACCTGCTGACAGAAGCATGACCGTTGGTTTGAGACTAGAGATATGAATAATCAAGTAGGGCTCTTCTTTCAAAAGAGTCATTTCCGAATATGCGTCTAGTAGCATTTTCGTAACTACAAAAAAACAAATCAAAGCAACCAGAACAGCAGCATGCATAAAGTGTTTGTGCCCCTTTGGAAATCTATCCGCACCCAATGTAAGTAAAATCAATATAATCCCCAATATTCCAGGTATAAAAGCCGTCCAACTGGTACCAAACTCGATTTTTTCGTTCGGTTTTGGTTTGGGTGAGATATCAATATTTTTCCAGTTATTAGCCTGCAGAGTAATAGGACCAGGTGAATTAGCAAAATCCTTATATATAAAGCGTATCTTGGATGAATTCTGGTCTACATTGGCCCAGACAATTTCCTCCGCATCGCCATTTCCTGCTCCCTGGAAATTATCTGACTCCTGCTTTAATGCATTCATCGTTTCTCCTTTTGAAGAAGCATACCAAAAAGATTTTTCAATGTAACCGCGATCGGTTACTCCTTGGGCAATTGCATGATTTCCTTGAGAGGCATCCTTTGCGTGGTTCAAATTTAAATTGTAAATTAACCAATAAGCATGCTCCCCGGCCGCATTACTAGATGCGTAACCAAGATCAAGTTCATGGCTCTGGTTACCATCTGACAGCGTAAGTTGTGCATCCTCCGCGAGAGGCCCCGTTATTTTGATGGACAGTCCAGGTTCTTGAAACAGATATCCTGCGATTCCTGTTAATATTAAAAGTCCACCAATAATGAATGCGGGAATTTTTATCATGACACTAAAAAATTCGTAAATTCGCTTCTATGCAAGCACGGAAAATTATCAAAATTAAGATAAGGGATTTTTGCCATAGGAATAAACAGATAATTATGTTATATTTTATTAATGAATGTAGATTCAAAATGTGTATCTTTACCTGCACCTCTTTTAGAAGAGAAGACTAAATTGGATGAGCAATTGAGTATGCCTTGGAAAGTTATCGTTCTGAATGACCCCGTCAATTTAATGAATTATGTAGTAATGGTTTTTCGTAGAGTTTTTGGCTACAGTGAAACTAAAGCTACCAAGCATATGATGGAAGTTCATGAACTTGGTAAATCAGTTTTATGGACTGGAGATCGAGAAGAAGCAGAAAGTTATGCTTATCAATTACAGCGTTGGCGTTTACAAACAATTTTAGAAAAAGATGATTGAGTTTAGTTTGCAGGTAGAGAGCCGAATTATACAAGCAATCCTTCCGGAATTGGGAAAATTATTCGCATTGTCTTTGAAAATTGAAGATTATTCACAGATTTTTCCTAATGAAGAAGATCAAGAACTAAACGAAGCTTGGGTTGAAGGGCTTAAGCAAGATGCAAAAAACGACCGTAATGCATTGGCTCGTTTACTTGAAAGTCCACGGCTTCCTTATGGTCGAGTAGAAGTTCTGGAAGATGATGTTGAGGATGTTCTACGAGGATTGACAGAGCTGCGTTTTACAATACGAAAAACTGCTTTAAATGATATTTCAGATGAAGATTTAGAGCTAGGCATGTCCGGTATCTCATCAGAAAAACCGGAGGTCAGAATTGGTTATTTTAGTTATCTTCTAATGGCTGAAATACAGGAAAGAATTATTAATGAAATTAATTAATTTCCCCGCAGAATCCGATTGTTTGCAATAGCGATACCTCCGAGCATTGCTCCCACAATTCCTATATATCCTTGATCGGTTCCCGCTAAAAATAAGTTTTTTACGCGAGTTGATCCAGTCCTGCTTTTAGTTGGAGAACCGTAAAGTGCACCGTTTATGTGTTGAGTATATTTTTTAATAGTTCTTGGTGTAAATGTATCTCTTAGTAATATATGATCATAAAATTCTTCTTTTTGTTCTACTCCCCTTGGTAAATAACAAAGAGCCTTATCAAGCATTTTATTTTCGCATGATTTTTTTTCTAAAATATAATCTTCTTCTTTTAATTCAGACCAAATTTTATAATTAGCCGGATTTGTAATTCTTAAGCGACTTTCGGATAATTCTCTACTATTTGTATTAGAATAATTCTCAGGGAGGCAGATAACACCAGAAGACAGATCAACTTTACCATCTGGGGTTTCGTATCTGAAAACACTATTATCATTAAAAAAGATTACTGTTTCATCCCAACCATAATTTACAGGTTTTCCTTTAAAAACAAATATGGATTCGATTATTGAAAAATACCCTTCTTCAATTTGATTAAGTTTGTGCTTCTTAGTGCTAAGTAAGTTTTCAGTTTCTACAAAACCGCAAGTTGATATTATTTGATCTGCAGTAAATACATCTTCATTTTCCAAGATTATTTCTGTAGCGATACCTTTTGAAGTATTTATTTTTTGAACACCACAGTTCATAAGGCGAGTTACCCCCAATTTATCAACCTTTTGTACAATAGGATCAAGGAAAGCGCGAATTCCAGCATCTGGTCGGGCAAGTCCCTGCTTGAAAATTGCATCGAAAAGCATTGTAAATGTAGCGAAATCAATATCGTTTTGTTGAGCTGAACCGTAATATGAAGTTGGGCACAGAAGCATTTCCCCTAGCAAAGAAGGGCCAAGCACTTCTTTTAATACAGTACGAGAAGAAATATCTGATACATTTGGAGAATATGCATCAAATTCATCCATTTTCTTTAAGAGATTTTGGAAGTTATTTTTTTGCTCAGGGAAGTTTTCCTCAACCTCAGTCAGAAAGTATTCAAAGTTATTATTAAATTTTAGACTTCTATCTTTAAAAGATATTCTGGATTTACTTTGAGGTTTGAGTTTCAGGCTTTCGAAAGGAATTCGAAGTTGTCTGCAGGCTCGTAGCAAAGGAGATGTTTTTCCGGACCCCATGGACGGAAAATTGGTAACAGCATGGAGACCAACATCGAACTTTCTTCCTTTTTTTGCATAAAAACTATTGAGTCCACCAACTACAAAATGTTTCTCGAAAATAACAACTTTTTTACCAAACATGGCAAGCCTGAGGGCAGCAGAAAGCCCCGATAAGCCAGCACCGATTACAGCAACATCGTAATGATTTTCCTCGGACAGAATAAATGCTTGAGGATAAAGGGATTCTTAAACAGCGGCCCCAGCTTCAAACTTAGGAAGCAAATAATTACCGCAACTTTCTAAGGATTCAAGTTCTCTGTACTCTGCTTCAGGAACATCGATGCCATGTTGTTTGCGCAACTCCATAACGATATCGAGGAAATCCATTGAATCTAAATCCAACTGATCTCGCAAACGAACCTCAGGTTTTACATCGCTTAGGTCTTCATCAGGTGCGATTTCGGCGATTATATCAAGTACGATCTGTTTAACTTTGTCCTTGTTCATGAATTATGTATTTACAAATAAACTAGCCATCAAAATTTTTCAAGATCAGAACTGAATTGATTCCAAGCATTCCAAAAGAATTATTTAGAATAATATTGATACCATCTTTTTTTTCTTTGGCTTCGTTAAGAACGAGACCAGGAAGGGCACAGGATGGATCTAAATCATCTACATTTATAGTTGCGTGAGCAATATTATCTTTGAAGGAAGGTATGTTACCAGCTAGCTCAATAGCTCCTGCTGCACCCATTGAATGACCAATAAAACTCTTGGTATTGTTTATCAGTGTTTTAGTGCCTTCTCCAAAGACATTCCTAAGAGCTTTACATTCTTGTTCGTCTCCCTGAGGCGTGGATGTTGCATGGGAACTTACAAGATCAATCATGGAGGCATCAAGTTCAGCCCGATCTAGAGCTTGCCTAATGCATTCCTCCTGCCTCTCAGGGTTTGGCAGAACATAATCGGTTCCGTCTGAGTTGATCCTATAGCCAAGGATTTCTGCAATAATATCTGCATTACGATCCATCGCGTCCTTCATTCTTTCCAGTACATAGATACAGCCTCCTTCGCTAACCACAATTCCATTACGTCCTTTGTCAAACGGTCGGCTTGCTTTTTGAGGATCATCGTGAATTGCAAGAGCTCCTTGGCTTTTAAATCCCGCAAAAATTCCATAAGCTCGGATACTTTCACTTACGCCTCCCGCTAAAGCTTGGTCACATTCTCCGAGAGTTAACATTTGAACACCCTGAATGATTCCGGCATTTCCTGCAGCACAAGCAGCCCCTACCGTGTAGTGAGGACCGGTTAAGCCTAGATTGACGGTAATTTCACCCGCGGGGTTATTAGCGACTGTTCGCGGGTTATGATGATGGCTCCAATATTTTACTTCTTCGTCGTAATGATCAAACAATTGGCAAACCTCGGTTTCTGTCTCAACATTACCATGCTCTGTTATGCCTAAATAAACACCTACTTTTGAAGGGTTTATTTCTTGAAGGGAAAGGCCAGCATTTTTTAAGGCTTCGTGGGCACAATATATACCAATGCCCCCAGCTCGAGTACCAACCCTGACTTCTTTTCTTTTTTGATATTTCGTTTGTTCGAAATCGCACACTCCTGCAGGTAAGTCTCCCATATTTCGAACTGGAAATGTAGATACTCCACTTTGACCTGCTAATAGTTTTGATCTGAAGCTGGCCAAGTCATTTCCAAGCGGGCTTGTGAGTCCGATTCCAGTTATAACAATTCGTTCTTTTAACATGAGATTGGTTTTATTGAACGATTAGAATGTTAAATTGCGAAGGGTCTTACAAACAAATATTAAAAATAAGGTCTTAATTAATATTTAATACTATATGCATCGATCCGTTTTCGCAAAGTCGCCCTTGTAATGCCAAGAAGTGCTGAGGCTTTAACCTGATTCCCGCCACACTCCTTCAATGATCTTTGAATCATCTCTTTGTCCACAACTTCAAGTATATTTGTATCCGTTGAGGCTCTAGCACTAGCATAAGCAATATCAAAAGCTTCATCTGTTGAAATTGAACTCGGAGCAGAAGGATTTTTATCACGGTCGCTAGGTGAACCAAAAGATGGTGTGGAATCAATTTTCAAAAGTTCCTTCTCAATATTTTTTTCTTTATCTGGCAGTGAAAATGATTCTTTGGTAGCAGACGACTCTGATTGATTTATGGGAGTTTCTGTTTCAGTACGATCCTTCAGGGAACCAGTAATTGTCTCCGGTAAATCCTTTGTGAGAATCCTTTTCCCTTTTGAAAGAACTGATGCCGAATGAAGAACATTTTCTAGTTCTCTAACATTTCCTGGCCAAGAATAAATTTTAAGTAGCTCGATTGCCTCTTTAGAAATTTCGCTAGTTCCCGTCGAGTGATTTTTGTTTAGCCTTTGGAGCATAAAATCAATCAACTCAGGTAAATCTTCCATTCTGTCACGAAGTGGAGGAGTTTCGATTCGTACAACATTAAGTCGGTAATAAAGGTCTTCTCGAAATTCCTTTGTTTTTACCATATCTTCTAAATTTTTATGAGTTGCAGCAATTAAGCGAACATCCACTTTTTTAATTTTAGTTGCACCAACGCGTTGAATCTCACCCTCTTGAATTGCTCTTAGAATTTTCGTTTGCGTAGGAAGCCCCATATCACCGATTTCATCTAAAAATAAAGTTCCTTTGTGACAAAGTTCAAACTGACCGGCTTTTGCATCGGTAGCACCAGTAAATGCACCTTTCTCGTGACCAAAAAGCTCACTTTCAATTAGATTTTCTGGAATTGCCGCACAATTGACAGCATTAAAAGCTGAATCAGCACGATAGCTATGTCTATGAATACATCTAGCTATAAGTTCCTTGCCTGTACCGCTTTCTCCGGTGACCATAACGGTTGCTTCAGATGCTGCAACCTGGCCTACTTTTTTTAAGACTTGTTGCATTTTTTCCCCGCTACCAACAATTCCCTCCGCATAATCAGAGGAATTTAAAATCTTTTCGTAGGCATCTTCAGAACTCACAGAGTCTCTTCCGGCTTTCAGGGCTCGGCTAACAAGTTCTTTTAGTTTTTTAAGGTCAAATGGTTTTAGTACATAATCGAATGCACCATGTTTCATTGCTTCAATTGCAGTTTGGGTAGTGCCGTAGGCTGTCATTAATATAACCATTGAGTTTGGAGCAACGCTTCGTAAATGTTGAAGAGTTTCAATCCCAGATATACCATCCATCCGGTTATCAAGAAAAATTAAATCCGCTTTTTCAACCTTTGCCGTCTCAATTCCCTGTTCTCCGGAGTCAGCTGAAATGATACGGTGTCCCAATGTACTAAGAACTCGATCAAGCGAGTATCTTATTTCCGCATCGTCGTCAATTATTAGAATAGAGGCTTGTTTTGAAATCACAATTTAATAGAAGTTTGAAATTGAGAGATAATTAACGATTACGAAAATTGGTAAAGATAAAAGATGAATCTTTTCAATCAATTGAACCTTATTATTGACGATTTTAGAGATATTTAATAAATGTTATATACTTTGCCAGAGTAGCTCAGCTGGTTAGAGCGCCGCACTCATAACGCGGAGGTCGGCGGTTCAAGTCCGCCCTCTGGTACCATTTTAATTTAAATCTGAAGCGATTGTTGAAATTACAATCAATAAAATTTAAAAATTTTAGATTACAAATAAAAAAACAATCCGAAGCAGGTAAAAACTACTGATTTTTAAAGAGTCTGTTGAAAAGGCTCTTTTTCTTACTTTGATTTGAATCTTCAGTTTGCATTTCAGTGGGGGAGAGCAAATTTAATTTTTGTGGTTCAGATGAATTATTGTCAAATGAATCGTATTCAGTAGGCAAGGTATCTTTAACCTCAGGCTCAATTTTACTATCAGGTTCTACCTTAGGGATAATTACAGGAGAAGCGGTTGATTGAGAAACTGGTATTGAGATACTTAGATCGGCGTTGTTATTTTGAACTTTTTTCTCGAGATTAAGATCCTGTAAAATTTGATTGTTTTTCTGTTCGTTTTCTACTTGATCTGGAGTTTTTCCTACATACGAACGAAAAACCAAGTCATGATCTTGGTGAAGCCAAAATCTTCCCGGTTTGTACGGATTACCCTCCCCAAAAGCAAAAGCACCGAACCAAGGTTTTCCTCCAGTAATTTTATTACAAATTAAAAAGTAAGTCTTACCAGCTATCTGGGGTATTTTCCCACGCATTCGGATGGTTATCCATCCCGGGTCTCTTTCTGTTAATCCTTGAGAAGCAATCTGATTTACAATGTCGTCTCTAGAGAGGTCCCATTCTCCAAATTTGGGGCCAGAATTGGGATTACTTTCTCTGATAAACCCTTCCATAGAATCACCATAATGATCTGATGGTTTAAAGTTTGGTTTACCGTAAAGAAGAATTTTTGTTAGGATACCATCTTTTTGTGCAGTAAAGCTAAACCAATTCTTGTTGGAGACATGACTGAAGCTTGTTTCATGTTGTTCTTTGAAAAATTCCTGCGACTGATCCAGCTCTTCTATGTAGACATCAGGATAATCAAGCTTTTCTTCGATCAAGCTATCTTGTGTACTAAGTCCGCTAGTCTGCACAGTAGGCTGATCTTCATTCTTTTCTTTATTTTCTTCTACAGTGCAACTGAGGTAAAAGAAGAAGATTGGAAATGTAAAAGTTTTTTTAAGGAAAATTTTCAAAGCAAGGGCAAAGGGAATTGATACTATGCAAACAATACTAAGGCATTCATGCAAGTAATTAGTAAAATTTCTCTCGTCTTTCATTAAATTTTTCAATTTATCATAAAATATGGATTCCATTGCCTTTTGGCTACCTCTTCTCTTTCTTTTTGTCTCGGCTCTCGTTGGTACAGTTATTCAAAGACGATCATGTGATCATTGCCTTAAGAAATTTGATCGTGGAAAAGTAATTCTCCCCAGTCTGAGTGGTGAGCTTAATTACGGTATTTTGTGTGTTTTTGCAAAAGGGCTTGAGCTTATTTTTCCGGTACATCGCAAAGAAAATTTCGGAGATGTTCATTCCATAGTTATCCATCCGAATGAAGTTGATAAGATTCCATATATCCTTCGCCCTGCTCCAGATGGTGAAACGAAAGCTGGTCTCTCATGGAAACGCGAACTTCACCGCATCCGTAAACCTTCTCTTATGGATCGTTCATATCGAAATATTTTAAATTTTTATAATATGCTGAGGGATGTCTTTGGACAGGCTGCCCAAGCAATACTTGGAGCAATGAGTAAGGATACTGGAGTTTCAAAGGTAAAGAATGCAGATAAGAGGATGAGCGAGATCGGAAGTGGATTAAACGATTTAGTTCCTAATGCATGGGAACCAATTTTAGAAAAATATCGTGGTCAAAAAATTGTCATTGAAAGAAAGGCAGTCGATGGGCTTGTTCAAGAAGTAGGTATTCTTGAAGATTATTCCTCCAAATATTTACTCGTCAGACAGGTAACGATTCAAGATGACAAGATTAATCAAATAACTTCTTTAAAGAATAAAAATAAAGAAAATCTTTTCGATTTATTGTATAGCAGGAATTCAACGATTGTTAGAATGACAATCAAGGAATAACCTGATTTTTATAATCGGATGTGCATCTTGACCTTTTTTTAGATGGAGGGTAATGTGGTCTTGACTTCTGTTTCGTGCGAGAAGTTTCTTAGTTCTTTTCCTTACTCCTATAAATTCGGGAATCTATCGAAGTATGTCTGCAGTCAAGCCGTAAATCGGAAGACTAAGGGCATTGCGAGGATACCCACCTGGACCTAAAAAAGGTCATATAACTATGATTACGATGTACGGCGAAAATGGAAGTCACCAATTTTAAGAAAATATACTAATTCCAAAGTTTGATTCTTTAACCTTTCTGATAACTTCGGCTTTATTTAAAAGAATAACTGAATTTTTTTGGAGTGCCATATTCCTGATACCTGCGTCATTCATTATTTCAAGTGTTTTTAAACCGAAGACTGGTACATCGAAGCGCGTATCTTGCTTAGGTTTACTAAGTTTGACGAATAAGCAATTTCTAGCACCAAATGAGCCTGCTCTTGATAACATTTCATTAGTTCCCTCAAAAGCTTCGACAGCCAAGACAGTTCCTTTACTTACAACAACTCCCTGTCCTACATCGAGTCGAGCATTCTCACGGGCAATTTCTATGCCATGCGAAAGGTGTTCTGGTTTAATCTGCTCTTTTCCTTTTACAGAAGTTTGATCGTCCACTAAGTCCTTGTCCATAAAGACACGTGCGTCCAATAGGTGGATGCCTACTTTTTCAATCTCATTTCCTATTGCACCAAAAATAGTCTCTGCATTTTTTCTTTCTAATCCGGCAAGCATGCGAATGGCCTTAAGGTCAGGGTGCAAACCCCGAAAAAGCTTTAATGGTGAAACTTGACCTGCCATGACAGCATATCCTGAATTAAATCTCTTTAATTCTTTTAGGAGTTTTCCGACTTGACCAACTTTAAGGGTTGTTCTCTCAGATTTTGTGAAAGATTCAACTAATTCCTTAGATGTTTCACCCTTTAGTTCAATCAGACGGGTTCTGATCCCTTCTAATCTAGCACGTTTCGCAAGAAGTTCAGGGTATAAACCTTGCCCTGCTATAATTGTGAGTGTCCGACTTGAATCGAAGTGATCTGGTAGAAAACGACTCATGTCGGGGAATTAGCCTTTAACCGCAAGGTTTACTAATTTGCCAGGAACATAAATCTCTTTTACAATTTGTTTTCCTTCAATAAAGGACATTACTTTTTCATCTGCTTTAGCCGCCGCCAAAACCCCTTCTTTTTCAATATCTTTGGGGAATCTGCCTTGTCCTCTTAATTTTCCATTTACTTGAAAGACGATGGTAATCTCTTCCGCGTCTAATAGTTCTTTTCGGGCTTTGGGCCAAGGTTGATTGACAATTGATGGTGTACCTCCAATTTTTTCCCATAATTCTTCGGATAGATGGGGAGCAAATGGAGCCAGTAATTGAAGTAACGTTTTTGCAGTATCCAATGAAAATTTATCTGACTTCTGTATTTGATTGGCGAGAATCATCATTTGTGAAATCGCAACATTAAAGCGAAGATCTTCAATGGATTCGGTTACTTTAAGGATAGTCTCATGGAGGACGCGGAGGGTTTGTTTGTCAGTTTCTTCTCCATCGTGAAATTTTTCTTTTTTGGAACATTCTCTGTGAACTTTCTTTAGAAAGCGATGAACTCCCTCAATTCCTTTTTCGCTCCAGG
>CBFIBI010000076.1:0-11214 GCA_965660725.1 Opitutales bacterium
ACATATAATAGATTATTTTCCTTTAACAAAATAGATGTAATTTCATCTACTCCAGAACTGCCAGCAGTTTGAACGTTTATCCATTTACCGGTTAAATCGAGCTCACCAACAAAACAATCCTGAAGTCCAACTGATTGATAAGCCTCAGATCCAAAAGTTGAAGCCGATATGAACGAACCCGAAAGAAAAACCTTTCCACTGGATGAAACAACCAACCCATTCACTTGGTCATTTTGTGAACCACCAAAACTCTGCAACCATTCAACCGTCGACAGATCAGCCAAAGGAACCTGCATGACAAAGCCATCTTTCTCGCCATTCGATTGAACTGATCTTAAACCATGTTTGAAGATTCCTTCAAAATTACCGGCTAAAAGTAAGCTATTTTTATAAACTGAAGCATCTGAAAAATACTCATTTTCTGAGCCCCCTAGAGCGCTAAGGTTTTTTAGCTCACCATTTTTGCCCCATTGTAAGATAAAGATGTCGCTTTCTCCATTTGGTTTAATCTCGTAAGTCCCAACTTGTAATCCAATTGTAAAATCACCAATTATGTAACTGTCACCATTGTCCCCAGAAAGTATTTTTTTGATAGAAAGGTGACCAGAACTGATTAATTGAACTGATCGAATAGGCTTTCCATCAAGTCCGATTTGAGAAACAAATCCGTCTTTCTTCCCAACCGAAGAAAAAAGTGAACCAGCCATTTGAATTGAAGATTCAAATATTCCACCAACTAAATAATATCCTTGATCGGATGAATTAATCGTGGAAATCGAGACATCACTCTGAAAATTAATTACAGATGAAATAGAAGGAATTGAATAATCCTCGACCTTAAAATTTCCTGCCTTAATTGTGTAATTAAAATCAAGATCTGAGACTCCCCCACTTCCGTTATAAGCACGAATCCTTATTTCTCCAAAAGAAGATTCATTCTGATTAGGCAATCCGCCCAAAAGTCCCGATCCACTAAAATTATCATAAAAATTAAGCCAAGTTGGTCCTTTCAGAATTTTCATCTTAACGACTGGCTGGTTCAATACATCAATCTGTTTTTTAAAAAAGATACCATCAATCAATTCCAGATTCGAAACACTATCAAATACTGGATTTCCCGAAATCGAGTTTACTTTAATAAAAAATTCATTTCCTTCTGTTTGGGTTACTCCATTCAAGACAAAAGGCGTTTTCATTCCTGCAAGAATTTGCATGGATCCAAATGAATCAGCATCAAATCCAAGAAACTCATCATTGCCATAAGTGCCCAACGATTCAGCCCAGATTAATGAGCCTGTTCCTCTGTTTAATTTGGCAATCAAAAGATCCGACTGTCCAAGTGATAAATTCCCGGACAATCCAGAAGGGAAAGAAATTGTACCTGAATAACTAACAATAACCAATGGATGCCCGAATGCATCCATTTTAATACTTTCAACCTTGCAAATATCATTGGAAGAAAATGCTTCTATCCAATTTGCTTTTAAATCAGAGCTCAAATTGCACACAAAACCGCTTCGTGATGCATTTGTGGACACCCTTTTATCATCAATCTTTAATTCTGTCTCAAAGCCTCCTGCAAGAAAAATCATCCCATCACTTATTTCCAAAGCAGATGCACGGTTGTAATATCCATTGTTAACAGTTTTCCCAGTAACCACCTCGTTTTGACTGTTAAATTTAACTATTGTACAGTTGCTCAATGTGGAACTCTTTTTTGAATTACTTGCGACGACATAAAAACCTTCACTCATTTCATCAATCCCAACCATTTCTTCAGCATCACTTTCACCAAAAGTAATAATCGAATTAAATTCACCGTTATCTTTTAGATGCAGTATAAAATTATCACTTGCACCACCTGAATTCCAAGTACGTGAATCCATTTGCAAGACTCCAGCAAAATCACCCGCCAATCGGATAGATAAATCAGCACTTTCAAAGGCAACTAAGTTCCTAATTGTCGAGGAAGCAGAAAGGGTTCTAAACCAAACTTTTTGAAAATTTGAATCGAGCTTCAATGCAAAAGCATTGTGACTTCCTTTAGACGCAACCAAATGAGAACCGAATTCCAAATTACCCCGAAAAATCCCGCCAACTAAGTAACCACCATCCTTCAAAGAGTTGACCAATTCCAATCGGACATAATCTGACTTGAAGGAAAAGGAACGAACCAATGAACTCAAACTAGTGTCTTTGTATTGAGCCACACGAGAATCGCCATCTGTGGTATGCTCGAGCACTATCAAACTATCATCTAACAACTTAAAATCATCAATTTTTTGACCAGGAACAGCGATCGGAAAATTGAGTCCGACACTATTATTTAATTCTAAGACTTGTACTTTTCTTTTCAGTTCAGAAATATTACCACTCAAATCCTCAGATCTATAATTTAATTCATAAAAACCAGGTTGATTAACATTCACATTTCCGGTAACCAAAACTGCAGAACTTAAGTTGGTCCCATCTTGATCAATCGATTGATAACCGGGTTCCAGATATTCTTGCCCGATCGGTAGTTGAATAAAATCATCACCCAGAAGACTCAGATTAGGTGGATAAGAATCAACTAAACTTAATATATATTCTTTTGTAGCCTTACTCTGTCCGTCTTCTAGGAATTGAATTTTAATAGGGATATTCGCAGAAGCAAATGTGGGCACTACTCCATGTAAATGGAATACATCAGAGCCTATTTTTTTGATCTTTAACCATGTTGGTCCCTCAAGAATAAACGCTGACACTGATTGAGAACCAGAAACATTCGAAACTTTAAAATATTCCGAAAGCTCCTGCCCCCGGGATATAGATGTGATCGATGGACTACTTACTTCAAACAAATCAAAGTTATCAACCACAACGGCTGAAATTTCAATTTCATCAAAACTCACACCATCTGAAACTCGTACTCTAAAAGAATCCCCTGTCGTACCTGAATAGGGTTTATAAGATATAAAGGGAATCGAAGTACCAGTTCCACTAACTGTAACTCTACCGTATTTCGGAGAGAATTCTTTTGATAAACTCCACTGTAATTGTGCACCTTCAACATCCGTTGCGTAAAGAAAAGAAAGATCATTTTGATTTGCATTGCCATTTTGATCAAATCGAACAGTCGCTTCACTGCCAGCATTGATAACCGGACTCGCATTTTTTCCGTCGACATGAAGCTGACCGTTCGCTACTGCAAAAAGCCCCGTTTCATCGGTTACTACAAATGCAAGCTGGTAACGTTTACCGCTACTTTGGGAAGGGGGAACACCATAGAGGCGTGCCGTTCCAGTTGTTGAATTTACATCGACTAACTTAAGCCAAGATCTACCCTCTGAAGGTAGTCCAAAAACTTTAACTGTTCTAGGACTGTTATCAGGATCACCAGTGCTGATATCAAAATTAAATTGTGCACCTTCTTTAGCAACAGGAATAGATGTAAATGAGGTTGTAAAAAATGGCATATCTGGCAAGCCACGGACCTTAACACGGACTGGTAAAACAGAATCTCTCCATCCATCGTTCACTTTGATATTAAAAAGGTCATCACCAAAAAAATCTTTAAAGGTGGAATACGAAAAGGTAGTTGGCCTTTCGCCCAGTCCACTCACTGATGTTGTCCCTCCACTAAGGGGCTGACTGTCAACACTCCAAGATAAAGCTTTTGAATTTGACTGAACACTAGCATCCGGATCAATGGCTCGATAATCTGTTGGGGTGATCCATCCACGAACAGGACTTTGAGGATTTGTATCTTCATCAACGTAAACGACCAATTCTGATATCGTTTTAGAAGGATCCGAGATCGACTGAAAAATTGGTGGATAATTATCGATTCGAATTTGAAGTGTAAAGTTCTGAACTGCGGAAGTATTGTTAGAATCAAAAACCTCAAACGAAACAGAATGATTTCCCTCATCCGGCACTCCTGCCAACCCATACAGAGTACCCGTTCCATTTCCTTCATCTCTAAAACTTAACCAGGCAGGCAGGCTACCAGAAACATTAAGATCAAGCGAATGCCATGAATACTGATAGTCTGAGTCAAAAGTTTTTATCTCATAAATGTAAACTGATTCATCATTCCAACTGTAGGAACCATTTCGGTCTGATTCGGGGGTGGATATGAAAACAGGTGGGTCGTTTACTGGGATAACTTCAACATTAACTAATATTGTATCATATTTAGGCGGTGAGGACTCAATACCTCCACTGTCAGTCACTTTTACAATAAACGAGTCTGAACCCGAAAAGTTCCCATCAGGTAAATATTCGAATGTAGTCGGTGAAGGACCAGTTCCAGAGATACTTAAATTTCCATCACTTGGTTGCGAAAAAACCGACCAAGCCAAGTTTCCTACCGAAGTTTCAATATCAGTGCCCACTAAGAAAGGAGGACTCCAAGTGGTAGCATTATCTTCAATCATCGTAACCGAAACTGAAACATCCCCATCATTAATAGATGGTGCATAATTAAGAACCCTTACCTGTACATTAAAGGATTTAGTTACGCTCATACCAGTTGCATCAGTAAGGACCAAAGAAAAAGCATTGGATCCTTCATGGTTTTCCTTCGGAGTTCCCGACAAATGAATTACACCAGAAGAACGGTCAAAAGAATAAACACTCAGCCAGGTCGGACCCGAAATAACAGCAGTTGCCGCCGATAAACCATCTGCATCATACGCCACTGGGGAGATGTTAAAAATTTGATTATCAATCGTAACCTGATCTGTCGGTTGAACTAAAAATATAGGAGCATCATTCACATTCTGAATCGTTAAGTTAATTGTGATATGATCTGCCTCAATTCCATCGCTCACTTCTATTTGGAATGAATCCGAGCCAGAATAATTAGAATCAGGAAGGTATTCCAAGACAGAGGGGGATGATCCCTGACCAGAAACCTGCACACTTCCATGAGATGGTTCTGATTTAAGTTTCCAATTTAGAAACTGACCATCCAAATCAGTAGCAGAAATCAGTGAATGACCATACCATACTGAGTCTTCAGCAAGAGTAAAAGAAACTGTATCGCCCTGAGTAATAACAGGGTTTGTGTTTTGATCGATTACTACGAGCATAAAAGCCTGAATAGCAAATCGATTCGTCTCATCACGAACTTCGAGTACAATTAAATTATTTCCAAGGTCATATTGATCAGGTCGACCGGTCAGACGGGCATTCCCATTACCGGAATCATTAAGAACTAGCCAGCTTGGCAAAGGAACAAGCGAAGAAATTGTTAAGTTTGAATCCGTATCAGCATCAAATGTTGTAATATTATAATCAAAAAGAAAATCTTGTACTGCCACCCCGGATGTTAAGGACATAAATAAAGGATCGTCCGCAATCGGCAACACATTCACATTAATCCTAATTGTATCTGAAGCATTAGGATCCAAAGATTCAAAAACTTTTAATAAAAAATAGTCTGGCCCGGAAAAATTTCCATCTGGCTGATAGCTTAGAAATGCTGGTTGCATTCCCGTTCCACTAACTGTTGCCGTGCCATTTTGTGCCTGCTCAAAAATCTCCCAAACTAATACCCCCCTCGTCACATCCAAAGCAGTCGTGTTCAGGTCTAATCCATGCCATGTATTGATAGATGAATCCTCATTTATAGCTGTGGTGTATGAACTTCCTTCTGTTATGACGGGTGGATAATTATTTGGTTTAACTTCTAGGGTAAATGCCTGAGTATCCACAAGCCCGCTACGATCCTGAACCTTTATGACAATTAAACGGGGGCCACTCTCTTCATAGTCAGACCAACTCGGCACGCCAGAAAGAATCTTTGATGAAGAGTTATATTCTAACCAACCACTTGGGGGCAGATTTTCAATAGTAACATTAAGTTTTTCATTACTACCTACATCGTTAAGGTCAGGATCTTCAAGAATAAGTTGATAAGAAAAAAGATTTCCCTCCGAAACAATACTCATCGGAGGAGCGGATACTATATCGGGTGGATCATTTACTGGAGATATGTTAATATTAAATGTCAAAGTGGTTGACTTGTTACCCTCCCCTTCCATATCCCGTAAGATCATTTTGAATGAATCATTTCCGTTAAAATTAGGTGCAAGAGGAAAATATGTAATACTTTGATTCGTATCAGTTGCATTTTTGTCCCATGTTAGGTTACCATAGGAAGGATTTACGGACACATTTAGATCAATATGATGTCCATCTGGATCATTGTAATCAAGATGTGGGAGAACTGCATACCATTCATTTGCATTAAAATCCTCTGTTATATTGATATCGAAAGTCGTCACACTTGAGTTGCCATCTACCCAAATTAGAGGAGGATTATTTCTTTCAAGAATGCGTATAGAAAATATCTTTTGAACAATATTTCCATTTCCGTCATTCAATGAGAGAGTAATATTTTGATCTTCAAAAGGCTGACTGTCCGGACTGCCCTTAATTGGTGTACCGGTCAAATCAAACCCCGAGGTTATCCCCAATCCAAAAAAAGATGAAACATAACTCAAAGTGAGTAAATCCCCATCACTATCTCGTACAAGGATAGTTTGATTGTATTCATCCCCTTCCATCCCAGAAGTAAGATTAAATGGACCTTCAAAAATGGGTTCGTCCTGATCTGGTAAAACACTAACATTAAAATCAAGAGAATCCTGTAATTCGCCACTCGATAAAAGCAACGAGAAGCTATGAATTCCAGAAAAATTAGCATCCGGAGTATAGCTAAAAGAACCAGTCGATGCATTTAAATCGAAAGTCGCATTACCATCTGAAAATTGGGTTAATGACCAATGAATATCTGTATCTATGGGATGCGATCCGTTAAAATCATAAAAATAAGTTCCGCTATCCTCATTCATGGAATGCAAGACTGTCGAGTTATGATCAATAATGGGAGGCAGCGAGGGAATATTTTTAAATTGCCAAGCATCATTGTAAAAAGCAATGGCAGCACCACCAGCACTTGCTTTTGTACTATCACCTGGAATTCCCACGAGAACACTTCCATTCAATAGAGCTAATGAGATATTACTTTGATCTGAAGAATTAGCCTCCGAAAGACCTAATTCTGATATGTGATTGATGTTAGAACCATTATTTTCCAATCGATAAATAGAAATTGAGCCTTCTCCAAGCATGGGAGACGAAACGGCTAAAAGATCGCCGCGAACATCAAGATCAGAAGAGAAATACTGATTAGCCATATTCGTAGGCGGATAAATTTGATCAATTTCTACCCAATTTGTACCCTCAAACCGAAAAACATATACAACTCCAGCATTTGTAGAATTTCCATCCCTTTGTCTGGCACCGACAAAAGCTAAATTATCAGATAATTCAACCGAATACCCAAACTCATCTCCGGATGATAATCCTGATGGAGATAATATACAGGTTTGTTCCCAAACAGATGCATTTTTCTCAAAAATATAAGCAGATCCTGAATCGGTTCCATTTGCATCCACTTTAGGTGCACCAACGATCAATCGATCCCCGACAAGTTCTATATCGTAACCAAATTCATCATCACTTTGATTATTTTCATCCTTAGCAAATACATTCTGATAAAAATTCCAATTTGTACCATTATTTTCAAAAATAGATACTGAACCTCTTCCATTATTTATTGCTTGAAGGGAACCGACCGCAAGATTCGTCCCATCAGCAGACATGTTCCATCCAAAGCTATCACCCGAATTCAAAGCAAAACTCAAATTCCCATCATAATTATAACTGCCATTCGATTCCCGTATAAAAACATCAACCAAACCTGAATAATTCGAGACATCCGGAGAACCGATAAATAAATATTGATTACTTGCTGCCAATGAATGCCCAAACTGTGCCGTTTGCCCAACAATAGGAGGCACAATTTTTTCTAAAAAAGAATAACTTCCATTAGATTCGTGGTTAAATACATGGACTGCACCATCGTCGAAACCAGCTTCTCCGGGGGCACCGAGAATTGTTTGATTCCAATCGTTAATCAAGATGGATTGACCAAATTTTGCAGAGGATACATTTTCAGTTGGAAAAAAAAGGGCAGAATCATAGGAATTAACCTCAATCTGACCAACTGTGCCATTGTTTTCGGGATTGAAATAGTAAAGGGTCCGGGAGGTGTTGAGATCGGGATGAAAAAAGAGATATTCCTGATCTGACAACGCACCATTGTTCCAAACATCTGACTTCAGATAAGCAGAATTGTTATTCTCTCCGATATAAAATCGTATATCAGAACTGCCATTATGATCGAATATGTAAAAATTATTTTCGTAAAGAGTAAGAGAAGGAAATGGTTGGGAAGTTAAATTGCCATCTGTTAAAAACAAAACTGTTCCGTTCCAATCAACCCCAAAGACCGTGGACATTTTACCATCCTGATTGTTACACAAAACAATCGAATAGAGAGAAATAAACACACAAAAAGCCCACTTCAATCTTTTCATATTGAAAAGAATCAAATCGCTCAGCCGAGCAAAAGAGAAAAAGGGCAAAAGCATATGCTATAATCTCCTAAAAAATAAGAGGTAATGCAAAGCTTTTAGGCAAAAATTTTATTACCTTGAAATTAAGAAAAAAAATTCACCGGCGGGTAGGTGCTTTGCGTGTAAAAGGAACTCTCTTGGGAGTGGGCACCCGAGCAACAGAAGGGGTGTTACGAACTGGTTTCGGTCGTTTGACTAGCGGTGGTCTTTTGACTAACTTTGGATATTTAGCATTAGGAGCACGGGGGGCGAGCGGTGCTTTTCTGGCAAATTTGGATGATGGTATTAAAGGCGCACGTTTAAAAGAAGAATAAGATGGTACTGAACGAACATTTTTAATTACAGGTGCTTTGGGTGCACGGGATGCTGGTCTGTAAGCAAAAGTAATACAGTTAAATATAAGATAGAAAAATGAGAATAATAAAAGACGCAAAACTCTATGATGCTACAGCAAACTTTTCGACAGGGTACTCTGGTTCAAGACGATCAAGAAGAAAAGGCGTGGGTATGTAATTCCTTAAAATTGGAAAAATTTCACCATTTTTGGACATACGAACTTCACTAACTGTGATCTCAGGAGTTTTAGGCGGGGCATAAAGAATATCGTCATGGGAGGCATTCATTTTTGAATTAAAAAGATCGGGTGTCAATGAACCACCCAGATGATCGCTCCTTCCTGTGGCAACATGACAAGTACCAAGAATTTTTTCATCTTGTATATCCTTACCTGAGAAGGGAAGTAGTTGAGTGCCAAATCCAAGTTCACCAATGATACCAGTTGCAGGATCCTCTGCAAGTTGTTGGTTACGGGAATCAACAAGTTGTTTGTCGCCTGATAAAAGCGTTGCCTGAATGATAGCACCGTCTGCAACTTTCATTTGAGCAAGCGTGCCATCTGAAAAACGAAAAGGAAATGATCCTGAAGCAGATGTAGGTACGAAATAAACTTCGCCAGCAGGAAGATTAGCAACATCTGGTATTCCTTTCGGGCAAAGACCATGGCTCTTTTGTGCATTCTGACCAGAACAGTCGATGCGAAGGGTAGAATCTTCACCCAATGTATGAAAATCAATTTCGAAATAATCAGTATTATCGAGTACAGAGCGAAAGAGTTCAGCCTGCTTACTAATTTTCAAGTAATCGACCGAGAGACCAGAATTTAAAATAATCTCATTCACCCCATGAAGAGTTGCACCTCTAAATCCGTGGATTTTGGCTGAGGCAGTCAAGGGTGCAGTTAAAGAA
Source organism: Opitutales bacterium (assembly GCA_965660725.1). GTDB lineage: Bacteria > Verrucomicrobiota > Verrucomicrobiia > Opitutales > Seribacteraceae > Seribacter. The sequence goes on from CBFIBI010000076.1 coordinate 9,720, forward strand.
TAATCAGTTATCGCAAGAATGATGTCATAGTTGGGGTAGATATCATTCTCCAAAGATAGAGGATTACCATCTATGTCAGTCGCTTCGTCATCGGGATCAAGATTACTTCCTCCGGTAGTTTTGAAAGCAAAAAATCCATTTTCAGTGTAAGCTAAATCATGTGAGACTCCATCTTTGAGTTTACGAAGAAAGACATTATGAGCATACTTCTGCACAGAAAAACCCTCGGAATTAAGGAACTCGAGGTCATGCATTAAAGATAGATCAGGCAAATCGATTAAGATACATATTTTTTGATGCGTATCGGTATCGGAACCAAAGCATGTGCTTAGTAGGCGCTTCAAAGAAAAAGGTGAAAATTCACTTAAGTTTGGTAAGATCATGTTATATTTATATCATTCAAATTGGATTGAACAAAGCAAAGTGAAAATATTGTTTAAAAAAAATGCTATTTTGTTTTTCGACCTCCACAAATCCGACAATCAACACCCTGCGGTTTAGATGTCAATTTCCCTCTGCCTCTTTGATAAAATGAACACCCAGGTCTATGTATTTTTCCAAAACTTGTTTCCCAAAAACTAAGAGATGGAATATATCCTTTCATTTTATTCATCATTCCAGGTAAAGCAGGACTGGGTAGTGATGATGGGTTTTGTATTTGTTTGTAGTTAAAGTTATTAGCCCAAATCCCTAAATTTGATCGTTTCGCTTTTAATTGAGCCAATACAAAAGGTCCATATCGATTTGTTTCCTTTTCTGAATGCCATCCAAAACCAAGGGAAATTGCCTCACGGCTAAAATTAACGCTTCCTTTTAGCAGTGAAACATCAACAACTTTCAAATTCTGCAAATCAAATTCCTGTTTTACTACAATTTCAGATTCAGTAGACAACAACTTTTGTTCGGTAAAAGAGAGTGCCTCTTTAAAACCAGGTTGCCCTCTTTGGGGAAACTCAACCCCCCAAGCTCTCATTCTGATCAGATACGAATCAGCTTGGTAGTCAAATACACCGGGTTTAATGACTCGAATAATTTCCTTTTTAATAAGTGTTCTATTTCCATCCAATCCATCCGTATAAGCACGAACAAATGGTGCATTGCTAAAAATAATAAAAAGTAAACACTTGAATATCGCTACCTTGAACATCGTCTGAAATATAAACTTATGCTTTTGCAAGATTTTTGCAATCATATCAATGGTTGAAACTTCTGACCTTTCAATCTAGTTTAAAAGTTTATCATGAAAAGATTTGAAAGACCACGAGCATCGACAATTGGTACGCCAGTTTATCATCGCAGACGGAGAGATTGGAAAGATGATCGTGATTTGATTGAAGAAATTGCTGCCACTGTTAATAAACTCAACGGTCCCTACGATTATTACGACAAAGGCGTCTTTGCATTTAGGTCAAAAATCAAAGTTTTTCGTGAGTCTGGATATGAAAATAATAAAGAGGTTTTCTACTTGGGCATGTGGATTAGGGAGGCACTGAGT
>CBFIBI010000077.1:0-11123 GCA_965660725.1 Opitutales bacterium
CGGTTACGGGAGAATGAGGCTGGGAGCGATCCATGGTCTGCAGTTTATTGGATAGATAAAAATGGAAATACAAAAAGTGTTTATGCGGATGAGTTTTCATGGAAGGAACAAGACATCTGGACAAGTTCTACAACCGGACTGAAGTACCCAACCACGGTACAGGTTACAGCCGTCCATCCGGACCAAGGTAAACAAGTCTATCGCTTACGCCCCTTGCTTGATTCCCAAGAATTCACTGGTAACCGTGCGGATAATGCTTACTGGGAAGGTGCCTGTGAAGTGCTCAATCAAGAGGGCAAGCGAATTGGCTCGGCATATCTTGAACTTGCCGGATACGGTGGCGGACTAGGTGCCCGCCTGAACTGAAGAACTGGTTATTTTATTCTAAGTACTCCCTGCATCGCCATCCAGTGACCGGGGAATGTACATATATATGGATAATCCCCGGGTTTTTTTGGTGCCCGAAAATGCAGGGCATGGGATTTACCCGGTTCAATAACTGGAATGATATGCAGAACATCAGAAAGTTCGGGGGCATAATTTTTTTCGCCAGCCTTTGGATCACTGATCATCTTAAACGATGCCTCACCCACTTTCTTGGTTGATCCGGGTTGAATGATGACAAGGTTATGGGGCATGGCATCGATATTCTTTAACTTTAGAACCAAGGCTTCGTTGGGCTTGGCTTCGATTACAGTCTTCGAGTATTTCAGACCGCTTATCGTATCGATCAGAATCTCCCGTTCACCTTCTATCGTATCTCCGGTGTAGTCTGGTTTCTTTTTGGTTTCCTGATTGGCCACGCGAAGGGATACAAAAGATAGTTTGTCTTTTCTTGGCATTGCCAATCCTTTCATTGAATAAGGTTTGTCCGGAAACATGGGTGAGCAGAATAAATCAGTTTTGAATTCGGTTCCATCGGCATCTTGTAAATGCATGCGAATGTGGAGTTGCATGATGGGCTCGAGATCAGGCATTTCCACAAAAATGGATTTCCCACCCTCCAGTAGTTTTACTGATCGAATATTTACCCGGTCATGTCCAAGGCTTTGCGGAACCTTTGCGGAAAATTCCGGTGAGCCATACCGCTTGGCGTATTCATAATTCCATGCCTGGGCAAAGTAATTTTCAACTTTTGATATCACTTGGCTATCGAGGCTGGTTGTGAAATCTATTCGTATTCCGTTGCTATGAATCTTGAATCCCTTTGGTTTACGGACTTTTCCCCCGGTATAGCGAATTCGATGAAAGCATCCATCCTCTATTGAGTAATCCCCCCATCCATCCAGTCCGGCCACATAGAGTTGCCCGTCAGTTGGGTGAAAGTCTCCACGCATTACACCGGCCAGGAAATTGCCTTTTAGTGGAACCACTGCGCCCTGTGGTCGTGAACTGGTTGCATCCCGAAGGATAAGATAATGAGTACCCGAGCCATAGCTCAATCCCACATGGGAACCTTGAAAAGGGCCCCATTTCTCACTGGTTATCTCCTTCATTCCACCAGTCGAATTATCAATTCCCCGGGGGACATAACAAAGGGGCGGGGAAATGCCTTTTCCACCCAGTCCATATTCTTCGCCCTCTTTAACCTCAATAATTGCCGAGGTCGGTGTCCAGGTTCCCTCCTGGGGGCCTGCCCAGAAGTAATCATCTGATCCACCCACTGCCATACAGTTCCGTACTCCGGTGGCTATTTTCTTAGTTACTCGGTCTGGACCAGTGCGGAATACACTTGTCCATTGAATGAAGTGAAATGATTTATCCTTCGTCCTGTGCAGTCCGAATGTATGGGTATGGCTACGGTCAAACCCGCCAAAATCATTGGCATATTTTTCGTAGTAGTCCACTTCCTCATCTCCATTCCTGTCATGCAGAATTGAAATCTGGCATCGATCGAGAACGAAGATCCCATCCTCATCCACATGGATTCCGATGGGCTGGTTAAACCCGGTGGCATATCTTTGCCAGGTAATATTTTTTAGGTCATTTGTGATTCCTTTAACCAACCAAATATCTCCGGGAAGGGTGGCGACTAATGCATTTCCGTTTGGTAAAAAAGCCATGCTGGTTAGTTGCATAACAGTTTTATATGGATTTTTATAGGGAACGGTCAGGGTATCCACCACATAATTTGAACCATTTGAATTCCCCAATTTTCCTGGTACTCTCAGAACATCATTCCATCGCTTTTCGACTTTTCTTTCCGATTTTAAATGAGCGAGAATGGAATCCTCTCCTTCCGTTTTTTTTCCTTTGGATATTCGAATGATTAGGCTGGCACCCAAGCTCACATTGCTGAGCACGAGTTCTCCTTCTTTCCATTCCGCTTTTTTAATTCCATTCGAGTCAAGCAATTCAATCTTAATAGCCTCATCAATTACCTTGCAGGGAAGTGATAATTTGGTAACTGGGTTCAGGAGATCAATTCTTCGATAGAAAGCATCTTTTCCTGCCCATGGTTCATCCTGGATTTCTGTCTTTCCTATTTTGTATTCAAATACCACCCGTTTACCAAAGCGGTGTAAGCCAAGATATTCTCCTCCTTCAGGCATTTCAGCTTTAGCTATTGAAAACCATGTTTTTCCATTAATATTTGCACCACGTGATGAACCCCATCGAAAAGGTTGAAAATTTATCCATCCGTTTTCCCAGACTGCACGATAAGAAAGGGATTGCGGATCAAAACATGTGGATAATATATGCCCAGTTCCCAGTTTTACACAGATTCCTTTTTCCACATTTAATCCCTTACCTTTGACCACATGAGCAAAATGTTCTCCGGTGTCACCTTCATTCCAACGGCCGTCATTATGATTATTCTGATTATATTTTCCCCAGTGGCCATGCAGGCCGGCATCCAAACCAGGGTAAGAAGGTATAATCTCTGGGATCTTATCTGGATTTGCCATGTAGTAATCAGCCTGCCTTTGGTAAAAATCATAAACCCGTGCTTCATTTACTTTTTGGTCGGTATATTCATGGTTTTCGCGACCGCCTGCTGGGTCTGCATAGGGGTGTTTGTCAGGGCTTGCTAAATTAAGATTAGCAGCACTTTTTGCACCCGTTGTGAATATGATTGGGAGAATAAAAAAAATATATAATTTCACTGATCAACATTCTGCAAAGCCTTGTTTTTTTCGCAAGTGGATTGAGCCATTCAACAGATTTTACTCGCGTCGTAATACAAGAATTAAACCACTTACTTGATTATTACAATTGATAGCCATAGATTGATTAGAATGTTTCATCCTGGAGGTTTTGGAGATTATAATTATGGCGATCGAGAACTGCCAAAGAGAGAGGATCCTCCCATTTTTAGGGCTCTCTTTTTATTTTTAGGCATGCTTTGTGTCTGGGTTGGTTGTTTTTTGCTCGGACTTTCTCTTGGCTTTGGCTGGTTTGCTTGGCCAATGGGTACATTTGCGTTGGTCTTTTTTTTGATTATCAAGTGTTTATCCTCAGGCAAAAAAAGACGAAGTTTATAAATCTACTTCAATATACCTACTTCCCTCTCTTGCATTTAACATAGCTTAAGATCGGGAATTCAGAGTGGATAAAATTGAGATTAATAAATTCAATCGGATTGACCCAATCAATCTGATCGAAGAATACTAAGGTACATGAAAATCCTTTCTTTTCTTTTCATACTAATTCCTTTAATTCTTAATTCTGCTACTTGGTACAAAGGAAATACCCATGTTCATACCACGCTTTGTGGACATGCGGATACTACACCTAATGCGGTCGCCCAGTGGTATCATGATCGAGGTTACAATTTCCTAATTCTCAGCGAGCATAATAAATTTATCGATCCTTCAACAGTTTCACTGAAAGGGGAAGTACGGGACGATTTTCTTCTGGTTCCAGGCGAGGAAGTAACCGGGCCAGTGCACAGCACGGCCATGAATATTTCACGATTGGTTCCATGGGATTTTAAAGACAAGAACCGTTCGAAAGTAATTCAAAACCATGTCGATGAAATTGGAAAGGCTGGTGGGGCGATGATTTTGAATCACCCAAACTTTGGAAGACCGATTCATGCCCATGAAATTTCACCGGTCAGGAATCTCTACATGTTTGAACTCTATAATTCGCATCCTGGGGTGCACAGCTTTGGCAATGCCCATCGGCCAAATTTAGAACAAGTTTGGGACGCTTTGCTAGAGAAAGGTATGACGATCTATGGGGTATCCTCTGATGATGCACATAAGCTGAAAAAATGGGGAGAAAAAGAAAACAACCCGGGTCGTGGTTGGGTAATGGTGAGGAGCGAAGAACTTAGCTCAAGTGCTCTTACTGCGGCGATGCTCAAGGGAGATTTCTATTCCTCCTCAGGGGTTATGTTAGATAAGTTGAAGAGAGGGGAAGATCATATCGAACTATCAGTCAATGAAGAAGAAACTGCTTGTGAACTGGCTTCCGAATTTTTGTTTGGTCGCCCGGTCAGTAAGGGGGAACCGGGTACTATTATTGAATTTATTGGTCCGAGTGGTGAGGTTATCAAAGCGGTAACGGGCTTGTCTGCTTCTCACAAAGTCGAGGGGGCTTATTTACGTGCCAAAGTTACCCGTCGGGTGAAAAAAGCGGACGGTTCCCTTCGAGAATATTATGCGTGGACACAACCTGTCTTTACCGACGGGCGATAGTTTTATTTCTTCCCCTAAAATTTATCACTTAACCCAGTACTCAGTTGACATGTTTTTGAAATGTGGGGCATATTTGATATTTCAAATTAATCCTCGTTCCCTAAGTTTTATGCATACTCGAATAATTGGTCTTTTTATCTTTCTTTTTACAAATTCGTTTTTACTGGCTGACCGCCTGATTTTGGTCAGCGCATCTTATGGGAAAAATATACTCGCGATCACTGAGGCTAATGGCGATGTTCTATGGTCGTACAAAACAGCGGGTCAGGCGAAAGGCCATGCCGGGCATCACGATGTGCATATGTTGTCCAATGGAAATATTCTTTTCCATGAAACCTGGCAGGATGTTAAGGAAATTACCCTTGGTAAGAAAATCGTGATGGATTACGATTGTGCCATATCCAATGGTAATATGGGGAAACGGGTTCATGTTCATGCATTTTCCCGATTGGCTAATGGAGATACCCAGATTGTGGAGAGTGGAGTAGGGCGCGTGATCAATGTGGATCGATCCGGAAAATTAAAACACTCCTTTAATCTTAAGACAGGTGGCACTCAGAACTCCCGCTGGGCCCGTGCCACTCCACAGGGCACATTACTCGTCTGCTCCGAGCAACCCGGTGTGGTCACGGAATACGATAAAAATGGAAAAGTGGTCTGGGATTATTTAATCAATACCCGGGTGTATGGCGCCATTCGCCTGAGAAATGGGAACACACTGATTGCATCCGGAAGTGGAAACAGTGTGGTCGAAGTGACCCCCGAAAAGAAAGTGGTCTGGGAAATTAAGGGCAAGGTCCCGGGGACGAATATCGAGTTGAAATGGATGACCTGTCTGCAGGAATTGGATAATGGAAATTTTATTGTGGGCAACTGCCATGCCGGTCCGAATAACCCACAAATTTTTGAAATCACCCGTGACAAAAAAGTAGTCTGGGAATTCAATGAATTTGAACTGGTCGGGAATGGATTAGCCTGTTGGCAAGTATTAGATGGCAAAAAAGCCAAGGTCCTTCGCAGCCAATTGGCTGCTCTCAGGTAACCTGGTTTACATCATTATATCACGCATGTGCGTGGAGTAAGTGCTGCTACTTTCAAATGATTTAAGGGTTCCCTGTTTCGAATACTTTTTTCCGTTTAGGGTAAATTCAATCCAGAACTTGATCCGACTTTTGGGCACATAGGTTATAGGAGGAACAATTTTACGGTTCTTGTTGTATCGGCTGTTTCCCTGCATCCAGAAATTATAGTCGTAGTCCGATAGAATCTCAGTTTTATTCCCATCGTTCATTTGATATGAAAAGGAATGAATCGTAACCGATTCAACATGTGGGTTTTTCCCGTAGCCATCCTTATCCATAATAAAAACTTGGAAATTTAGCTTCCTGTAAGTTTCGCGTTCTTCCATCCAACTTGTACTTCCCTGCTTTTTCTTTGGATTGGAAGCAGGGTTCATGGATACCTGCAATTGATTGTTCGCGTCAATCTCTTCAGTAAATGTCTCGTATCCACGAGTATGCATGGTGCCACAACCTAAGGTTAACAACAGGATGCAAATGCTTGGAATGTGTAACTTAACTTTCATCCCTCAGGAATTTAAATAGGAGGAATGAACAAACAATAATCAATTATACATCGCCTTGAGCGGCGGGGAAAATTTAGTTAGGTTAATACCTTCCACTGCAGACTCATATTCTTCCATGGTTGGAATTCTTCCGAGTATTGCAGATAGAACAACGACCGGGGTGGATGCGAGCAAAGACTCACCTTTTTTACGCTCCGAGTCTTCAACCACACGGCCCTGAAACAGTCGTGTGGAAGTCGACATAACAGTATCACCACGTTCTGCCTTCTCCTGATTTCCCATGCAAAGGTTACAGCCTGGGCGTTCCAAATACATCATATTTTCGTATTCTTCCCGAGCAGTGTTTTTAGGCGCATCATCGTTGAAAATGAAACCAGAATACTTTTCTAACATGTTCCAGTCACCCTCATCCTTGAGTTCATCAATGATATTGTATGTCGGGGCAGTCACCACAAGAGGAGCCTGGAACTCAACTTTTCCGGTTTGCTTTTCTAAATTTTTAAGCATGTGAGAAACAATTTTCAAATCTCCCTTATGCACCATGCATGAACCTACAAAGCCAAGGTCCACTTTTTTAGTTCCCTCATAGTAGGAAACCGGACGGATAGTGTCATGAGTGTACCTCTTGGATACATCCTCATTGTTAACATCTGGGTCCGCGATCATAGGTTCGTCGATTTGATCAAGATCCACCACGAATTCTTCAAAATATTTTGCATTTTCATCAGGTGCCAGGGCCGGGTTTTCTCCAGACCGTATCTCAGAAATTCTCCGGTTCGCGGTGTCGATTAAGCCTTGTAACACTTGGCCTTCATTATCCATTCCTTTATCGATCATCACTTGGATTCGACTCTTTGCGATCTCCAGGGATTCAATCAGAGTATCATCTTGGGAAATACAAATGGATGCCTTGGCCTTCATCTCTGCAGTCCAGTCGGTAAAAGTGAATGCCTGATCCGCGGGTAAGGTTCCAATATGGACCTCGATAATTCTACCCTGAAACACGTTGTCTCCAAATTCCTTAAGCATCTGTGCCTGGGTCGCATGTACGACGTCACGAAAGTCCATGTGGTCTTTCAGGTTTCCTTTAAAGGTAACCTTTACGGATTCCGGTATCGGCATAGTTGCCTCACCGGTTGCCAAGGCAAGGGCAACGGTTCCAGAGTCTGCACCAAAGGCTACACCCTTGGACATTCGGGTATGGGAGTCTCCACCAATGATAATCGACCAGTCATCGACGGTCAGATCATTGAGTACCTTATGAATCACATCGGTCATCGCATGATATTCCCCCTTTGGATCCCGTGCGGTAATCAGACCGAACTTATGCATGAAATTCATCAGCTTTGGAATATTTGTCTGGGCACGTTTGTCCCATACGGATGCGGTATGGCAACCCGATTGGTAGGCTCCGTCCACAGTGGGGGAAATAATTGTGGCTGCCATCGCCTCCAATTCCTGGGAGGTCATTAATCCGGTCGTATCCTGCGAACCCACAATATTGACTTTTACCCGGACATCGGATCCAGCGTGTAAAATCGTACCTTCTTTCACGCCGACCATATTTTTATTAAAGATTTTTTCCACTGCGGTCAGACCCTGTCCCTCATGGGAGATTTCCCTCGCCGGTGCAAATGCAGATTCTAATTCAATTCCCAAAATGGAAGCTGCTAATGTCTGTAGTTTTTTTCCAAAGACAATTGCATAGGATCCGCCTGCTTTTATGAATTCTTTCTTTTGTGGAGTCAGGGCAGGGGAGATATCCACGAGTTCCTTGTCTCCCTCATAGAGTTTCTTTTCCTTGGTGTTAATGGTCAGAACTTTGCCGGTTTCCACCGAGTATTTCTGTTCCAATACTGGGTCTCCATTTTCATCAAGAACGCTATTTCCGTCCGCATCTAATTTTTTTACCCAGTTATTCAGATCAATTCCAATCCCACCGGTTACACTGACCGTGGTTAAAAAGATTGGGGAAATTCCATTGGTACCTGCCACAATCGGTGCAAAATTAACAAAGGGTACATACTTACTTGCCTGCTTACCTGTCCATAATGCCACATAGTTCACGCCGGACCTTCTTGATGAACCCACCCCCATGGTTCCTTTTTCTGCGATCAGCATTACTCGCTTGTCTGGATGCTGCTCCTTGAGTGCGGTAATTTCTTCCTGTGCCTTCTCGGAGATCAGGCATTTTCCGTGCAGTTCACGGTCGGAACGGGAATGTGCCTGATTTCCGGGTGAAAGTAAATCGGTTGAGATATCTCCCTCGCCGGCAATGTAAGTCACCACTTCAATTTTTTCATCCACTTCTGGAAGGCGGGTGAAAAATTCTGCTTTTGAATAGCTTTCCAAAATATCTTTGGCAATTGAATTTCCTGCCTTGAAACCCTCCTCTAAACGATCGGTGTCTGCCTCGTATAAAAAGACCTGGGTTTTAAGAACTTCAGCCGCTTCGCGAGCAATCGATTCATCATCTCCCAAAGCCAAATCGAGCAAGACTTTTACCGATGGTCCGCCTTTCATATGGGATAATAATTCAAAGGCAAAAGTGGGTGTGATCTCCTCAACTATTGAACTTCCCAAAATAATTTCCTTTAAAAAAGCAGCCTTTTCTTCGGCCGCACTCGTTGTACCGGGCAAAGTATTATAGATAAAAAAGTCGAGAGACTTTTTTCTATGCTCGTGTGCACTGTCCTTAATTTGAGCGATTATTTCCGCAGTCAATTCACTGCCGTCAATTGGCTTGGGACTAAGTCCCTGAGCTTTTCTTTCTTCGATCTCGGTAAGGTATTCTTGATAGGTATTCATAGGTGGCAGAGTAACAAAATATAAGTGTTTTAACTTCTAGCAGATAATGATTTTAAGTTAAGCTAAAAAATAACGCCCATTGTAATCTAGGGATAGGTGCTACTTTAGGAATCATCCCTTTTGCGATTTACGAAAACCCTAGTTTAATGAATATTGTATGTATGATTATTACAACGTCACTTTCCTTGGAAATTTTGTCCATTCTCGTATTCGGATCCATCATATTTGTATGGGGAATCCGCTACAACAACATCAAAGATGAATTTAAACACTTTCAACTTCCGAACTGGCTCAGAGACTTGGTCGGTATATTAAAACTCTCATTTGCAATCATGCTTTTTAGCGACAACCTAGAAATCATTCAAATTGGTGCCTCCGGTATCGCATTACTCATGATTGCTGCATTAGTAACTCACTTGCGTCTGAAAAGTGAGCCATTCCGAATGCTCCCATCCTTCGCCCTGATGTGTGCCTGCCTTGCTATCATATACATGAGCAATCAACTACTCACTACTACAGCCTAGTGCCGTGACATACCTTGGAATAACGATTCAAATATTGCTTTTCTTGGTATTTGCTATTGGCGGAACGATTCGTTTTTTCCAACCTATCGAGGTGCTTGCCAAAAGAATGTTATGGGTAAAATACTTTGATCCCCGAATTGTCCGTTCGATTTCCTTTATTGAGGTCACCTGTGGAATCGGGATTATTCTACCCTTAGTCCTAACCGATGCCTCCTTTTCCTTTTTGCTCTACTCCGGGTGTCTGCTCATGGCGACCATGATTGGAGCTGTGATCACCCATGCAATCATTGGAGATTACAAACAAATCTTTGGAAACCTGTTTATTTTTCTAATGATTTATCAAGTTACCTTTCCAATCGCTTGAGTTTTTAGATCGTTTTAAATTCAAAGTATAAAATTTCATGTCGATACATAGCTAAATGTATTGCTTGCAAATTTGCTAAATTAACCAGCACAAACTTGTGCTTGTGGCCAACGGGGTTGATGGATGTTATAGGTACGATGTTGCAAATATCCTCCAGAGTATCCATCCCTCTACAGGAGATTCAGCTGCAGGCGATTCGATCGCAGGGAGCTGGGGGGCAGAATGTAAACAAGGTATCTACCGCGGTACATTTGTTCTTCGATATCCGGGCATCTTCTTTACCTGAGGTTTATAAGGAGCGTTTATTAAATAAGAAAGACCGCCGGATTAGTCCAGGGGGCGTTGTGATTATTAAATCACAGGAAGCACGCACTCAGGAGACCAACCGCGAAAAAGCACTCGCCCGATTGAAGGAGTTAATCAAGGAAGTCATGCAGGTTCGCAAATCCCGCCGGGCAACTTCTCCAACACGGGGATCGAAAGAACGCCGTCTGCAGGCTAAAGATACCCGTTCAAAAACCAAAAAGTTCAGACGTCGTCCCGGTATGGATGATTAAACAGAAAGAAAAATAATGAAATTTGATGCATACGAAAAAGAACTTTTACAATTGGGTGATGATGGGCAAATTTCCGTCCAGTCTTCAAATCCTAAGGAAAAAGAGGCCCTGATCGCGGTTGCCCGTGAAACCTTGCAAAAAGATAAACGAATCAACATCCGTATATCTGGTCGTGATCTTCTCTCCATTAAGTGAAAAGCAAACCGCTTTAGTATGCCTTAATAAACCCTGATCTCCAGTATTCTTCATCAATATTTTTTCCGGACATCTCAAACCTTCGCACGTTGAGGAAACCCAGTCAAAATATCGTCTCCTCAAGAAATAATTCTACTTCACTCTTCTCAATTTTGATGATTGTAAATAATAAATCGTCGTGCTATGTTTATCTATTTGAAAAGTTTTAGTTAAGATCAGGTTTTGAGAGCCTTGCGGCGAGTTGGCGGACCAACAGTCCGCCCAATTAGATATTTGTATCTATGGAGGATGTGCAATGATGCTCGCTTATGATCGCAAAAGGATTACGCGCGATATTGATGCCGTTTTTTATCCTTCAGAAAAAGTGCAGCCCTTGATTAAGCAAGTAGCCGAGGAACAAGGATTGCCTGTTGATTGGTTGAATGACGATGTCCGTCAATTTCT
>CBFIBI010000078.1:0-10709 GCA_965660725.1 Opitutales bacterium
TTAGGAAGAATAAAGATTCTCAATTAAATGCAGATTTTGTCATCGTTGATGAAGCCTCAATGGTTGACTTGCCATTAATGTCAAAATTGGTTGAGTCTATAAAACCGAACAGTCGCCTTCTGTTGATAGGTGACATTGATCAACTTTCTCCCGTAGAGGCTGGTGCTCCACTTGCTTCAGTCGTTAGCTATTTTTTACTTCCTGAAAAGACTCAACTCGTTGCAAAACTTACAACAAACCGTAGGTTTGGCAGAGATAGTACCATTAATAAACTATGTCATGCTATCTCACAGGGAAAAACAAAAGAAGTTCTAAATGTGATAGACGAGGGGAACAAAGATGACTTTGAATTTTTGAAAAATGGATTTTTTGATAAGAGTGATGAGATAATAAAAAATGGATATTTCGAACTTGCTCAGGCAAAAACTCCTGCTGAAGCTCATGATGCCTTTCTTAAGTTTCAAATTCTTTGCCCAACACACGATGGTGAAAATGGAGTAAACGCATTAAATCAAAAAACTCAGGCTCTTCTTGGAATCAAACCAAATAAAAATAATAATCAACGCTATTCCGGAATGCCTATTATAATTGAACAAAATGATTATGGGGTAGATTTGTTCAATGGAGATATTGGTATCTTTCTTCCTGACGAAAAACAGAATAATCAACTCGTCGCATGGTTTATGAGAAGTGACGGCACATACCGTGCGGTATCCGCCCCGCGCCTCCCACCTTACAAGCTCGCCTATGCAATGACCGTTCATAGATCACAGGGATCAGAATATAATCAGGTCATGATAATACTACCCAGTCATCATACTGAAATACTTTCGAGACACCTACTTTATGTGGCTTGTAGTAGAGCTCGCGAAAAAGTCACATTATTCGGATCACCAAAAATAATCGAATCTTGCATTAATCACTACACACCTAATTCAAACGGACTTCAAAATAGACTGCTTGACGCAAGCAATCAGACAAATTGATCAATATTTAAAATAATAAAATTATGGATACTGAAAATCTTACAATGTACGGGGCAAAAATGAAACCCGAACAACTTAAAAGTTTTATCGAACATATTTTTAATGAAAATGACAATCGGGAGGGTCCTGGCACACCCATTTGTATTTGGGGAACTCATGGTCTTGGAAAAACTCATATTGCTCGATCTTTTGCCAAAGATAGAGGATGGAAATTTGTTGATGTACCAGTCGCACAATTTGAGGAAATGGGCGATTTGCATGGAATGCCAAAAATATTTGACCCCACTCCTGAAGATCCAAGAAGTGGAGATGAAGAAACCATATTCTACCCCCCTGAATGGGTTCCGAAAAAAGACGAAGTCGGCCCGGGCCTTCTATTACTTGATGACTTTAATCGAGCTGATGATCGAATTCTTCGTGGTATCATGCAACTTCTTCAGAATTTTGAACTTACTTCATGGCAACTCCCTCCAAAGTGGCAAATCGTTGCCACTGCAAATCCTGAAGGTGGCGATTATTCAGTCACCCCCCTGGATGATGCAATGCTGACCCGAATGATTCACGCAACACTAGATTTTGATCCTAAAGACTGGGCACTTTGGGCAGATTCGGCAGATGTTGATAAAAGAGGAATCAGTTTTGTACTTTCCCACCCGGAAGCTGTTACTTTCAAACGAACTACTCCTCGAACATTAGAACAATTTTTTAGACAGATTGAAAATATCAAAGATCTGCAAAAGGAGGAAGAATTAGTCAGAATGCTTGGCATGGGTACTTTGGATGATGTTACAATAGCTGCATTTATGAGCTTTGTACGAGATGATCTAACTCAATTAATTGATCCAGAAGAAATTTTATCATGTGACAATTTTTCAAAAATTGAAGAAAGAATTGAAAAGATAAGTGTTGATAAAGAAGGAAATAAGAGAACGGATCGTATCTCTACAATCTGTACACGTTTATTTATTCTAATTATAAAAGAGGGGTTTCAGCCCTCGGCAAAGGAGCAAGAAAATTTAATTTCTTTCATCAAATCAAATAAGATTAATAAAGAACTGAGATTCAGCATGGCAAAGGACATAAGTAATGAAGCATCTCAGGAAATTAAAGACGCCCTTTATTCTGACCCACAAATATCTAAAATGCTCATCGATTCAATGTAGAATGAACAAAAATATCGATGATGAGCTCTCGAGATGGATTGTCCAACTCCTTATCAAAGAACCTTTTTATGCCCACTTTTTAGGGCAAGTCACCCGCATAATTTCAGAAGATATTACCGAAACGGCAGCCGTTGGGATTAGGAACAACGCAATTTGTTTGTTTATTAATCCAAAGTTTTTTCTTGAAAAGTTAAAGACATGGACTGAAGAAATAAAAAATTATGACGGAAAAAAGAAAAAAGTATTACGATGCGAAAGAATTGCCATAGTTAAGCATGAAGTTCTTCACCTTGTTTTTAAACATCTATACCGTCATAAAAAAAACTGGCATCCATACATTGCCAACCTTGCAGCTGACCTTGTGGTAAATCAATATATTGCACCGTGGCCACTACCCAAAGGTGCTATTCTCCTCGAACAATTTTCAGTATTAAACTTAAATCCTGAAGAAACGCTTGAATATTACTATTCTAAGTTAATTGAAGCAAAGCAATGTGCAGGTCAAAAAATTTCTGAAATGGAACAGAAGATTGAATCTGGTAATGAAAAAAATAATGGTAAATCAAATAAAGAACTGGAGGACTGGAAAAAGGTTGATGATCTCCTAAATGAAAATGATTCGTGCCAACAAAAAATTTGGATAGACGACCATGAGAAATGGTCTGACAAAATTGCGGATGAAGCAGAAATGCACAGGATAGATGATGCCATTCTCACATCAAGAAACAGAATGAAGGAAAAGGATTGGCACGATCCAGCAAAAACACCTAATGTCATAAAACAAATTGTCGATGCCATTCTTGAAAAAAGGAAACCACAGGTAGACTGGAAGAGAAGTTTGCGTATCTTTGCAAACAGTAGCAGACATTCTAAGGTTATTGGTACAATGAAAAGATACAGCAGACGGTATGGGGAGCCAAGTACAGGTGTAAGAATAAAATCATTCCAAAAGATCGCTGTAATTATAGATACATCGGGTTCAGTTGATGATCATTCATTGTCCCTATTTTTTACTGAAATTCACGCTATGTGGAGGAAAAGAGCAGAAATATTTGTTATTGAGTGTGATGATTCAGTTGGTAGAACTTACGCCTATATGGGAAAGTTTCCAAAAGGAATTAGCGGACGTGGGGGGACCCAATTTGATCCAGCGTTTAAGTTTCTACAAAATGTTACTCGAAAACAGAGGTTTGATGGATGTATTTATTTAACTGATGGATATGCACATACCCCACAAATTAAACCCCCATGTAAACTGCTATGGGTCCTTACGCCTGATGGAACTGATGAACATTTAGCTTTTGGATCAAATGTAAAATTGAATTAAATGCTACGGAAATTGTTATGATTTCTAAGAGAGTTTGTTTTACATAAGAATCAATACAAAAAGACAAGTACACAACAGCCAACATGTATGTGATTTAAAAAACTGTTTTTCTTATTTCAGTCTGATCTTACTTTTTCAAAAATTGCGTCCAGTGCCATAGAAAAATCTTCCGGATCACACCATATTTCTTTAAAAGAAGAAATTATTGAACGACATAGAGTAAATAGATTATCGCTATTTTCATAATCCAATACCTTGTTGTAGATAAGACCTGTAGCCTCATTTGTCGCATTGTTCCCTCCATAATTTGAAGGGTTCACTTGACTAAAGAAATCCTTAATTAAATTATTTCTTTCTTCTATAAAATTTTCCTGCGCTGGTATTCTGAGTCTTAATCGAAATCGTGCTTCCCTTTGATATGTACCCCAAAATAAATGTAAATACACCCTAAGATGTTCAGAATGAACTGATTCCTTCCATTTAGAATCGTTCTCTTTCATTAGGTCAACTAGATCAACCCCCCATTCACCTTGGGAATAAGTAACGATATCTCGAATGTTTGAAGTTTCTGGGAACCATTCTTTAGATTTTAAAATGTTAATCAATTCGTTGCGAACAAATCTATATTCATCTTGTTTTTCCAATAATAAAAATTCCTTTTTTCGTTCTCGGACAAAATGCTTGGCATGAATTTGCCATGAATCTAATTCATCGTCCTCTTTTTTATTTGCATCATTAGCATACAGAATTCCCTTTGAATAATTACCAAATAATTTATGAGTCAAATCTGCTAAATTTTCTGATTTTCCTTCAGGAGCAAGAGGAGGTAAATTTTCCATATATTGCTCAATAAATGACTCTTCACGGAATGGAATTAAACCTTTTTTCTCATTCAATGCTTCCTTAATAACATTGCGAACATCAGAAAAAGTTGTTTTTGGCCAATACCTATCTTCATCATCAGGCAGCTGCTGCTTTAAATTTTCATCATACAAAAAAATGGTGAGCTTTTTATGATTGGGGTATGTTTCTTTTAACCACTGACGATAGTCACTGAGTTGGTTTTCATGATCATGTGTACCAACTTTGATTTCGATAATGATCACCCAATCTTCTTGGCGCAGTGTTTTTAAGTCGATGAAAAGGTCGAGATATCTTGTTCTCCCATTTATTTGAATCATCTTCTGGGATTCAATAGAACTATCCACGACCCGAGCGTATTCAATATTTAAGGCATTTAAAGGTCTCTTATATCTATGTTGTGAATTTAAATCCTTATGCAAGATCAAGATTAACCATCGGCGGAGAAAAAAATCTCCTAAATTATGAGATTCGTTTTCGTTAAGTAACCAAAGAAGCATTTTTTCATTAAAAGTCTCGGCAGTTTCAATATCAAAGAGTTCCCATAGATTAAATCCGGATAAGGATGAAGATAGCTTTTTGAACTCACTTGATTCTGCAATCATCTGATCGAGAATTTTTATTTCAGCAGGAATATCATCGATTTCAGTAAGAAATTCAGAATCTTCTGACTGAACACTTGAAATCGATTTTTCATTTATTTCATTAGCGGGTTGCTTAACCTGACTAATCGTATGAGAGATGAGAAAATCTTTAAATAACTGCCAGTTTTTTTCTTCTTCATTATACAACAGATACTGATCAACAAATCTTTTATCAGATAAAATTTTATTTATTAATTTATCAAAATAAACAGGGTCTTCGATAGATCCATCACCAGTCGATATATAAATTTTATCATTACAAATCTGCGGGTAAAATTTAATGATGAATTCATGTATAGGTATCCAAATTTCTGAAATATCCTCGCAATATACAAAATCAATCAGCGAAAATTCTCGTTTGTGTAACTTGTCAATTAATTCAGTCACAGAATACGGTCCTTTTCTTTCTCCTGAATTATTAAAATAAATTTTTATAGGCATAATAGACAATGGAACCTTAGGAAAACTAGTCTTCTTGATGATTCTCACTTTCTTCTTCAATTACATTTTTTAAAGAAGGAGAATCAAGTAATTCCATTCTAGTTTTTTCAGGAGTAGATTCATTGCATAAAACTAAATATCTGACATACGGATCTGCATCGCTCGCCAACTGTAACAAATCAAATGGGCTCGTGTTTTCATTACTTGCCAATTGAACTCTTTGTGAATTGCTTCCTGAATGAAAAGGTTTTCTCCTTTCAAGTAAATCGAACACGCTTTCAGGAACCTGTTTTTCAAAGAAAAATCCTTTTCCAAGGTAAAGCGCAATCACTCTTAGGGTTTTTTCAGAATCTATGTTTAAAAATGAACCAATTTGTACAAGAAGATCAGTTTCTTCTCTCTTTAAAATACCGTCACTTAAGGCAACTTGAATAAATACCTCCATCAATTCATATTTTTCTTCTTCATTAGCAACAACAAGATCGACCAATGTATCTCTTAGCATGGAAAAAAGATCGGCACCCTCTTCAATTAGTTTGCTCACATAAGAAATTATGAAATCAGCATCTAAAACATATTGATATAAAACATCTCTAATTTTTTCGATTTCATCCTGATGAATTTCATTGTCAATTCCTGCTAGAATAAAACCTCCAATAGTTATAGCCAGCATTCGCCTATTATGCAGTGGATCTTCAGATGTATAATCTAGCAGTCTAATTAATTCCCCCATTTTATGACTCAAATCCTTATCATTCTTATTAATTTCGAAATTTTCAACCCATTCATGATAGAGTTCTGATTTTGAAAAAATTTCCAAAGCCTTTATCCTTACCGGCATAGGTGGATGAAAATCTTCCCTAAAAAATTCTAAATTCAGTGAATCAGGAATTTGTTGTTCAATATTCTCAATATACTTTTTCCCACTAAATTCCATCATCTTAGGATCTAAACCTGTACAGGCACGATAAAGTGAATTTATAGCAGCATCCAATGAACCACATGCGATCAACCCCACCCTATCTGCAGAAAATTCTGTTAGTTTTTTCCATGTTGCGATCAAATTATGAAGACTAAAACTCGGCATATTTTCCTCTCCATCATAACATGCGTTTAAGAGGACTCTCGTATCATTTATATTAAATAACCAATGACCTATTTCATGGCCTATTACAAATTTCAACTCAGTATCACTAAGATTCATAACCAGCTCAGAAGTAATAGTTATTAAACTCCTATCGCCAGAAATTATAGATGGCATTATACTTGCGCCATGAACTGGTTCATTTGCGACAAAAAAATCAAATGATTCTGAAACTTTCAGAGTTTGGCACACCTCTTTAAGTAATCGATCCAAACGGGGAACCAGAGAATTTTCAATAAGATGATTGGATGACATGTTCTCGGCGAGCGAAGCTGCCATATTTTCTTTTTCAAGAGGTTTGATGAGTGGCATCAATGCATCTAGTTGAAAAGTTTTACTTAATAACTCAGAAAGTACAATTTCACGGTTCAAGCGAAAAGCTTGGCAAAAGTGACCGGCACGCAATATCCATTCAGGCTTCAACGAATTATCCTGTAATTGATCGACTGTAAGACCCCAGGTTCCAAGAATGATATCTAGAATGTCATCATAATCTTCGATTTCTTGCTTAGTATAATCAATTAAATCTAATACATCCAAAAGAAATGCTTTTTTATTTCCTTGAGAAAAATGAATTCCTAAAAATTCTGCAAAATATTTAATCGAATTAGAAAGATTTCCATTTTCTGATTCAATTTGAAAAGAAGCAGTAGCATTTCTCAGGTAATCGTTCGTTCTTAAAATATAATCCTGATCATCCCATTTTCTTATAGGATAATCAGGATTGGAGTTACTGAAAGGAGGATCAGAATTATCTGAAAAAGATAAATATAGAAAGTAAATTCTCTCTAGAATGTTGGAAAGCAATTCCTGCAAACCAAGACTTAACTCCTTGAACTAAGTTTGTCTAATTTTGAAATTTCTTTACGCACATCACTCAAAGTACTTGAAAACTCAAAGGAGTTATGTGGTTGTTTAGACAATCGAACAGAAAGACTTTGAATTCTTTTTTTAGTCTCTGAAATTTCATTTTGTAATTGAGCACCAGAGGCTACCTCTTTTCTTTTGCCTTCAATCTGATTGATTACACTATCAGAGCTAAGAATCGATTTAAAAAATCCAGGCTTTTTCTTTAAAATAGAAATTAATTCTGGTTCTGTCCTGCCTTTATGACCTCGACCATCAAACCATACACCAGAAGGACTTACATCTAATGTTTCTCCATCAAATGTTTCTTTTTTCATAGGAACTCCACTTGCTGGACAATCAATATGACCAATTGGATTAGGTTTTACATTTGGAACAGATTTATGTTCTTGAATTACCGTTGAGTCTGTTCCGGGTTTATTAGTTGAACTAAAACTAGGATTAGAAAATTTTTGAAGAGCTACTACTCTTGCATTGTAAAGATCACAACGCTTTTCGTATTCTGAGTTTTGTGTCTCGACATATTTTTGAGCCATTACACATGTTTGCTGCCTCAAAGAAGCAAGTTCACTTTGCTTACCAACTCCCTTTTCTATAAGTTTTACAACTGAACTTTTTTGAAGTAGCAATTTGGATAAGAAATTTTTATCCCTCTTCAAGATCGAAATTAATTCACCACCATCATACCACGATCCAGCTTTGCTAATATCTATGATTTCAGGTCCAACTCTTAATTTTACCATAGGTTCAGGATTCGAACTGGCTGGACAAAAAAGAATTTCTTCATCGATTTCAGTCTTTTGCTGTTTGGCTAAATCTTCGAGATACCGGAGTCGTTCTTCAAACTCATCTCTTTTATGTGGTTGATCTTGCATAACCGGATTTACTTTGGAGGTTTGTTTGACAGTTTCTGTTTTAAGTGGCTTCGGTGGTTCGTCTGTTTGAGTAGAGCTAGTGGTTGTAATGTCTTTTAAATTTACAGAGGAAGTTTGCTCTTTTTCATTATTCTGTGCAGTTTCGGATGATGGATTTTTATCACTAACAACTTTATTTTTTCTAAATTGAATGTACTTTTTTAATTTTGCTAAATCTGATTGTATTGGATCAATCCCACCAAATACCGTTTTTCCCTTTTTTTCGTCGAGAATAGCTTTTGTTAATTTATCTTCAGTTTGTGTAATAGCAGCTTCTATTTCGTCATAACTAAACTCGTTAAGAGGTTTCACCGGTTTAAACGAAGAAAGATTAGGAATTGATGAATCAGCTTTGCTTTCAGTCATTGAAACATCGGGACTATTGAATTCATGACTTACAGTAATCTTTTTGTTGCTACCCTCTTTGCCATTCTTACTTTTTTCGTAGATTAGTAGAATTAAAAAAACAAAAGCTAAGAGAATAATATATAAAACAAAATTCTCTTCCTTTAGAAAATCACCAACTTGAGCATATATCGACAATTTACCAAAATTAAGAGTTATTAGAGCTTAAAATGGTTTCAAGACGAGGAATGATATCCTTGATTTCAGCTAAATCTTTTAACTCACCAGAATCCAAAAAGACTCCACCAGTTCTTGGATTAAAATCAATTGTAATCTGTCGACCAGATGGATGAGGTATGGATGCTTTTCTCAGAATATCGCCTGACCTAGGATCAATCCTATCTCCTTCCGAATTAGATTGTTGAAAACTAGTTGGTTTGCTAGACGGCAAGGAAGATGGAGGAGGTTTGGAAATAACTGGTTCATCATCACCAGGGAACCCTCCCAAAGATGCACTTAAATTTGTAATGGAAGACATTTAAAAATTAGGACAATTCTTTTATATCCTCTAAACAGCGCTTGAGATTCTCTCTTGTCTCATGTGCAGTCTTGTGGTGATTTGGAGCACCTACTCCCTCTGTATCCACTCTAACAATCTCCTCCCATTTACTTTTTAGCTTAGCTCTTTTGGTAAATACATCGATATCAAGTTGTGAGGTTAATTTGGCTTTAGCATGAATATTACGAAGAGAAATAAGCTTTTCATCATCACCTGATTGTAAATCATCTGTAATCTGATTAATGAGTTTGTAGAACTGTTCGGTAGTGTAAGTTTTGACTACGAAGTGAAGCTGTCCCAACCTTTCAAGTGGTGTAGTGTAATCAACCGGAGGTAAATCTGGAACATTTGTAACGCCTTCAAGATTGTAAAGCATTGCTCTGTGCTTCTCCGCTTTCTTCAACTGAGATGTAAGACTGGTTAGTGATGCATCTTCCATTTCTTGTTTAGCAATTTGAACTTCTTTCGCAACCTCATGGAGCTTGTCAAGGTACTTCATTCGTTTGCCATAATCATCAATATATGCTTTTGTTTCAAAATCATCGAGCACAGCATGGAAGGCTGCTTTCATTAATGAAGTATGGCAATAATTCTCATAGCTTTTCAAATGTGATACAATGTCAGCAGCTTTGTGCTCACCTCTAGCGGTCGAGCGAACATTTTCATTGAAGATACCTTCATCATTTGGTGTGTTAGTTTGGTCTTCTTGGGGGTTTGAATTTTGTTCTTCCATAATAATTTTTAGTGTTTAGAGGTAATTATAAGCCTAGTAGTTTCCAATGCAATTCTTCAAATTCTTTAGATTTTGATACATAATTGAAAATTTCTTTTTCTAAGTCGGTTTTGGGTATTGTCAACTGCCAAATGTCATACCATTCAGCATAACTCTTTTCAAACTTTCCGATTCTAACAGTTGGATTGGAATCGTTGCCATTCGAAATGACTTCAAATCCTACAATTTCATCAGAAGAGTCTGAATCAAATAAATCTTCATCTTCATTATTTTCTGCATCATATTTAGAATCTTCTCCAGAATCAGTTTTATCAGCATTAGATATTTCAAAATTAACTACATTTGACTCTGATGAAACAGCAACCTTAAGATCGTCAATTTCCGCTTGTAATTGATAACGAAAATTAGACATTCTTTTTTCCAAATTTTGGGCTGTGTCGATTATTTTTTGGACTTCTTCTTTAGAAACTTCATTTTCAGCATCGGAAGTGGACGATAACTCAACGCTCAATTCTTCAACTTTTACAGTCAATTTATCTAATGAATTTTCTATATCAGATAGTCTTTCATCGTTTGAACTGTCTACAGGCGGTGGCGGGGGTGGTTCGACGCTTAATTCCTCAACTCTTATACGCAACTCATCAACTGTATTCTTCAGTTTTGTGAGATCCTCATTTTCTCCAACATCTGAATCAGATGTTTGAAAATTTACAGATGCTTTTTCT
>CBFIBI010000079.1:0-10697 GCA_965660725.1 Opitutales bacterium
CAGCCGATCAACACTTTCATCAACTCCTTTTACGCAGCGAAGATAGTTTTTCGCATATCTTTGGAACTTCCAGCGTACAAGCTCCTTCCCGGATAGTTTGGCATTATGAAATGCTTTATCTCTAGGTGCATAATGAGCCCGCCAAGCCTTAAGTTGTTGGGAACTCATTCTTTTCATGTTATGCCAAGCCGATCGATCTTGCCTTAACTGGGAAGGAGGTTGATTAAATTCCGGAGTCAGATCTACGAAAAGATCGTAACTCAAATCCATATGTCGATCGATTTCGAGTTCCTGCAACCTTGCTCCTGGTGCATTGTCTTTCCATTCATCGAAAAGGGTCGGAGGTTCAGGAATTTCAATATCGTCGTATAGAGATAAATGCCGAAGTGCAGGCATCCAATTGCGGTGAGGTGCCTTATGCTGTACCATTAGCATGAAGGGTTTATCATTTGCTCTTTTCTTATTAAGCCAATCAAGTGCTAAGTCTGTTACAACATCAGTACAGTATCCATCAATGCGCTTTTTACCCTCAGGGAAAATTATGTCGGGGTTATAATAAAGACCTTGACCAGGTAAAACTGCCCAATCGTCATAACCTAAAGGTTTTCCTTTGAGATGACTTTTACCATAAATTGCTGTTTGATAACCTGCTCTCTGTAATAGCTTTGGAAAAGTTTGTTGGTTCCAATCAAAAGTGTTACCGTTATTCATAAAGCCATTTTTATGACTGTGCTTGCCAGTCTGAATAACAGCTCGACTGGGACCGCAAATAGAATTAGTGCAAAAGCTATTAACGAAAAGCATACCTTCTTTGGCAAGGCTATCAATTACTGGAGTTGGATTGATTGATTTAAGCCAACCATCGTATGCACCTATTGCGTGAGGAGCATGATCATCTGTAAAAACAAACAAGACATTCGGTCTTTTGTCTGCTGAAATTAATACCTGTAGTAATGGCAGAACTACAAAAAAGATAATTTTATAAAATAAGTTCATTCTGTTTTAA
Organism: Opitutales bacterium; assembly: GCA_965660725.1. Lineage (GTDB taxonomy): Bacteria > Verrucomicrobiota > Verrucomicrobiia > Opitutales > Seribacteraceae > Seribacter. The sequence continues at coordinate 1,007 of CBFIBI010000079.1, forward strand.
AGTTTTAAGGATAATCAAGAGATAAATGAAAATTTTTTACATAAAGAATATCATTTGTCTGTAAAAAACGAAAGGTGCCGTCCTCCCAAACGACACCTTTCAGGATATGCATTCCTTTCTAATATAATTAAAAGTTTTTAATTACTTCACAAGGCTTTTTTATATTTTTGTTCAAATTTATTTAATTTCATCAAATATTGAAGGTGAAAATTCTATATTTCTTTCTTTCTTTCTCGCTTCAGGCCCCCGATAAAATTTTCTCCAATCTTCAGGCATAATTGAAATATCAGTGAAATCAGAATATTTTTTTCGAATCAAATTGAGTGCCTTCTTTAAATTCTCAGTTTGGGTTTTATACGCTTGGTCCTTGTAAAGATTGTAATTTTCCGATGGATCTTTCTCTAGGTCATATAGTTCCCATTCATCAAATTGATAATAGTGAATTAATTTATATTTTTTATTTCTTATACCGTAGTGTTTTGCAACCATCTGTTGACTTGGGAATTGATTATGGTGAAAATAAATGCAATCCCTCCAGGATTCGATATTATCATCTTTAGTAAGCCATCGTATGAGTGATTTTCCATGGGACTGTGTGAGTTTTTTTGCATTTGCAAAATCTAGAATTGTTGGAGCGAGATCTATATTTTGTGACATAGCGGAGATAGTTTTGTGCGTGCTTTTTAAAGAATTAGTTCTAATGAATAATGGCGTTCTAAGTGATTCCTCATACATCCAGTTATTTCCAAACCATCCATGCTGGCCGAGAAAACGCCCATGTTTCGCAGTGTAAATAAAAATTATATCATTTTTTGTTAATTTTGAGAACTCGCTGTCAATCCTTTCTATATTTTCATCAATACCGTGAATACAACGTAGGTAATTCTTGGCAAATCGTTGGAACTTCCATTTTATTTTGGTTTCCTTATCATGGGTCTCTCTTGCAAATGCTTCATTAGTTGGGCGCCAGGAGAGGGACCACGCAGAAAATTGTTCAGCAGTCATTTGATCGAGGTTCTTTTTGCTTTTTGAAGGAATTAAAGATGTCGAATTCTGTTCGCCATTCGTTTCTATTTGAAAAAAAAGGTCATCAGTTAGGTGTAAATCTTTTTCGATGCTCATAGATTGATAGCGAGCAGGACTGGCTTTTTCTCGATGTATATCAAATAAATTTTCGGGTTCAGATAATAGTTTGTCGTCGTATAAATTTAGATGGCGAATGGCGGGCATTAGTGGGTCGCTTGTTGCGTTAAATTGAATGAGCATAAAAAAAGGTTTTTTTTCATTATATTCACTCATCCATTGAATTGCTAGGTCTGCAATTATGTCTGTTGAATAACCTTCAATTCTTCTATTGCCTCGAGGAGAGGAAAATTCTGGATTATATTTTTCTGATGAAGTTACCAAAGTGTTCCAATCATTAAAATACATTGGGGTGTTATTAAATTCCCACTTACCAATCATAACAGTTTCATATCCATTTTCCTGTAAAAGTTTCGGTAAACACTCATTTGAGTAATCAAACTTGTTTTCATCCTTACTAAATCCGTTCATGTGTGCATGCTTTGAAGTCAAAAAAGAAGCAAAACTTGATCCAGGGCTTGCACTCGAGCAGAATACATTCGTAAACATAAAGCATTTTTCTGCTATTTTTTTTAAATATGGAGTAGGGTTTATCTCAGAGTGCAGTCCTTCGTTCTCATTGAATAAACTTGTCGGGTGTCCCTCAGACACAATCATTAAAAAACTTGGTTTATCTTTCGACCAAAGGAAAGTGCTTTTCATAAGCAACCAAAACCCAGCAATAAATATAAAAACCCCAAATTTCACGCACCAATTAATTGAATTCTTTTAAAAAAGTTGCGAGATAATTTATTGAAATTTTAGGTTTCAGTTATTTTAATTTAATTTGAATAAATATTTCGTTTATTTTGATAATCTATTTCGTTGTCTTAACATAATAGTTTGTTAAATTGCAGTCATGTGTGGAATAATTGGATATTTAGGGAAAAAAACAGCCCAAGAGCCTCTAATTGATGGTTTGAGAAGATTAGAATATCGAGGATACGATTCTGCTGGCTTGGCTTTTCATGAAGGAGATAAGTTTTCTTTGGCAAGGGAAACTGGTAGGGTTCAGAATCTTGCAAATGTTTTAAAACAGGATCATTCTTTCTCATCCTTGGGAATTGCACATACTCGATGGGCTACCCACGGATCTGTAACTGTTTCTAATACCCACCCTCATTTGAGTCATGATCGAAAGTTTGTTTTGGTTCATAATGGTGTGATTGAAAACTTTGGAACTCTGAAAAAGTTTCTCATTGGCAAAGGGATTCAGTTTTCTTCAGAAACTGATTCTGAAGTACTATGTAATTTAATATCTTATCATTACTCTGAACTTCCTGATAGTGGAAATCGTTTTATTGAAGCAGTTAGGCTTGCTCTACCGCAATGTAGGGGAGCCTATGGAATTGCTGTATTGTGTTTGGATTTTCCTGAAACAATGATTGGAGCTAGAAGAGGCTCACCACTTGTTGTGGGACTTGGAGAAGATGCTAATTTTATTGCAAGTGATGCTTCCGCTTTTGTAGGTCGTGCGAAAGATGCTGTTTTTCTTAACGATGGAGAGTTAGCTATACTTAAGGGCAGTGAATTTAGAATTACTACAATGGAAGGTCTGGAGGCTAAAGCAATTGCTCATCCGGTTGAACAAATTTCAGAAGAAGTTGAACTTGGGGATTTCGAATCTTACATGGAGAAAGAAATTTTTGAGCAACCTGTTGCCCTAAAAAATACTTTGCGTGGTCGTTTCGGTGATGATGGAACCACATCTAAATTGGGAGGCTTGGAAGGTCATGAAGATGAACTTCGTAACTTAGATAGGATAATTTTTGTTGCTTGTGGAACTGCTCGTCATGCTTGTATGGTAGGAGAGTATTTAATTGAAAGATTGGCTCGTGTTCCAGTAGAAGTCGAACATGCGTCAGAATTTAGGTACAGGAATTCACCAAAAGCAGGTAAATCGTTGGTTATTGCAGTCAGTCAGTCAGGTGAAACACTAGACACTTTAGAAGCTGTTCGTGAGGCAAAAACTAAAGGCCTCTTAACATTGGGTATTACAAATGTTGTCGGATCGTCACTAGCAAGGGAGACTGATGGAGGAGTCTATCAAAGAGTGGGTCCAGAAATTGGAGTAGCTTCAACAAAGGCTTTTTCATCGCAGGCATGTTTATGTGCTATGTTAGGCTTAGCTTTAGGTCGGATGAGGGACTTATCACCAACTGATGGGCAGTCAATTGTTCAGGCGTTGAATGATTTACCTGATATGGTCACCAAAGTGTTAGAACAAGCAGATGAAATCCGCCAATTGGCAGTCAAGTATGCCAAGGCAGAGCATCTTTTGTTTCTCGGAAGGCAAAGCCTTTACCCTGTTGCATTGGAAGGAGCATTAAAGCTTAAGGAAATCTCCTATGCACACGCGGAGGGTTATCCTGCGGCAGAACTCAAACATGGACCAATCGCTTTAATAAACCCCGAATGCCCTTGTGTCTTTATTGTTGAAGGGACAGAACTTTCAGCCAAGACCATTGCTAATATGCAAGAAGTCAAAGCAAGAAAAGGCCCTGTCTTGGCTATTGCTCCAGAAGGAGTTGAAATTCCCAAAGAAGCTGCAGACGACATTTTTAGGGTTCCAGACGCACATGAAGTCATTCGTCCCATTCTTGCTAATTTGCCCCTTCAATTATTTGCCTATCATTTTGCTAGACTTCGTGGGCTTGATGTAGATAAGCCCAGGAATTTAGCAAAATCAGTTACAGTTGAATAAATTTATTCTTATTAATTATTTTTCCTCCATGATGCGGGATCAATTCCGTAAAACTGTTTATAGGCATCATAGATTTTAGGGCTCTCCCGTTTTAATCTTGATCCTCTTTCAAAAAAAGCAGAAGTTCCACAGGAAAAAATTTCCGGCTTATCTCCATTAATTGATTCATATCCCCCATAGGCACGAATGGAATAATTCTTGCCAGATTCATAGGCTTTCATGAGTTTTGCATGCTCATGATTTACGATTTTTTGCCACTCCTTAAATTCTTTTGAACTCCTTGAAACAGGAATACTTTGAGCAATTCCATCATCCGCGAAATCGATTAAGTGCGCGAATTCATGTAAGGTTAGATTATGTCCGTCCCTCGCATTTTTAATGGATTGTTTTAGGTAATTCCAACTCAGATTGACTTCAAATCGTGTAGCGCTTCCTCGGGCGTTGGGATTTCCTTTTATTTCATATTCCCATAAATGAACTGCTCTGAGGTGTCGATAATCTGATAGTGGTCGTCTTACAATGAGCAAGCAAGCTTCCGCAGCAACCAGAATCCTCATCTCTTCAGTGGGCATTTTCTTTTGCATGTAGGTAATAGGAAATTCCTCAAGGAAACAAAGAATCCTTTCTTCCCAGGGAGCAAACAAGTTTTTCGGTAACCAATGATATAAGCCAATATTGTTTGCAAGGATAGACCTCTGATCAGGAGTCAGTCTTTGACCTTTATTTTGCTTTAGTAATTTGTCCAACAAAACACCCTTTGGATTGGTAAGCTTAACCGAAGATTCACTCGAGCTTTTCTTTTCCTTCTTCTTAAGGAAAAAAAAAGCAATTAGTGCCGTAATGATAATACAAATGAATAGCTCAATTTCATTCATAAATTGGTCGGGCAGATATTTTAAAAATTAGTTAAGTTTAAGTTGTTAAAATGATTAATCCTGTAAGTCATTTTTTCGTACAGCGATTAATTTGTCTTTAAGTTTTTTTCGAAAGGATTCGACTACAGGTTGGAATTTTAATGTATCTGCGAGATTAATAAATTGTTGTGGATCGTTCTCCATATCGAAAAGTTCGATTCCATTCCTGCCATGCTCGAACCCGCCTTTCAACTGTGCTGGTAATTTTTCTCCATATTGAATGAAAGCCCACTTTTTATTTCTGAGTAAAAATCCCGTTCTCATTGGTGCAACTGAGAATGCCTCTTTTCTCACCTCATAATTCGGGTCATCAAGCATTTGAGAAATATCTTTCCCCTGAAGCCTGTCTTGTTTAGGCAAACCACAAAGACTGGAAAGGGTGGGGTAGAGGTCCAAGAGTTCCACGAATGAATCGCATACCCCTGGCTTCTTGCCCGGAACCGAAATGATAAGGGGAACTTTGGCTGATTCATCTCGTAGGCTTACTTTTGCCCAGAAATCATGCTCTCCGAGGTGAAATCCATGATCGCTGGTAAAGATAACGATGGTGTTGTCACGCTTTCCTGAGTTTTCCAAAGCATTCATCACCTTACCCACCTGTGCATCTAGGTAAGCGACGGAAGCATAGTATCCACCAACCGCCTTTTTTTGTTTCCGTATATCCATCTCCATATTCTCACTGGTGCAGTAATTGATTCCAGCTTGTGGAATGTCATCCCAGTTACCGGGCAACTTTTTCGGAAGCACCATTTTTGAGTATGGTTTGAAAGGTTCGAAAAATTTTCTTGGAGCAACGAACGGAACATGGGGGCGAACAAATCCAACCCCCAGCCAGAATGGTTTTTTAATTTCTTCATATTTCCCTAGCAATTCGACCGTTTTGGCTCCAGCTTTGCCATCCGAGTGAACTAGGTCATCTCCGTCTGCTTCGACCACAACAAATGTATTACCTCCAACCACGGGTCGATTGCCGTCCGGGTTTTTTTGCAGAGTTTCTCCATCGCCGGGTGCACGCCATTCCGGTCCTTTGCAGTTATATTTTTCATCCCAGGAGGGGGGGTCATCCGCTCCGTCGCCTCCGCTTTCGATTCCTCCCGGCACTCCCATGTGATAAATCTTGCTCACTCTTGCCGCATGATATCCATGATTTCGGAAGTGTTGGGGCCATGTGCTTCGATTCCCAATTTTTGGTCTTGGGCTTTTATAGCCAAGTGCACCGGTAGCATGCGGATAGTATCCTGACATAAAGGAGGCACGGGATGGTCCACAATAAGTTCCCTGGCAGTATGCCTGAGTGAATCGAATACCTTCGGAGGCGAGTTTGTCTATGTTTGGAGTTTGGCAAACTTTATTTCCGTAGCATGAAAGTGCAGTGTAGGTTAAGTCATCGGATATAATAAATACAACATTATATTTTTTTGCATTTGATGAATAAAATGCCTGTAACAATAAGCAAATATAAATATGATATTTCATAATTTATTCAAAATGGGGCCTTGAGAGTTAATCACGCAAGTTAATTTTAAATCTTATCTTGTTTCTTTTAAGTCTTATTCATGTTAATAAAAGGAATGTCTAATCAATCTTCCATTATTACCGTGCAACAGCACATCATGCGTGAACAAAAACGCTTTCCCGGTGCGTCCGGTGAATTTTCCTTCTTGCTGTCGGGAATTACTCTGGCTACGAAAATGATTCAGGCACAGGTGAGACGGGCGGGTCTGACTGATGTTTTGGGAGAGCATGGGGATATTAATGTGCAGGGTGAAATTCAGCAAAAGTTGGATGTTCTTTCGAATGAAGCTCTGGTCCATTGTCTGAGTGCACGGGAAAGTATTGGAGTTTTGGCATCCGAAGAGAACGAAAATCCGATGATTGTTCATGAGGGTTCGGATGAAGCGAAATATGCCGTCGTATTTGATCCTTTGGACGGATCTTCGAATATTGATGTAAATGTCAGCGTAGGTACTACTTTTTCAATTTTACGTAAGCCTGATGATGTTACAGGCGACAATCCGGAGGCATGGGTGCTTCAACCTGGGAGTAAACAGATTGCCGCTGGTTATGTGGTTTATGGTTCCTCCACCATCCTCGTATACAGTGCGGGTCATGGTGTTCACGGTTTCACTTTGGACCCAGCAATTGGTGCATATGTTTTAAGTCATGAGAATATGACCATGCCTGAACAGGGAAAGTATTATTCAGTGAATGAAGGATACCGTGATGGTTTTCCCCAACGATACGGTGAGTACATTGATCGTCTTAGATCAGGGGTTCTTGGAGTAAAGTATTCATCCAGATACATTGGATCAATGGTGGCAGATTTTCACCGTACCCTATTGAAGGGTGGAGTTTTTCTTTATCCCCCCACTTGTGACAATACTGAAGGAAAACTTCGTCTCCTTTATGAAGCTAACCCGGTTGCTTTACTTGCTGAGCAGGCTGGTGGTGTGGCTCTAGATGGCAGCAAGAGAATTATGGATATTGAACCGACTAGCATTCATCAGCGTACTCCATTGGTTGTTGGAAGCAGGTTCGAAATGTCCGACTTCGAACGGTTTATCCAAGAAAAATCTTAGGTTTTAGAATTTCTTAAAGTTTCGTTAACCAGTTGCTGTGCAGTATGCAACTGTCTCTGAAAAATTACAAAGGAATCATCCGCTGCTAACTCCTCTGCAATTAATTTTCGAGTTGTTTCTCTTCTAATTTCATGGAGTTCTTTTGCTATTTCTTTTGCCCTATCAAGTTCAACGCCACTGATTAATTCACTGGTGATTTTGTCTACTTTATCAAAAAATTTATCCAAACTTTCTTTAAGTCTTTGAAGGTAAACTTTACTCATTGCCTTGGCTGCACCCCATGCTACAGCAATAATGGAAAATATTAGTGCAATTGTATCCGCCCATTCTTGAAAAAAATTAGGTCTTTCTCTCTCATAATAAAGTCTTGCACCTTCATGAATAGGGTGCTGCAGAAGGTTTTCTGTGGGGTTAGAGATTTGTGCAAATAGTGGATGACCTTTGGTAAGATCGGCTTTTTTTGTTTGGATTAAACGAGTTATCTCATAAGCATGTTCAATGCTTAGTTTCGGGTCGCAAGCGAGAACTACCTTAGTTCCTATTGTTGGTATAGTTTTAGAAGGTAGTCTGATTCCACTTTTCGTATAATATGCTTCGCTAGGTATAACCGCAGACTGAATAAAAGGATATGATAATTTTAGGTTTTCAAATGGGTTAGGTCCAAGGGAGAGAAATTTCAATTTACCTCTTTTCAAATACTTTGAAATTATTGCGTTTCCAACCCCAGTTACAACAAAGACGCAATCCACATCACCTTTTTCAAGTTGTTCTAGACTTGTTTCCAAACTTTCTCTTTTCAATCGGAAATCGTTTTTATTTATTCCAAACAGTTTCAAAGTTGCGAGTGCTAAGGATTCAGTTCCTCCACCATCCTTTCCCATCGCAATTCTTTTTCCTTTGAGTTGTCGGGTCGAGTTAATGTCGCTTTTAACAATTATATGTAACGCTTCTTCATATAGTGTAATGATAGAATGCACGGTTTCAGTACTAGAAATATCATTTTGTAATAAAGCAAGATCTGCATCTCCATTTAAAAGTTCGTCTAAATTTTCAACACTTCCTGAACTTGTTCTAATTTTAATTTTTAATCCTTCTTGCTCACGAAGTATTTCGCTTAGGGCTTTTGAAACTTCATGATATTTACCGTTTCGATCGCCCGCCATGATGATCCATTCCGACTTGGGGCGGTTAGAAGCAAAATAAATAATAATTCCAATCACAAAGATGGAAAAGATTATTGAACAAGTTATAATTTTAAAGCGATTGATCATTGTTGGTATAATACAAATTTAAAATTATATTATACAAGATAGATTCTATTTCATTTGATATTCTATTAGAATAGTGATGTTCACATTAATAAAACATAGTTTCAAATCTCAAATAATTCGATATGATAATATAGATCAATTATTGCCTGAATCTAGCGATTAAAACTTTAATCAAATCGTTGAAATTAGATTCACATCGATTAGTATATCTTTAAAAGTAAGATTTTATTGATTTATGAAGGTTCGTTATCTGACATTTCTTTTGTTTCCCGTCTTTGTTTTTGCCAAGCAAGATATTGATTTTAATGCACAGATTAAATCACTGCTATCCAACCGATGCATTGCCTGTCATGGACCGGATGAGCAACATCGTGAAGCTGGGCTTCGTTTAGATACTTTTGAGGGGGCAACCCGAGACATCGATGGCTATTCTGCTATTATTCCTGGTAATCCAGAAGACAGTGAGATTTTATTTCGGGTTACTTTGGAAGACGGGGATCAGGAATTGATGCCGCCTAAGGGCAGGGGTGAGAGATTGAGCGAAGAGGAAGTTGCACTGCTTACCGAGTGGATAAAACAGGGAGCCAAATATGATAAACACTGGTCTTACAAGTCACCAGTACGAGCTGAAGTTCCTGAAAAAGAACACCCGGTTGATTTCTTCATCGACCAACGATTGAAAAAAGAGGGGCTATCCAGAAGTGAAGCTGCTGATAAGCGAACTTTGGCGAGAAGGGTCTCACTCGACCTAATCGGGTTACCTCCAACCTTGGTAGAACTGAATGAATATCTTTCTGATAAAAGCCCAGACGCTTATAATAGATATGTGGATCGTTTACTTGCCCGTTCGGAGTTCGGCGAGCATTGGGCGAGAATGTGGCTTGATCTGGCCCGTTATGCAGACTCTGCCGGGTATGCGGATGATCGTCCCCGAACCATTTGGGGCTTCCGTGATTATGTGATCAGAGCTTTCAACAATAACCTTCCATTTGATCAATTTACCATCGAACAGTTAGCTGGGGATTTATTGCCTAACCCCTCGCAGGAACAATTGGTAGCCACGGCTTTCCATCGGAATACACAGACCAATAACGAGGGAGG
>CBFIBI010000080.1:0-10673 GCA_965660725.1 Opitutales bacterium
GAAGTTCCCGCTCAGGTAATTCGTCAGAAGGGAAAAGAGGAAGAAGTCTTGTGGGGTAAGACGATCCCCAATGATATGAAAAATGCGGAGGGCTTTAAGGCGACGATGGATAAAAGGAATGCAGGGAGTGGATGGGGGCATGTGTCCTCGGCTCCTCCAATTGTCATTGGAGATCTGATTTATTTTCCGACAATGGTGGGTATGGTTTATGTGATTAAATGGAATGCAAAGACTTTGGATATGGATGCACTTGCTTCTATCAATGACTTGGGTCGGGCAGGGGAGACTTGGTCATTATCTGGATTAGCTTATGCGGATGGAAAGATTTTTGCCCGCACTTTGAAAGAAATGATCTGTATTGGTGAATAGAATATTATTTATTCGGTGCTGATTGGACCGTTTAAGTTATGTTTGGAAAAGAAATTCCAAATTAATTGATTTGTGTCAGAACCATTAAGGTCGAGTTTGAACCAGACATGTTCACCTCCAATTATTTTGTAGGCTTCAACCCAGACGACCGAGAAACTATCAGAGAATGAGGATTTTTCTACGGTGGTGTAACCAGATGTTAAATTTGTTGTAATAGGAGTAGGGTTAGCACCATTCTCATTTGCCCAGTAGCTTAGTACATCTGGAATCGCTGTGTATCCACTTCCTCCTGTGAAGGGCACCACTGTATCAGAAGTTCCATGTATACTAATGACTGGAGTTTTGTTAGCAGGCGTTGGGTTGCCATCAAGCATGGTACCAGAAACGGACCCAACTGCAGCCACAAGATTACTGTTATTGCCAGCAAGGAAGTAGGAAAAGAATCCACCATTGGAATAACCACATGCATATACGCGAGTCGAATCTACTTTGTAGGCAGAAGAGATGGCAGTTAGCATCGCCTCAAAAAAGCCAGTGTCATTAGCTGAGCTTTTGTTATCTCCGCCAGATGGCGATGCGTTCCAATGACTGTAGCCTCCAATCAAAGAACCCTGGGGGTAAACAAGTATAAACTTTTCTGTATTTGCGAGTGTTCGCATATCAGCAGTGTTCATATGATCGGTTGCAGTACCACCAAACCCGTGAAAGTTAAAAAGAATGGGAAGCTTGTTTTTTCCGTCATAGGATGAAGGGATATAAAGCAGATACTCCCGTGAAATACCATCAACTACCAGTGAAAGGGATTGAACAGTGCCATAGTTTGAATAGGTACTTTGTTTTTCTGACAGATTTTTTTCTGATATATTTTCTGTCTCGGATTCCGAGGAATAAGCTGTCCAAAGCTTATTAGTTGAGTCGAAAAAATACCATGCTTTAAGAGAATTTTTATAAAGATAAAACTTTCCATCTGTACCGGCTTTAAGATAGTGCCAATCCTGTTCTTTATCGCTATAAATCCATGGGAATTCCTGATGCCAATGCCAATCTGTTCTTTGTTCTGCAATGCAGTTTTGGAAAAATAAAAAATTGAAAACAAAAAATAAGCTCAGAACCTTCGGATGTGAAATTTCATAATTAAGCACATTTTCAATCTTAGCGAATGAAAGTAGGGTAGTCAAATATCTCAATTAAAGATGGAGAAACCTTTTTTGGAAATTTTTGATGGATTTATCATAAATATGTGAGAGAGTGGATTTCTTCTGCCTTTACATTATTAAATCCAAACCCTCGTGATTCATACCATGAAAATATTAAATTCATTACTGATCTTCTTTCTATGCAGTTCTACTAATGCAAAACAGTTAGAGTTAAAAAAAGTTTCAGAAGGCTCAAATTGGCTTATGCATATTGACTTTGATTCTATGAGAAATTCAGAGATCGGTTCTTTTTTTGAAGATTCGCTCGAAAAAGTGCCAGAGATGAAGTTGAAAATAAAAGAAGTGAAGAAAAAGTTTGGAGTTGATGTGATGGAACTCTCAAATTTTACGATGTTTGGAAATGGCGAAAAACATAAAGGAATCGGTATTCTGGAAGGTGGAATTGATGCATCTGTTGTTACGAAAGTAACTCGATCAAGGGACTACATAGAGGAAACAAAGTATGGAAAGAAAACCGTTTTCTCAACGGATAAAGGTCGTTGTCCATTAGCATTTAGCGTTCTTAAAAAGGATAAGATCGTATTTGGCCCAGATGGCGGTTATGTATCAGAGGGCATTGCGCTTGCGAATGGTAAAGGTGCTGGTGCTTCAGAGCATGCATTGCTCAGATCATTATCAGATTCCATAACTGCTCCTGGTTTTTTATTATTTGCTAATATCAAAGGGGTTTCAAAAATTACTGAATTGGATAGCCGAATAGGTTTTATGGCGAACAAAATTGATTCTTGTGGAATGGTTATTGGAGATCAAGAAGGATCAATTAAGGTTATCGCCTTGATTGAGACCAATTCGGAAGAGTCGTCTATTCATATAGAACAAATGATTAATGGAGGATTCGCCATGATGCAGATGAAAGTGGCAAAGAATGAACGAATGAATGATTTGGTTGATGGTCATAGCGTTTCAAGAGAGGGAAAGTTAATCCGTGTAGAAATAAATTTTTCAAACTTAGCAATTATTGACCGGCTTGAGGAAGAGATGAAGAAAAAAGTATGATATAACATTTATTTCGAGTCATTAGATTAAATTGCGCCCAGAGAGAGTAGATTAGTCCATGCCTGTGGAACTAGATCCTTTTGATGAATCCCGTGAGAAAACGGGAATAAAAATCACCCAATTTAATGGAGAAACAATACCTTTTGTGCTTCGGCTTAAAGATCTGCGTAAAACCGTAAAAGATTGGCAAAACTTTAGTAGTGATCATCCCTTTAAAGTAGTTCCACATTCAGAGGAGGGGATGCGTACAATGCGGCAAATTCCAATTGAGATGGATCCACCGGATCATACCGATTACAGAGCCTTAGTGGAGCCTTTTTTTAAACGCCCTACACAGTTGGAATATATGGTGGATATGGCTGAGATGATTTATGCTATGGTCGCGAATTTGATCGGGCGGGGAGAGATTGAAGCAGTCCATGACTTTGCACTTCCTTTGCAATGCCGTGCATTAGCCCGCTTGTTAAATGTACCGGAATCTGAGGCGGAGGTATGGAGAGAATGGGGATTACATGCACTGACAGAGGGGAGCGGATTAGAGGAATACACTGCTGAGCAGTTTTCCAAAGCGGAAGAGAATCCCGGTGATGATTTTTTTAGCATGTTAAATGATGTAGAGTGCAGAGGGAATAAATTGACTTTTGAAGAAAAGCAGGGAATTGCCAATGTTACTTTCGCGGGGGGAAAGGATACTGTTATCAATGTGGTCAGCAGTATTATCGTTTATATTAGTGAACATCCTGAAGCACTTAATTTTTTGAGACATGATGAAAAACATATTATGACTGCCTGTGAGGAATTTGTCAGGTATGTAAGTCCCCTAACTGCAATAAGTCGAAGCTGTCCGCATGCTGCCAAGATTGGTGATTATGAGATTGCTGCGGGAAGTCGAATTGGACTGTGTTGGCCATCTGCCAACCGAGATCGTACTGTTTTTAAAAATCCGGATCAAGTTATTCTTGACCGGGTACCCAACCCGCACATCGGTTTTGGGTATGGAATCCATAATTGCTTGGGAGCCGCACAAGCTCGTTTAATTATAAGAAGCTTACTAAAGGCAATGTCTGAGCAGGTAAGAAAAGTAGAAATGACTTCTTGTAAGGCCAGAATTGAAGAAGAAGAATCGTACACAAGACAAGTCGGATACGATCAGGTGCTCGTTAAATTTAGATGATTAGTAGCTCTACACGCTAACTAATTTTTGAACCGATAAGCTTGGTCATTTTGCCTGCGGTATTTAAATAACTTTTGATGTTTAATGCTTTTTGTTGATGCCCGTTTTCGCCAAAGTCGAAAACTTCCGGGTTTCAATGATTTTCGCATTTGATCGATGACCTGGCTTTCATTTAAGCCGGTGACTTTGTGAATTTCTTCAAATGTAATCCTATCTGCCCATGCGGCCCAAATAATCCAGTCTGAGCTGTCTTTCGCAGGCTCAGGATTTTTAACCTTAGTTACAGGATTGTTGGACTGTTTGGATTTCATTGTATAATTTCTAGTTACTCATCCTTTCGGGGCAAATTCGTGTGCTTCTTGATTTACCTATATGACACATATGACATTAACCTGGTTGGTCATGAATTTGATGTTTTGACATGTTTTTAATTAATTCGATTAAAAACCAATTAAAAAAGGAGATTAAATATATGAGTGCAAACCGGTTGTCCGAGGTCAATGAACCATCCAAGCGTATAAATTCAAAAACTCTGGTTGAATATTTTCACCCTAGGGAGCATGCGATTTTAGCAAAGTACTTGGATATGGAAAAGAAATTGCCAGTCAATGCCCGGAAGATTGATCCGTTTAAAATAATTCCTTTTGAAAATGATTACGATGAATCAGAAAATGGGATCATTTGCCGACCGGGTCGTGGAGATAGAAGCGAGTGGCAAGCCCTTAGCAATGCAGTGGCAAGGATTGCTTTAGCTCCCATTCGATCGAGTTTGCCAACTTGGGGAAGCTATGGAAACGGAAAGGTTTTTCATACCAGACAAGAAGAGATTCAGGGAGAGTTACCGAAAAGAGGATTCCGTAGTGATCCGGTACTTGTTCTTTCGATTAATTGGGCTGATTCCGGTCCGGGATACAGCTGGCCGGTGAGATACTATATTTCCTGGGTTCCTTATTATGATAGGTATGTGGTAACTGCTTCGTATGACAGCAATGATGTCGAGGGCTATCTTGATATAACCATTGGAGATTTGCCAGAGGGAGCAGAGATCGAATGCGACTTAAAGAGTTTGATAATAAATCATTGGGAGCGTGATGCTATGTACTTACAAGGATGGGCAGAATGCCTTGATTCTGGGATTGTCAAAGACCCATGGGCATGGAGGGATGAAATAAGCTGGGGTTATGATGACGAAGGAAATGAGGTGTGCTTTCTTGATGATACGGAAGGGGAAGAAGAATTGGATGATTTTAAGATAGATGAGGAGGAAGAGGAAAATGAGTGAGTATTTTTTTATTCGAGGAAATCGAGATCTTAAAAGACCGGGAATGATCCCCGATTCATTTGTGGAAAAAGCACTCGGATATTTCGAACGAGAGGGTTCACCGTTCTTACAAAACCGTAAAAAAGCAAAACATCAAATTTATCTCGATGGGTGCAAAACCCTTCATCTGGGCAAGCCTTCAAACTGTTTTCCAGAGATTCCCACATGGAGGAAATATTTGAAAGAATATGAGGGTTACACCGATCAGGATATCAAGAATCGTTTGAATGAAATTACCTGCAATCTGAGTCGCTCAGAGTTGGATGATGAATTGGACTTTGAATACTTTATCGATCAATGGGCACACAATTACAGCCCGGCGGCCGAGTTTGCTCATTTGATCGACCGATTGAAACCTGGGATCATCAACCCAAAAGCGGATGAAGTATTAGGGAGCCTAAAGAGGTACGAGGGAGCATTTTCCGGTTCGGATGTATTGTACATGACCATTGAAGAACCGATCACTTTGTCATGGTTACAATGGGCTATGGAAAAAGCGGGTGAACCCTGTAACCTGTATAACCTTTAGAGATTCATCATGACTTGTTTTTAGTAATGTAATAAAATTATTTATTTCTATTGTAACTGAATAATCTTGTTGGTTATGGTTTTGAATACGAACTGAATTAAAACATTATTTAAGATTATGAACGATCCGAAAAAAAAAGTAGCCGTTGTCCTGTCCGGGTGTGGGGTATTTGACGGGACGGAAATCCATGAGTCAGTGCTGACACTTCTGGCTATTGAGGAGGAGGGTGCATCCTGGCATTGCTTTGCTCCTGATGTGGAACAGATGCATGTGATCAATCATTGCACGGGAAATGTGGGGGAGGGTGAAACCCGAAATGTTTTGGTGGAGAGTGCACGGATCTCGAGGGGCGGAGAGAAGATTTCTGAACTGGGCGAGTATGATCCATCGGATTTTGATGCGATTGTTTTTCCCGGTGGTTTTGGCGGAGCGAAAAACCTTTCTGATTTTGCGGTGCGTGGCCCGGAGGCAGAGGTGGAGGAATCTGTGGTTTCTGTGGTTCGTAGTACCCATGCCTTGGGGAAACCCATCGGATTTATTTGTATAACTCCGGCAAGTGTGGGAGCCCTTACGCTGGGTGGTGAAGGGGTTGTCCTTACAATTGGTAATGATCAGGACACAGCATCGGCACTTACTCAATGTGGAGCCAAGCACACAGAGTGTTCTGTTGATGATGTCGTGGTGGACTTTGAGAACAAAGTGGTGAGTACACCGGCTTATATGCTCGGGCCGGGTGTTACCGATGTGAGAAAGGGAATTGCGAAGTTAGTGAATGAAGTACTCAAACTGACTCATTGATTGAAAACGATAAAAGAGTTTTTCTTCAGTTTCCTTTTCATGCTTTGCATGACTTCCTCGGTCTTTTGCGAGAGACTTTATGGTAAGAAGAGCCATGAGGGTACGCTTAGGGTAATGAGTTTTAATATCCGTTTAGGGGTGGCTAATGATGGGGATAATCGATGGGATTTGCGTAAGGATTTGGTAGTTAATACAATTCGTGATTATAAACCGGACCTTCTTGGTTTACAGGAAGTTTTTCCGATGCAGGAGGAATACCTTAGGAGAAATTTTCCAGAATATTTTTATTACGGGAGAAGCCGGTTGTTGGATCCGAAAGATGGCGAGGCATGTTCGGTGATGGTTCGAAAGGACCGTTTCGAAGCGATCGAAAAGTCAACCTTCTGGCTTTCGGAAACCGAGAATGAACCGGGCAGTAAGAGTTGGGATTCATCCCTGCCCCGTATTGCGAATATAGTTCGTCTTCAGGATAAGCAGGTAGAGGGGGGGGAACTGGTCTTGATTAACACTCACTTTGATCACCGGGGTAAAGTGGCACGCGAAGAGGCAGCCAAAATTATTAAAAATCGAGTACTCGATTTGGAAAAGGGAGCACATGTAGTGATTACCGGAGATTTTAATTCGGGCGAGGGAAGTAGACCATATCAATTTCTGGTCGGGGCTGATTTAATCGATACTTTTCGATCGGCACATCCTAAGCGGACGGAGGAGGAAAGTACATTCACAGCATGGACGGGTCGGTTGATCGGCAATCGGATTGACTGGGTATTATGCAGTCCGAATTTTCGGGTTTTATCCGCGGAGATCAACCGAACCAATAAGAATGGTAGATATCCATCCGATCATTATCCCGTAACCGCGACCTTGAATTACCAATAGTGGATGATCATATGTTTAGTAAATTGAAGTTCAGAATTCTCATTTCATTTCTTTTTCTAATTGGATCCCAAATTGTTGCGGGTGGGCAAAAAATGCCCAATGATGTCCGCTGGGTTCGTCAGTCAGCAGAGTACAAGACTTTGTGCGAGCAATTGTTCCGTCAGGCTACCGGGGCTATACTCAGACAGGTGAAGATGGAAAAGGGTTCAAAAAACCTGGCGGTGGTGGTGGATCTGGATGAGACTGTACTGGATAACAGTCTTTATCAGGTGGAGCGATGGAAGGCTGGTCTGAGCTTTACTCAGGATTCATGGTCGGACTGGGTGAAGCGGGAGGAGGCTGGACTGATCCCAGGGGCAAGGGCATTTTTGAGTGCGGTCAGGAAAAAGGGTGTCCGGGTGGTCTTCCTGAGCAATCGGATGAATGATAACCTTAAACCAACCCGGGAAAACCTCCGATTGCTCGGGGTACTGGATCCAATGGATTTATTTTTGCTCAGGCGTGATAAGCATGATCTTAAGGAGGTGAGGAGGAAAGAAGTGACTGATGGGACAGGCCGAATGAAAAAGGTCGGTCCTTTGAATGTGATCGGATATTTGGGTGACCAGATGGGAGACTTTCCGAGTGATGTGTCGAAGGAGTTTGGTAAAATAAATTTTCTTCTCCCCAATCCGATGTACGGAAAATGGTAAAGGATCAATCTTTATTCGTAATTCCATTTCATAATCCAAGGATCGTGAAATTTGGATTGGGCTGATTTTAATTTCTTTTTGTACAGCTCGAACATGGCGGTATGTTTTGAGTGACCAGCCAGATTTTTAGATTCGTGTGGATCTTGATCGATTTTAAAGAATTCGAATTCCGGGCGATGAATATAGTCACGAACCGTTTTCTGGCCATAAGGTGCACTCATTGATTTCTGATACTGTGCCTGAAAGCTACTTGCAACCCAGAGGTCGGAAGCAAAGGGATAGGGTAGTGGATGAGCGATATTCCATATCAATTTGTATTGATCATCCCGAATGACGCGCATGGGATAGTACATTTGTATTTCGTGAAAGGTATGGGAGGCAAAAATTTCATTCCAATGTTTTTTGGTGGAATGCCCCAGTATGGAAAGCCAGGATTTACCATGATAAGAAGAGAGCTTTCCTGTAACTCCTCGGTTGTCTTTAGGACCACCGGTTTGGGGAGGAGGGAATGACTTTTTGGGATCTCCCCAACTTTTAGGACGGTTTTTTTGAATTTCCAAGGCACCGGCAAAGTCAAGCAGGCTGGGTGTGATATCAATATGGCTTATGAGCGCGGAGTGTTTTATTCCACGGTTTTTTTCATAAGGGTTGCGCACGACAAAGGGGACTTTTAATCCGCCTTCATAGACCGTGGTTTTGCCACCTGCGAATGCCATTCCGTGATCAGATGTAAATACGATCATGGTTTTATCGTAGAGCTTGGCTTCTTTCAGAATTTCAATGAGCCGAGCTAAACCCTGATCAATACGTGAAACACTTTGGTAGTATTGAGCGAGTTCCTCCCTGGTTTCCGGGGTGTCGCTCAGAAAGTGGGGGATAGGCACATCCTTCGGATTGTAAAAGATCTCTTCAACTCCGTCGTGAGATTTCCCGTCCGGCTTATTACCGAACAAGTCGGGCTTGAGCGTTCTTTTCGAATTCTTATCTTTCCCGCCGCCTCGATGCGGGTCGGAAGTAGCGAAATAAAGAAAGAAAGGTTGATCCCTTTTAGCGGTAATGAATTCCTTTGTTTGCTCGGCCATTTGAACTGCATTTCGAGAGTTTCCTTTTAGATAAGTTTCAAACCGAAATACCTCTTCAGGAGAGACATGGTACTTGCCAATGTGTCCAGTTCGATAGCCCGCGTCTGTGAGATTACGCGGGAGGGATAATCCGATTACATTAAAGTAACTTGAAAATTTATGAAAGGCGTGTTGATGACCGTATTGACCATTAGCATGGTTATGGAGCCCGCTCATTACTACCGACCGACTAGCCGAGCAGCTTGCCGTGGTAGCAAAGGCATTGGTAAATAGGGTGCCGTCTTTCGCAAGTACATCAATTGCAGGTGTCTTGGCAATCGGATCCCCATAACAACCGAGGGTGGGCGACTGGTCATCGGTGATAAAAAAAATGATGTTTTTCTCTGCTCCAAAAACAAAGAGCGTTGAGATGAAAAAAACAGTCCAGATACAAAGTGGAGCTTTCACGAATATGAACTTTGAAAGAAGGATAGGATTCCGTCAAGCAAGCTAGTCGTGAACTTGAACAGTTATAAAATTACAAACCTCTAATTGCGGAAGGATTGGTAGCTAATTCTTGACAGGCGTTAAGTAAGATTCGCTTGAATAATCCCAAAATTTACGGGAAGTCGTGTCCGACTGATCATAAAGCCAAGTGGCATTGGAATTTTGGTATAATTTAGGGAACAGATTTTTGCCAGTGTAGAGCCAGCCTAGAGTTTCATCATAAAACCAAAAACCAATTTCTTCATTTCCGTTCAGGTATAGCCATCCATGGTTTAGGTGGTAAGTCCATCCTCCTGAATTACCAAAAAAATCACCAAACCAAGAGGAGCGATACCATCCGTTTCCGATGGAACTGGTGTTGGAGTCAGACCACAAGGAGGCAGATGATGGGTTATTTTCAGTTGTAGTGGAAGATTCTGCTTCCTTTACATTAAGGGAAAGCGTGTAAATGGGGGTCTGGTTTCCAGAGAGTTCAGGATAACGGTAACCGGTAATGCTGATATTATATGTACCCGCGGCTGGGAGGGTACCAGTAATTTTAGGTCCGCTTATACTGTTATTATAAGACAAACCGTTTGGTAAATTTTCAACTTTATAGCTGTATGCTTTGTATCCATGATTGTAGAAGCTGAAACTGAACGAATCACCTGAAGTAAGAGATGATGAAACGGTCTGGTTGGAAGTGACGTAAGTGGTTGCCCCCGATAAGGCGTGCCAGGTTCCCGCATAAGCTGATGCTGGAAGAAGCATTTTCCAAGACCATACTTTTTCCGCCACACTGCCGAAAGAAAGGATTATATTTTTTGCCCAAGGAATTGCCGGTGATCTTTGCAGTAACAAAAGGACCGATAGCCAAGGGAGACTCCGAAAATTTCTTTTTAATTGCATCCGCATCCTCCTCCACCTACACCACGGCCCCCTCTGGATGCTTCACGGCTGAAATAAGCATGATCGAACATTTTCACCGCCAAAGTATCCCGGTCGCTTTTCATGAGGTAATCAAAATGATGAGCACGATCCATCGGGGATACAGTCACTTTTGGTGAACACCCTATTGAAAACATGGTAATTAATATAAGTAATAATTTCATAAGATTTAAGTAATTCATTTTAGTGCAATGTGGTCACCG